>NZ_MUBM01000121.1:1984-30099 GCF_002154505.1 Streptomyces carpinensis | reverse complement strand
CGCCCGCCCAGCGCAGCGCCTAGCAGCCGAGCAACCGCCCCGCCAGGTACCCCTCGATCTGGTCCAGGGACACCCGCTCCTGCTTCATCGAGTCGCGCTCACGCACCGTCACCGCGTTGTCGTCGAGCGTGTCGAAGTCGACCGTGACGCAGTACGGCGTGCCGATCTCGTCCTGGCGGCGGTAGCGGCGGCCGATGGCGCCGGCGTCGTCGAACTCGATGTTCCAGTGCCGGCGCAGGGTCTGGGCGAGGCCCTTGGCCTTCGGCGACAGCTCCGGGTTCCGGGACAGCGGGAGCACCGCGACCTTCACCGGGGCCAGGCGGTGGTCCAGGCGCAGCACGGTGCGCTTCTCCATCTTGCCCTTGGCGTTGGGCGCCTCGTCCTCGACGTAGGCGTCCAGCAGGAACGCCAGCATCGCGCGGCCGACACCGGCCGCGGGCTCGATGACGAACGGCGTCCAGCGCTCGCCGGCCTCCTGGTCGAAGTAGGACAGGTCCTGGCCGGAGGCCTTGGCGTGGGAGGAGAGGTCGTAGTCGGTGCGGTTGGCGACACCCTCGAGCTCGCCCCACTCGCTGCCGCCGAAGTTGAAGCGGTACTCGATGTCGGCGGTGCGCTTGGAGTAGTGGGAGAGCTTCTCCTTCGGGTGCTCGTACCAGCGCATGTTCTCCTCACGGAGACCCAGGCCGGTGTACCAGTTCCAGCGCTGCTCCATCCAGTACTCGTGCCACTTCTCGTCCTCGCCCGGCTTGACGAAGAACTCCATCTCCATCTGCTCGAACTCGCGGGTGCGGAAGATGAAGTTGCCCGGCGTGATCTCGTTGCGGAACGACTTGCCCATCTGGGCGATGCCGAACGGCGGCTTGCGCCGCGAGGTGGTCTGCACCTGGGCGAAGTTGGTGAAGATGCCCTGGGCGGTCTCGGGGCGCAGGTAGGCGACGGAGCCGGTGTCCTGGGTCGGGCCGAGGTGCGTGGAGAGCAGACCCGAGAACTGCTTGGGCTCGGTGAACTGGCCCTTGTTGCCGCAGTTGGGACAGTTGACGTCCGCCAGGCCGTTCTCCGGCATACGGCCGTGCTTGGCCTCGTACGCCTCCTCCAGGTGGTCCGCGCGGAACCGCTTGTGACAGGCGGTGCACTCGGTCAGCGGGTCCGTGAAGGTGGCGACGTGACCGGAGGCGACCCAGACCTCCGGGGCCAGGATCACGGACGAGTCGATACCGACCACGTCCTCGCGCGACGTCACCATGTAGCGCCACCACTGACGCTTGAGGTTCTCCTTGAGCTCGACACCCAGCGGCCCGTAGTCCCAGGCGGCGCGCTGACCGCCGTAGATCTCACTGCAGGGGAATACGAAGCCACGGCGCTTGCTCAGGCTGACGATGGTGTCGATCTTGTCGGCGGCCACGGTGCTCTCTTCATTACGACGACGGGCGACGAAGCGAGACGCTTCAGAGCGAATGCTTCAGGGTACCGGCGGGGGCTCCCCCTCAATCAAATCGGTGCCCGGTAAGGAGCCTGTTCGGGTCCCTCACGGCCGCTCGGGAGGGCTTGTTGACAACGGTTTCCATGTTAGTTGAAAATGACTGTCATGAACGTACGACGACGCCTCATATCGGGGACCGCGGTCGCGGCGGCCACCGCCCTCGGTCTCGGAGCCCTCTCCGCCTGTTCCTCCTCCAGCGCCGCGGCGGGCGGCACGGAAAAGTTCGACGTCGTCGCGTCGTTCTATCCGATGGCCTTCCTCGCCGAGCGGATCGGCGGAAGCCACGTCCACGTCACCAGTCTCACCCAGCCCGGCCAGGAGCCGCACGACCTGGAGATCAGCGCCCGGCAGACCGCGCAGCTCCAGAAGTCCGACGCGGTGCTCTACCTCAAGGGCCTGCAGCCCTCCGTGGACGACGCCGTCGCCCAGTCCGAGATCGGGACGAAGATCGACGCGGCCTCCCTCACCACGCTGGAGGAGCACGGCACCGAGGTCGGCGGCCACGCCGCCGCGCACGACACCCACGAGGGCGAGGAGTCCGGCGGCAAGGACCCGCACGTCTGGCTCGACCCGGTGCGCTACGCCCAGATCGCCGAGGGCGTCGGCAAGGCGTTCGAGAAGGGCGACCCCGACCACGCGGCGGACTACCGGAAGAACACCGCGGCCCTGGTCGAACAGCTCGACGAGCTGAACACCCGGTTCAAGGACGGCCTCGCGCACACGAGGACCAAGGTCTTCATCACCACCCACGCCGCCTTCGGCTACCTCGCCGAGCGCTACGGCCTGACCGAGGAGGCCATCAGCGGCCTCGACCCGGAGTCCGAGCCCAGCGCCGCCCGGGTCAAGGACCTGGAGAGGATGGCGAAGGCCGACGGCGTCAGCACCGTCTTCTACGAGACGCTGGTCAGCGGCAAGACCGCCCGGACGATCGCCGGGGACGCGGGCCTGCGCACCGACGTCCTCGACCCGCTCGAGGGCATCACGAAGAAGTCCCGGGGCACCGACTACATCTCGGTCCAGGAGGCCAACCTCAAGGCCCTCCAGCAGGCCCTGGGCGCCAAGTGACCGGCCCGGAGGACGACGTCATGGGCGAGCCCGTCATCAGCATGCGCCAGGTGACCGCCGAACTCGGTTCGCGCCCCGTGCTGCGCGGCATCGACCTCACCGTGCACCGCGGCGAGGTCGTCGCCCTGCTCGGCGCGAACGGCTCCGGCAAGTCCACGGCCGTGCGCAGCGTCATCGGCCAGGTACCGGTCAGCGGCGGCACGATCGAGCTGTTCGGCACCCCGCGCCGCTCCTTCCGCGACTGGGCGCGCGTCGGCTACGTACCGCAGCGCACCACGGCCGCGGGCGGGGTCCCCGCGACGGTCACCGAGATCGTCTCCGCGGGCCGGCTCTCCCGCACCCGCTTCGGCGTCTTCCGCCGGGCCGACCACGCGGCCGTACGCCGCGCCCTGGACCTGGTCGGCATGGCGGACCGCGCGAAGGACTCGGTGAACGCGCTCTCCGGCGGCCAACACCAGCGGGTGCTGATCGCCCGCGCGCTCGCCGCCGAACCCGAGCTGCTGATCATGGACGAGCCGATGGCGGGCGTGGACCTGGCCAGCCAGGAGGTGCTGGCCGCGACGCTCCGGGAGCAGGTCGCCCAGGGCGCGACGGTCCTGCTGGTGCTGCACGAACTCGGCCCGCTGGAGCCGCTGATCGACCGGGCGGTGGTCCTCCGCGACGGCTGCGTGCTGCACGACGGCCCGCCGCCGAAGGCGGTCGGCCAGCACGCCCTGCCCGGCCACGACCACGTACATCCGCACGACGCCACGGGCGCCGATCCGATCCGCACGGGACTGCTGAGCTGATGGACCTCCTGAACTACGCCTTCATGCAGCGCGCGCTGCTGGCCGCCGTCCTGGTCGGTATCACCGCGCCCGCCGTCGGCATCTACCTCGTCCAGCGCCGCCAGGCCCTGATGGGCGACGGCATCGGCCATGTGGCGATGACGGGCGTCGGCCTCGGCTTCCTGCTGAGCACGTCCCCGGTGTGGATGGCGACGCTGGTGTCCGTGCTGGGCGCCGTCCTGATGGAGCTGATCCGCTGGTACGGCCGCACCCGCGGCGACATCGCCCTGGCGATGCTCTTCTACGGCGGCATGGCCGGCGGCGTCATGTTCATCAACCTGGCCCCCGGCGGCTCCAACGCGAACCTCACGTCGTACCTCTTCGGCTCGCTCTCGACGGTCTCGCAGTCGGACGTCGTGGCGATCTGCCTGCTGGCCGCCTTCGTCGTGCTGGTCACCCTGGGGTTGCGCCGCCAGCTGTTCGCGGTCAGCCAGGACGAGGAGTTCGCCCGGGTGACGGGGCTGCCGGTGCGCGCCCTGAACCTGCTGACCGCGGTCACGGCGGCGGTGACGGTGACGGTCGCGATGCGCGTGGTCGGCCTGCTGCTGGTCTCGGCGCTGATGGTCGTCCCGGTCGCGGCGGCCCAGCAGCTCAGCCGCAGCTTCGCCGCGACCTTCGCGATCGCCGTCGCCATCGGGGTGAGCGTCACGATCGGCGGCACCATCACCTCGTACTACCAGGATGTGCCGCCCGGTGCGACGATCGTGCTGCTGACCATCGCGGCGTTCATCGTCCTCACCGCCCTCGCCACGCCGCTGGCCCGGCGCCGCGCCCGGGCGCTCGCCGCCTCACGGCCCGCCGGGGACCCCGCGGAGTGCGTGATTCCGGCCAGTCGGGGGGCCGGGGACGAGGTCGGCGTCTGACCCGTCACGGCGGGGGCTGGCACAATGGCCCGGGCAGACGCACATGTGAGTCGCGCCAGCAGAAGGAGGCAACCGGTGACGACCGCTGGACCGCCCGTGAAGGGCCGCGCGACCCGGCAGCGGGCAGCCGTGGCGGCGGCCCTGGACGAGGTCGACGAGTTCCGCAGCGCGCAGGAGCTCCACGACATGCTGAAGCACAAGGGCGACTCGGTCGGCCTCACCACGGTCTACCGCACCCTTCAGTCCCTCGCCGACGCCGGCGAGGTCGACGTCCTGCGCACCTCCGACGGCGAGTCCGTCTACCGCCGCTGCTCCACCGGCGAGCACCACCACCATCTCGTGTGCCGCGTCTGCGGCAAGGCCGTCGAGGTCGAGGGCCCCGCCGTGGAGAAGTGGGCGGAGTCGATCGCCGCGGAACACGGCTACGTCAACGTCGCCCACACGGTGGAGATCTTCGGCACGTGCGCGGAGTGCGCGGCGGCGCAGGGCTGACGGCGCCGGTTCAGACGCGGGGCAGGTGCTCCTCCAGGAGGGCGCGCAGCCTGGCGGCGTCCTGCGGGGAACGCAGCCCGCGCTTGGGCAGTACCTCCACGAGCAGGATGTTCGGGTCGCGGCTGAGCATCACCACGTGGTCGCGGGTCTCGCGGTAGCCACGGAAGACCGACGAGCGCTGCAGAAGCGTCACGTGCGCGGTCTCGGCGGTGATTCCGGTCCCGGTCACGGCCGTGCGGTACTCGCCCTGCCAGGAGACGGTGCGCAAGGCGTGATGGGCCTGCAAGTGCGGGGTCGACCAGATCACGGCCGCACAGAAGAGCGCTGTCACGACCGAGAGGACCGACATCTCCTCCGAGGCCGCGGCCTGCACGCCGAGGGCCGCGAAGACGACGACGAAGCCCCACCGGACCAGATGCAGACGCCGCCTGCGCTCGCGCACCGCGACACCGGCGCGGATGTCCGCGCGGGTCGGCCGGTAGACCAGTTCGACGGCGTCCTGTCTTTCGTCCCGCCCCATGTCCATGACCATGAGGCGGGATCGTACCGTCGGCGTTCAGTCCTCCTCGGTGCGGCCTTCCATGGCCTGCAGCTCCTCGTTGGGGATGGCGCCGCCGAAGCGGCGGTCGCGGGAGGCGAACTCCACGCAGGCCCGCCACAGGTGACGGCGGTCGAAGTCGGGCCACAGCACGTCCTGGAAGACCATCTCGGCGTACGCGCTCTGCCAGAGCAGGTAGTTGGAGGTGCGCTGCTCGCCGCTCGGGCGCAGGAACAGGTCCACGTCCGGCATGTCCGGGTAGTACAGGTACCTCTGGATGGTCTTCTCGTTCACCTTCGACGGGTCGAGCCGGCCGGCCCTCACGTCCTCCGCCATGGCCTTGGCGGCGTCCGCGAGCTCGGCCCGGCCGCCGTAGTTCATGCAGAAGTACAGCGTGATCCGGTCGTTGTCCTTGGTCTGCTCCTGGGCGATCTGGAGCTCCTTGGCGACCGACTTCCACAGCCTGGGCATACGGCCCACCCAGCGCACCCGGACGCCGAGTTCGTCGAGCTGGTCGCGGGACTTGCGGATGAAGTCGCGGTTGAAGTTCATCAGGAACCGCACCTCGTCGGGCGAGCGCTTCCAGTTCTCGGTGGAGAAGGCGTACAGGGAGATGCTCCCGATGCCGATCTCGATGGCGCCCTGGAGCACGTCCAGCACACGCTCGGCGCCGACCTTGTGCCCCTCGGTGCGGGGCAGCCCGCGCTGCTTGGCCCAGCGCCCGTTGCCGTCCATGACGATCGCCACATGCTCGGGAACCAGCTCGCCGGGGAGCTTCGGCGCGCGGGCGCCGGACGGATGCGGCTCCGGTTCCCTGTACTCGCGGCGCTGGCGTCCCAGGATCCCGCGTACGGCCATGTGCTTCTCGTCTCCCTTGCTGTTGCGGGTACTACGTGCCCGGACCACTGCTCGACGGCTACTTCTCGACGTACCGAAGTGAGCGCAGCCCGCGCTCCAGGTGCCAGTGGAGATAGGCGGACACCAGTCCGCTCCCCTCCCTCACGTACCGCGGCTCGCACGCGTCCGCGGTCTCCCAGTCCCCCGTGAGCAGCGCGCCGAGCAGCGCGAGCGTCTGCGGCGAGGGTACGACACTGCCGGGCACCCGGCAGTCGACGCAGACCGAGCCGCCGGAGGCCACCGAGAAGAACCGGTTGGGTCCGGGCATCCCGCACTTGGCGCAGTCGCCGAAGCTGGGCGCGTAGCCGTTGACGGCGAGCGAGCGCAGCAGGAACGCGTCGAGCACCAGATGCGGGGCGTGCTCCCCGCGCGCGAGGGTGCGCAGGCCGCCCACGAGCAGCAGGTACTGCTGAACGGCCGGTTCGCCCTCGTGGTCGGTGAACCGCTCGGCGGTCTCCAGCATGGCCGTCCCGGCGGTGTAGCGGGCGTAGTCCGTCACGATGCCACCGCCGTAGGGCGCTATGGTCTCGCTCTGGGTGCACAGCGGCAGCCCGCGCCCGACCAGCTCGCTGCCCCGCGCGAAGAACTGCACGTCGACGTGCGAGAACGGCTCCAGCCGGGCCCCGAACTTGGACTTCGTCCGTCGCACGCCCCGGGCCACGGCCCGTACCCGCCCGTGCCCACGGGTGAGCAGTGTGATGATCCGGTCGGCTTCGCCGAGCTTCTGGGTGCGCAAGACGATGCCGTCGTCCCGGAAGAGGCTCATGCCGTCCATTCTCGCCCATGCGCAGGACCCCGGGCGGCTCAGGTGCGCGCACGGCGGCTCAGGCCTCGCGCGCCTTCGCCGTCGTCGGGACGGTCACGCCGAGCCGGCTCGTTGCTCGGGGACGGAGAGTTCGGCGACGAAGACGGTGCGGCCCTCGCGTGCCTCCTGGGCGTGGATGAGCAGGTCGACGGGGATCGTGTGGCCGTCCCGGTGCAGGGCCTCGACCCGTACCGGGCGGCCGAGGATGCGGGACTCCCCGGTGAGCAGCAGGGAGGTGAAGCCGGCGACGTGGCGCTCTCGCCACTCGGGCGGGATCAGCACGGTGAGCCGCCGGCCGACCAGGACGTCCGCGTCCCAGCCGAGCAGGGCGGCCGCGGCCCGGTTCACCGCCAGGATCCGGTTCCCGTCGTCGGCGGCCACGCAGGGCACGCCGCCGGCGTGCAGGGCGGAGGGGTCCCAGACCGCCGGGATCGCGGGCTCGGCGTCGTCCTCCTTTGTCGCGGCGGTCCAGGGTGTGGCGGGCGCGCCGGCAAGCTGGCCGGCCACCTGGTCCAGCAGCCAGGTGGAGACCCGGCGGATCTCCGGCAGCGCCGGCCGGGTGAGCAGCCGCCCGGCGGCGGCCGCCGCGTCGGCGCGGTCCAGCACCCGGCGCAGCAGGGGTACGGACGGGGCGGCCTCGCGCGGCACCGGCACCCGCGCCGTGCAGACCGGCTCGACGGGGTGCGGCCCGAGCGCCGCCGTCACTCCGGCGTCGAGCCCCTGCCGGCCGCCCTGGGCGGCGCGCAGGTCCCCCGGCGGGGGCACGTCGGACCGCTGCCCGGCGAGGGCGGCCAGCTGGCATTCGCGCAGCAGTGCCTCCTGGTGTCGCTGCGCCGCCGCGTACAACGCCACGGGCAGGTCCACCAGCAGCACCGAGGCGGTCGGGCCGGTCGCCGGCGGGGCCTCGCCCCACCCGGCCGCGGGCGGGATCTCGGGCGCCTCGGGCCACAGCTCGAACCACACGGTCTTGCCGCAGCTGTCGCACTCCACGCCGTAACCGGCGGCGAGGTCCTCGACCAGCTGCAGCCCTCGCCCGGTGCCCGCCTCAAGGCCGCGGGAGTGGGGCGCGACCGTGCGGTGCGGCTCGCGGTCCCGCACCCGCACGTGCACCCGGCCCGTCCGGGCCCAGGCCCTCACCTCGACCTCGGTGTGCGCGTGCAGCACCGCGTTGGTGACGAGCTCGCTCACCAGCAGCTCGGCCTCGTCCACCACGTCCGGCGGGGTGCCGGCCAGTGTGTTGCGCACGAACCGCCGGGCCGCCGGAACGCTGTCCGGTCGTGGGGGCCACCGCCGCGCCGGGGCGGTGGCTGGGGTGGCACCAGTCATACCCCCCGAGTATGGTCCCCCCTCCCCCGCGGTCATCAAGCCACCGACGGCCGCGAAAACATCCCAGGAGGCACCTCGGCCCCCCAGGTCACACGGTTCGCAGAGGCGCCCTCAGCCGGCGGTGAATCCGCGGACGTACCGCTTCTGCCACGGCGTCTCCACGGCGTGGCGGTCGTAGTGCTCCCGTACGTACCCCACCGCCTCCCCGGCCGGTACGCCGTCCAGGACGGCGAGACAGGCCAGCGCGGTCCCGGTACGGCCCCGGCCGCCACCGCAGGCGATCTCCACCCGTCCGTCGGCCGCCCGCTCCCAGGCCTCGGCGAGGAGCGCTCGTGCGGCCGCGCGGTCGGCCGGGAGGCGGAAGTCCGGCCAGCGGATCCAGCGGGACTCCCAGGGGACGGACGGGGGGCGCCTGCCGAGGAGGTGGACGCCGTACGTGGGGTTCGGCGCCCCGGGGTCGGGCGGGCGGCGCAGGCCCCGGCCGCGTACCAGCCGCCCCGACGGCAGCCGCAGCACGCCCGGCCGCCCCTCCTGCCACCGCTGTTCCTCGCTCGTCATCCGGCCATTCCTACCCGGGTCCCGGGCCCCGGACACCCACGGCGCGTCCGCCGGCCGTGGGGCCCCGCGGGTGCGGGACGCCGCCCCGGTCCGTCACGTGTTCCCCGGCGACACCAGTCCCGACTCGTAGGCCACGATGACCAGTTGCGCCCGGTCCCGTGCTCCCAGCTTCCCCATGATCCGGCTGACGTGGGTCTTCGCGGTGAGCGGGCTGAGCGCCAGTGCCTCGCCGATCTCGGCGTTGTTCAGGCCACGGGCGACCAGGGTCAGCACCTCGCGCTCCCGGTCGGAGAGGCAGTCGGGGCCGCCCGTGGCCGGTGTCGCGGGGCTGCGCAGGAAGCGGGCGATCAGGCGGGCCGTCGGGCCCGGCGAGAGCAGGGAGTCGCCGGCGGCCACCGTGCGGATCGCGTCGAGGAGTTCGGCGGGCCGGGTGTCCTTCACCAGGAAGCCGGAGGCGCCGGCGCGCAGCGCCTCCACGATGTTCTCGTCGGTGTCGTAGGTGGTGAGGACGAGCACCTTCACCCCGGCCAGCTCCTCGTCGGCGGCGATGAGCCGGGTGGCCTCGATGCCGTCGAGGTCGGGCATGCGGATGTCCATCACCACGAGGTCGGCGCGCGAGCTGCGGGCCAGCGCGACGGCCTCACGCCCGGTGCCGGCCTGCCCGACGACCTCCATGTCGCCCGACGACTCGACGAGCATGGCGAAGGCGGCTCTGACCAGGGTCTGGTCGTCCGCGAGCAGCACGCGGACGGCGCTCACCGGGTTCCTTCCAGGGGCAGTACGGCGGTCACCTCGAAGCCCCCGCCGGCACGGGGGCCCGCGTCGAGCGTCCCGCCCACGCTGCGGGCCCGCTCTCGCATGCCGACGAGCCCGAAGCCCTGGCTGGTCCCGGGGTCGGGCCCGGCGCCGTCGTCGGTGACGGACAGGCGCAGGGCGCCGTCCTCTGCGTACAGGTCGACGCCGACGGCCGGTTCGGGCCCGGCGTGCCGCACGGCGTTCGTGAGCGCCTCCTGCACGATGCGGTACACGGCGGCGCCGACGGCGGGCGGGACGTCGCCGGCCCGCATGGACAGCTCCACCTTCGCTCCGGACATCCGGGCGGTCTCCGCCAGGTGGGCGACGCCGTGCAGTCCGGGCAGCGGGCCGCGTGCGTCGGGGCCGCCCTGTTCCCGCAGTACCTCCAGCGTCGTGCGCAGCTCACCGCGCGCCGTCCGGCAGGTCTCCGCGATGTCGTCGAGGGCCTTGGCGACGGCGGCGCGGTCGAGGCGGCCGGAGTCGGCGGTGAGGACGTGCGCGGCCACGGAGGTCTGCACGCCGATGAGGGTGATGCTGTGGGCGAGCAGGTCGTGCAGGTCGCGGGCGATGCGCAGGCGCTCCTCCGCGACACGGCGGCGGGCCTCCTGCTCGCGGGTGCGTTCGGCGCGCTCGGCGCGCTCGACGATGGCGGCGACGTACTGGCGGTAGTAGCGGACGTCGACGCCGAAGAAGAGCACGGCGACGATCCAGCCGGAGATGCGCAGCAGTTCGACGCCCTGATGGTGGTTGACGGTGAGCATCACGCTCGTGGCGAGGGTGACGACGCCCATGCCGGTCAGCACCGTGCGCAGCGGGCGGCCGGTGGTGGCGACCGTGTAGATCGCGACGTACGAGGCGGGGGCGGGGGCGACGTGGTTGTAGTCGAGCGCGTGGTAGGGCATCGCGCAGGCCGCCACCGCGGCCAGGACCAGGACCGGGCGGCTGCGCCGCCACACGAGTGGCACCTGGACGGCGAACAGCAGCACCCAGCCGAGCGCGTCGGGGGTGCGCCGCTCGTCGCCTAGGAGCGCGATCAGGGTGGCGAGCGCGGCGAGTCCGGCCGCGAGCAACGCGTCGTTGCGGGTGCGGTGTGGGGCGGTCAGCGGATCGCGGTTGATCGCCGCCATGATTCGCTCGCCCCGACGGGGGCGGGGCGCTGTCGTGGTTGCCTGCACGGGTCCATCTTCCGGTAGGCGGGCGCCCCTCCGGCCGGGAGGGGCGCCGGCTCCTCAGCTCACGGGCTCCGGCTCGCGGGCCGGGGGCGCGGGGTCGGGTGTGCGCGACAGCCGCCCCGGCCACCAGACCTTCCGGCCCAGTGCCACGCTCGCGCTGGTCACCAGGTAGGTGCGGACCAGGAAGGTGTCCAGGAGCACGCCGACGGCGATGACGAAGCCTAGTTCGACGAGCTGGACGAGCCCCATGTTCGTCAGCACCGCGAAGGTGGCGGCGAGGACGAGCCCGGCGGAGGCGATGACCCCGCCGGTGGTGCGCAGCGCGGTCAGTGCGGCGGAGGCCGGTGGCGTGCCGTGTCCTTCGATGCTCCGCAGCGATTCCTCCCGCATGCGGTGCATGAGGAAGATGCCGTAGTCGACGCCGAGGGCGACCAGGAAGACGAAGGACAGCAGCCCGAGTCCGGGGTCGGTACCCTCGAAGCCGAACAGCGGGCCGAACACCAGACCGCCGATGCCGAGCGCGGCGCCCCAGACCGCGACGACGGCGGCAACCAGGATCAGCGGCGCGACGAGGGAGCGCAGCAGGGCGATCAGGATCAGCAGGACGGAGACGAGGACGATCGGGATGACGATGAGCCGGTCGCGGGAGTTGGTGTCCTCCAGGTCGATCTGCTGGGCGCTGGGCCCGCCGACGTAGGAGCCGGTCAGCTCGTGCCGCAGTTCCTTGATGGTGGCGGTCTCGCCGGCGGTCTGGGGCGGGGCGGAGGCGATCACGGAGATCTCGGTCCATCCACCGCCGCTACGGCCCGGCTGGGCGCCGGCGACGCCGTGCGCGCCGCGGACGGTGGCCAGGGTCGCCTCGGCCCGGTCGGTCGGGGTGATGACGTCGATGGGCTGTGCGGACCGCTCGGGGTAGGCCTTGGCGAGGGTCTCCAGCGCGGCGACGGACTCCGGCTTGTCGACGAAGGCGTCCTGCTGCTTGATGGCGCCGGGCAGGTTGAGGGCGCCGAGGGCGAGCGCGCCGAGCAGGACGGCCCCGGAGGCGAGGACGGTCAGCGGGCGGCGCCCGGCGGAGTTGCCCATCGCAGCGAACAGCGACCGGCGGGCCTTGGGCGTACTGCCGTAGGCGGGCACGAGCGGCCAGAACACCCGTCGGCCCAGCAGGACCAGCAGTGCGGGCAGCAGCGTCAGCATCGCGACCACCGCGCACAGCACGCCGACCGTACCCAACGGCCCCATGCCGCGGCTTGAGTTGAGGTCGGCGGCGAGCAGGCACAGCAGGCCCGCCGCCACCGTGCCGGAGGAGGCGAGCACGGCGGGCCCGCATCCGCGCAGGGCGGCGCGCATGGCGTCGTACGGCCGCTCGTGGCGCCGCAGTTCCTCGCGGTAGCGGGAGACGAGCAGCAGGGCGTAGTCGGTGCCGGCGCCGAAGACGAGGACGGTCATGATGCCGGTGCTCTGTCCGGAGACGGTGGTGCCGAAGGCCTGGTTGAGGCCGTAGGCGACGCCGGTGGACAGGTAGTCGGCCATCCCGACGACGGCGAGCGGGACCAGCCACAGCAGCGGGCTGCGGTAGATGAGGATGAGCAGGACGGCGACGACCGCGACGGTGGTGTAGAGCAGCGGTCCGCCGAGCGCGTTGTAGACGTCCGCCGCGTCGGTGGCCATGGCGCCCGGTCCGCCGACCTGGACGGTGAGTCCGCCCTGGTCGTGGGCGACGCCGCGGACGTCGTCGACGAAGGCGTCGCGCTTCTTCTCGTCGGTGCCGGGCTCGTTACTGGTGACCGGGTACATCAGGGTCGTGCCGTCCCTGGACGGCACGGACCGCGGTGTCCCGGTCAGCTCGTGCTGCCGGCCGATCGCCGCCACCTGCCGTGCCGCCGTCGCCCGGTCCGCCGCCGTCAGGCCCGAGTCCCGGTGGTAGACGAGGACCAGTTCGGTCGCCTGGCCGCCCGGCAGCCGGTCCTGGATCCTGGCCACCTGGGTGGAGTCGGCGCTCGCGGGCAGGTAGTCGGTCACCCGGTCGTGCTGCACGTCGGCGAGTTTCGAGGCGAACGGCGAGGCGAGAGCCAGCACGCCGATCCATAGCGCGAGCAGCAGCCAGGGGATGGCGCGTCGTCGTGTACGTGTCGTTCCTCCGGCCCCCATGAGACGGGCCCTCCCTCCGGCGCGGGTGTCTGGATGCGGTCTCCAGACTCCCGGCGCGGCGGGCGCGTTTCGTCGCGCGGGAGGGCGAGTTCCGGCGTACTGCGCCAGGCGGCCGGACGGGCGGACTACTCCCCCGGGAGTACCGGGAGGTGTCAGGACGGTGTACGCGCGGCCGCCAGCAGGCGGGTCACGTCGTCCGCGCAGATGGTCAGGGCCGCGCCGACGGTGGCGAGGGTGTCGCGTTCGGCGGGGGTGTAGGGGCCGTCGGCCAGGGCGATGCGGGCGGCCTGGAGGAGGATCGACTCGCGGCCGGCGGCGGCGAGGTGCGGGGCCAGCGGGTCCAGGGCCTCGTGCAGCTCTATGGCCAGGCCCGCCACGCACGGCTCGCCCTCGTACACCCGGCCGGTGTCGGCGGCCAGCGCCTCGACCAGGGCGGCCAGCTGCTCCTCGGTGCAGTCGGCGAAGCCGGCCGCGCGGACGGCGGCCGCGGCGGTCTCCAGGGCCGTGCGCGAGGAGGCGCCGCCCGCGGACAGCACCGCGAGGGCGACGGTGTGCACCGCGTCACGGAGCATCGCGGAGAAGCGGGAGGTCGTCGGGTGGTCCAGGGTGTCGGTGCCGAAGTGGCCGCCGCAGGCCGCGCACTCCACGACCGGCCCGGCCGCCCCGCGCGGCAGCAGGGGCACGCCGAGGACGGTGAAGCGCCGTCGGCCGCTCATCCGCTGGTAGTTGCGGTCCCCGCCGCAGCCGGGGCAGAAGAACTCGCCGTCGCCGACGGGTGTCCACGAGGTACGGGTGCCCAGCATCCGGGCAAGCCTGGTGGCACGGCCGTTTCGTCCCCGTACTGGCAGCACGTCGCACCTCCGTAACCACGCGGCAACATCGCCGCGTGGGCGTGATGTTAGCCACATCGGTGAGGCTGAGTCAGTACCCCGGACGAGACCTGTTCGTGACCTGGCCGGTAAACGACCGTGGAAAAAAGGGGCCCCGGCCGCCTCAAGAGGTGGCCGGGGCCCCGGAAAGTGCCGGTCAGCGGGGTCAGCGAGTGGCTCGGTTGACGGCCGAGACGACCGCCTTCAGCGACGCGCGTGTCGTGTTCGCATCGATGCCGATCCCCCACAGGACCTTGTCCTCGATCGCGCATTCGATGTAGGAGGCGGCCTGCGCGGAGGCGCCCTCGCTCATCGTGTGCTCCTGGTAGTCCAGCAGGCGTACGTCGATGCCGATGGACTGCAGGGCGTCGAAGAAGGCCGAGATCGGGCCGTTGCCGGAACCGGTCAGGACGGTGTCCTCGCCGTCCACCTGCGCCTCGACGGTCAGGGTGTCCACGCCGTCGGTGTCGGTGGTCGACTGGCCGGTCTTGACCTGGATACGGCCCCAGGGGTTGTCCGGGTTCGGCAGGTACTCGTCCTGGAAGACCGCCCAGATCTCCTTCGGCGTGATCTCGCCGCCCTCGGCGTCGGTCTTCGCCTGGATGATCTTCGAGAACTCGATCTGCATCCGGCGCGGCAGGTCCAGCTTGTGGTCGTTCTTCAGGACGTAGGAGATACCGCCCTTGCCCGACTGGGAGTTGACGCGGATGACGGCCTCGTAGGAGCGGCCGACGTCCTTGGGGTCGATGGGCAGGTACGGCACCGCCCACTCGATGTCGTCGACGGTGACGCCCTTCGCCTTCGCGTCGGCCTCCATGGCGTCGAAGCCCTTCTTGATGGCGTCCTGGTGGGAGCCGGAGAAGGACGTGTAGACCAGGTCGCCCACGTACGGGTGGCGCGGGTGGACCTCCATCTGGTTGCAGTACTCCCACGTGCGACGGATCTCGTCGATGTCGGAGAAGTCGATCTGCGGGTCGACGCCCTGCGAGAACAGGTTCATGCCCAGGGTGACCAGGTCGACGTTGCCGGTGCGCTCGCCCTGGCCGAACAGGCAGCCCTCGACGCGGTCGGCGCCGGCCATGACCGCCAGCTCGGCCGCCGCGACCGCCGTGCCGCGGTCGTTGTGCGGGTGGGCGGACAGGCAGACGTACTCGCGGCGCGAGAGGTTGCGGTGCATCCACTCGAAGCGGTCCGCGTGCGTGGACGGGGTCGAACGCTCCACGGTCGCGGGCAGGTTGAGGATGATCTCGCGGCCCGGGCCGGGCTGCCAGACGTCCATGACCGCCTCGCAGACCTCCAGGGCGAAGTCCAGCTCGGTGTCGGTGAAGATCTCCGGGCTGTACTGGTAGCCGAACTCCGTCTCGGGGCCCAGCAGCTTCTCCGCGTACTCCATCACCAGACGGGTGCCGTCCACGGCGATCTGCTTGATGTCGTCCTTGGAGCCGCGGAAGACGACCCGACGGAAGACCGGGGCGGTGGCGTTGTACAGGTGGACGTTGGCCCGCTTGGCGCCCTTGAGGGACTCCACGGTCCGCTCGATCAGGTCCTCGCGGGCCTGGGTCAGCACGGAGATCGTGACGTCGTCCGGGATCGCGCCCTCCTCCTCGATGATGGAGCGCACGAAGTCGTAGTCGGTCTGCCCGGAGGCCGGGAAGCCGACCTCGATCTCCTTGTAGCCCAGCTTGACCAGCAGGTCGAACATCGCGCGCTTGCGGGCGGGCGACATCGGGTCGATCAGGGCCTGGTTGCCGTCGCGCAGGTCGGTGGAGAGCCAGCGGGGGGCGGTGGTGATCCGCTGCTCCGGCCAGGTGCGGTCGGGGATGTCGACCTGCTCGTAGCGGCCGTACTTCTGGATCGGCATGGAACTGGGCTGCTGGCGGTTGGCCATGGTGGCGTGGGCTCCTCGGATGGTCCGCAGGCGGTGCGGTGCCGGAAGGGCGGCCGACGGCGCAACGCCAGACTCCGCGGGGAGGGGGTCGGCCTCGACTACAGGCCCTCGCCGCGGCAGCTAAGGAGAAGCAGCCCGAAACGCATGATGCTCCGCAGCCTAGCCGAGCCGCGCCGACTGCGCGGGCCTGTTCCAGTATGCGAAACCGGTGGGACGAAAAGGACAAAAAGTGCGCCATCTCACCACGAGGCCGTCGGCGGGTCACGCTGTGCAGCGCCCCCTACCACCAGGTGACGGCGCGACGATCCCCTTGCCCCGATATTTCACCAATCATGGTTGCGGGTGGTGACAGCCGTATAACAGAGTGCAATGGTGCGAGGCATGATGACCAACGGGGGCTTCGAGCCCGTCTTCTGCACCATCGTGCCGCCCCACATCCTCGACCGCCTCGCGCGCAACGAGGACCCAGCGCTCGCCGGACCGGCGCGGCGCAGCCTGGAGCGCGACGCCATGGAGCGCACCCGCCGCCGGCTGACCACCGTCGTCGGCGCGCCCGCCGTCGCCCCGCCCGCCGGCAAGCAGGCCGAGCATCCGCACCGCACCGTCTACGACGCCCACCACGGCACCGACCTGCCCGGCCGCAAGGTGCGCGGCGAGGGACAGCAGCCCACCGGCGACGCCACGGTCAACCGCGCCTACTCCGGCCTCGGCGCCACCTTCGAGCTGTATCTCCAGGCCTACGGCCGCGACTCCATCGACGGCAGCGGGCTGCCGCTGGACGCGACCGTGCACTACGACGAGAAGTACAACAACGCCTTCTGGAACGGCGAGCAGATGGTGTTCGGCGACGGCGACGGCGAGATCTTCCTCGACTTCACCATCCCGGTCGACGTCATCGGCCACGAGCTGACCCACGGCGTCACCCAGCACACCGCCAACCTGGAGTACTTCGGCCAGTCGGGGGCGCTCAACGAGTCGCTGTCCGACGTCTTCGGCTCGCTGATCAAGCAGTTCACGCTCGGCCAGACCGCCGCCGAGGCCGACTGGCTGATCGGCGCGGGCCTGCTCGCCCCGCGCGTCACCGGCACCGCCCTGCGCTCCATGAAGGCACCGGGCACGGCTTACGACGACGACGTGCTCGGCAAGGACCCGCAGCCGGCCACCATGGAGGACTACGTCCGCACCAGCAGCGACAACGGCGGCGTGCACATCAACTCCGGCATCCCCAACCACGCCTTCTACCTGGCCGCCACCGCGCTCGGCGGTCACGCCTGGGAGAAGGCGGGGCAGGTCTGGTACGACGTGCTGACCGGCGGTGAGCTCAAGGACGACGCGCTCTTCGCGGACTTCGCGACGCTCACCGTGAAGGCCGCCAGGGACCGCTTCGGCGCCGGCAACGAGCTCCAGGCCGTGCAGAAGGCCTGGGAGCAGGTCGGGGTGCGGACGCTGTAGCGGCGGGGCGGCCGCGGCTCGGACGCTGTGGCTCGGGACGATTCCGTACTAGACAGGGACCCATGCGTATTCAGGTGAGGCGCACGGGCGGGTTCGCGGGCATCGAGCGACACGCCGAGGTGGACACCTCGGGGCGGCCCGATGCCCGCGAGTGGCAGGCCCTGGCCGTCAGGGCCCTGGCCGACGGCCGGGACACGCCGCCGGCCGGGGTGCCGGACGGCTTCCGGTACGAGATCACCGTGGACGGCAGGACGGTGTACGCGGCCGATCCCCGCCTGTCGGCGGACCAGCGCGAGCTGATCTCCAAAGTGCTCGAGGAAGGGGCGTGACACGCGGCCGCGCAGGGGCGTTGACTTCTGTTACCGCAGGTACGGATGATCCGTCGCATGGCGACTGACGCGGGCACGGCAACGGCACCGATCCCCCGGTTCCCGGACGGCTTCCTGTGGGGTGTGTCCACCTCGGCCCATCAGATCGAGGGGGCGGCCGACGAGCGCGAGCCGTCCGTGTGGGACGCCTTCACGGCCGAGCCGGGACGGGTCAGGGACGGCTCGACGGCGGCGGTGGCCTGCGACCACTACCACCGCCACCGCGAGGACGTGGCGCTGCTGGCCGGCCTCGGCGTGGACGCCTACCGTTTCTCGGTCTCCTGGCCCCGGGTGAACTCCCCCGGCGGCCTCGACTTCTACGACCGGCTCGTCGACGAGCTGTGCGCGGCCGGCGTACGCCCCGTCCCGACCCTCTTCCACTGGGACCTTCCGGCGCGCCTGGACTGGCTGGAGCGGGACACGGCATCGTGCTTCGCGGAGTACGTGTCGCTGGTCGCCGGCCGCCTGGGCGACCGCGTCACGAAGTGGATAACGCTCAACGAACCGGCCGAGCACACGCTGCTGGGCCACGCCCTGGGCGTGCACGCACCGGGCAGGCGGCTGCTTTTCGACGCGCTTCCCGTCGCCCACCACCAGCTCCTCGCCCACGGACTGGCGGTGCGGGCCCTGCGCGCGGCCGGGGCCGGGGACATCGGCATCGCCAACTCCCACGGCCCGACCTGGGCGGCCTCCGGTGAGCCGGCGGACACCGAGGCGGCCGACTTCTACGACGTGCTGCTGAACCGCCTGTTCGCCGACCCGCTGCTGCTGGGCCGGTATCCGGAGGGCATCGACGCGCTGCTGCCCGGGGACGTCGAGTCCGATCTCTCCGTGATCGCGGAGCCGGTCGACTGGTACGGCATCAACTACTACGCCCCGACCCGCGTGGGCGCCCCGCAGGGCACCGGGGCGGAGTTCGGCGGCGTGACGCTCCCCGCCGGGCTCCCCTTCTCGCTCCGGCCGGTCGAGGGCCGCCCGGTCACGGACTTCGGCTGGCCGGTGGTCCCGGAGGGGCTGACGGAGCTGCTGACCGGCTTCCGCGACCGCTACGGCGACCGGCTCCCGCCCGTGGTGATCACGGAGAACGGCTGCTCCTACGAGGGGCTCGACGACCAGGACCGCATCGCCTATCTCGACGGCCACATCCGCGCCCTGCACCGGGCGGTGGAGGCGGGCGTGGACGTGCGCGGCTACTTCGTGTGGTCGCTGCTGGACAACTTCGAGTGGGCGGAGGGGTACGCGCGCCGGTTCGGACTGGTGCACGTCGACTTCGAGACGCTTCAGCGGACGCCGAAGGCCTCCTACCGCTGGTTCCGGGACGTGCTGCGGGCCCAGCGATGAACCGGACCGGCCGCCGGGATCATTTTCGCGGGCCCCCGAAAAGTCCTACGGGCTTGTCACTCCCCCGTCGTACCCTGGGAAGCGCGAGGCCGCCCTCAGCTACGCGGCCGTGACGAGGAGGAACCGCAGGCCTTCAGCGCCGGCCCATGACTCAGACACCCGCAGCCAACACCCCTGCGCAGGGGCAGGCGAGAGCACAGTTCACCGTCCCCGCCCAGCACCCCATGGTGACCGTGCTGGGTTCCGGCGACTCCCTCCTGCGCGTGATCGAGAAGGCCTTCCCGGGGGCCGACATCCACGTCCGGGGCAACGAGATCAGCGCGGTCGGCGACTCTGCGGACGTCGCCATGATCCAGCGCGTGTTCGACGAGATGATGCTGGTGCTCCGCACCGGGCAGCCGATGACGGAGGACGCAGTGGAACGCTCGATCGCCATGCTCAAGGCGAGCGAGAACGGGGAGAACGACGGCCAGGAGACCCCGGCCGAGGTCCTGACGCAGAACATCCTGTCCTCGCGTGGCCGCACCATCCGCCCCAAGACGCTCAACCAGAAGCGCTACGTCGACGCGATCGACAAGCACACGGTCGTCTTCGGCATCGGCCCCGCCGGTACCGGCAAGACCTACCTGGCGATGGCCAAGGCGGTGCAGGCCCTGCAGTCCAAGCAGGTCAACCGCATCATCCTGACCCGTCCGGCGGTCGAGGCCGGAGAGCGGCTCGGATTTCTCCCGGGCACGCTCTACGAGAAGATCGACCCCTATCTGCGCCCGCTGTACGACGCGCTGCACGACATGATCGACCCGGACTCCATTCCGCGGCTCATGGCGGCGGGCACCATCGAGGTGGCCCCGCTGGCGTACATGCGCGGCCGGACGCTCAACGACGCCTTCATCATCCTGGACGAGGCGCAGAACACGAGCCCCGAGCAGATGAAGATGTTCCTCACCCGCCTCGGGTTCGACTCGAAGATCGTCATCACGGGTGACGTGACGCAGGTGGACCTGCCGAACGGCACGAAGAGCGGTCTGCGGCAGGTGCAGGAGATCCTGGAGGGCGTCGAGGACGTCCACTTCTCCCGGCTGTCGTCGCACGACGTCGTACGGCACAAGCTGGTGGGCCGTATCGTCGACGCGTACGAGAAGTACGACAGCAGGTACGGCACCGAGAACGGCGCGCCAAAGTCCGGCGGACACGGCAGGCCCGGGCACGGGCACAAGGGGAAGTAGACCAGCACGACCATGTCGATCGACGTCAACAACGAGTCCGGAACCGAGGTCGACGAGCAGGCGATCCTCGACATCGCCCGCTACGCACTCGCGCGGATGCGCATCCACCCGCTCTCCGAGCTCTCGGTGATCGTCGTGGACGCCGACGCCATGGAGCAGCTGCACGTCCAGTGGATGGACCTGCCGGGGCCGACGGATGTCATGTCCTTTCCGATGGACGAGCTGCGTCCGCCGGGCAAGGACGACGACGAGCCCCCGCAGGGCCTGCTGGGTGACATCGTGCTGTGCCCGGAGGTGGCCGCGAAGCAGGGCGCGGAGGCCGCGACGCGGCACTCCATGGACGAGGAACTCCAGCTGCTCACCGTCCACGGTGTGCTGCACCTGCTCGGCTACGACCACGAGGAACCGGACGAGAAGACCGAGATGTTCGGCCTTCAGGCGGCGATCGTGGACGGCTGGCGGGCGGAGCAGGGCCTGACCGGGCCTTCCCCGGCGCCGACGGTCTCGTAAACCGCCGATGAGTCCACAGATCGTCGTCGGCGCGATCGCGCTGATCGTCGTCGCCTGGCTAGCCGCCTGCGCGGAGGCGGGCCTCGCCCGGGTGTCCAGCTTCCGGGCCGAGGAGGCCGTGAAGTCCGGCCGCCGGGGCGCCGCCAAGCTGGCCCAGGTGGCCGCCGACCCGACCCGCTACCTGAACGTGGCGCTGCTGGTGCGGGTGGCGTGCGAGATGGCGGCGGCCGCGCTGGTGACGTACGCGTGCCTGGAGGCGTTCGCGAGCACGGGCGAGGCGCTGGTGGTCGCGATCGCGGTCATGGTGCTCGTGTCGTACGTCGCCGTCGGGGTCTCCCCGCGCACCATCGGCCGGCAGCATCCGCTGAACACGGCGACCGTGGCGGCGTACGTGCTCGTCCCGCTCGCGCGGATCATGGGGCCGATCCCGTCGCTGCTGATCCTCATCGGCAACGCGCTCACGCCCGGCAAGGGTTTCCGCCGCGGCCCGTTCGCCTCCGAGGCGGAGCTGCGGGCGCTGGTGGACCTGGCCGAGCAGGAGTCCCTGATCGAGGACGAGGAGCGCCGGATGGTGCACTCCGTCTTCGAGCTGGGCGACACGCTGGTGCGGGAGGTCATGGTGCCGCGTACCGACCTGGTCGTCATCGAGCGGTACAAGACCATCCGCCAGGCGCTCACGCTGGCGCTGCGCTCCGGTTTCTCGCGCATCCCGGTCACCGGCGAGAGCGAGGACGACATCGTCGGGATGGTCTACCTGAAGGACCTGGCCCGCCGCACCCACATCAGCCGGGACGCCGAGAGCGACCTGGTGTCCACCGCGATGCGCCCGGCCGTCTTCGTGCCGGACACGAAGAACGCCGGTGACCTGCTGCGCGAGATGCAGAAGGAGCGCAACCACGTCGCCGTCGTCATCGACGAGTACGGCGGCACGGCCGGCATCGTCACCATCGAGGACATCCTCGAGGAGATCGTCGGCGAGATCACCGACGAGTACGACCGTGAGCTGCCGCCGGTGGAGGACCTCGGCGAGGACCGCTACCGGGTGACCGCCCGGCTGGACATCACCGACCTGGGCGAGCTGTACGGCCTGGAGGAGTACGACGACGAGGACGTGGAGACGGTCGGCGGGCTGCTCGCCAAGGCGCTCGGCCGGGTGCCCATCGCCGGGGCGTCGTCCGTGGTGGAGCTGCCCGACGGCCGGGAACTGCGGCTGACGGCGGAGGCCGCGGCGGGGCGCCGGAACAAGATCCTGACGGTGCTGGTGGAGCCGGTGCCGGTGGCCCCGGCCGGCTCCCCCGGGGACGAGGAGACGAAGCCGGAGTGACCCCGCAGGAACTGCGCAGTCTCTGCCTGTCCTTCAACGCCGCCGTGGAGGACTTCCCGTTCGGCCCGGAGACCTCCGTCTTCAAGGTCCGGGGCAAGCTGTTCGCCCTGTCCGCACTGGGCGCCGAGCCGCTGACCGTCAACCTCAAGTGCGACCCCGAGGACGCCGTGCGTCTGCGGGGCGAGCACCCGGGGCTCGTCGTCCCCGGGTGGCACATGAACAAGCGCCACTGGAACACGGTCACGGTCGACGGCGGGCTCCCGGACCGGTTGGTCCGGGAGCTGGTGGAGGACTCCTACGACCTGGTGGTGGCCGGCCTGCCGCGTGCCGAACGGCTGCGCCTCGACCGGCCATAGGTGCCCGTCCTTGGTCGGCCCTGGGGCCCGTCCTAGGCCGTCCGACGGATCCGCAGTCCCAGGCCGACCAGGACGGCCGCCGCGAGGACGATCGCCGCGTCCAGGGCCAGCACGGTGTGCACGCCCGACAGGAGGTCGCCGGAGGTGGTGGCCAGGACGCCGAGCAGCGGGATGCCGACGGTGATCCCGACCTGCTGGGTGGAGGTGACCAGACCGGTGGCCAGGCCCTGCTCCTCGTCGGGTACGCCCGAGGTGACGGTCAGTCCGTAGGAGATGATCGCGCCGAGGTGGCACATGCTGGCCAGTGAGACGGCGGTCGTGGCGAGCCAGACCGACCAGGTGTGGGCGTTCAGGCCGAGCAGCGCGGCGATCAGCGCGCCCTGTCCGGCGAGCGAGCCGACGAGGGTGCGGCGGGCGCCGAACCGGCCGATGACCTTCGCCGCGTAGCTGCCCGCGACCGCCGACAGCACACCCTGGACGCCGAAGACCAGGCCGGTCTCGAAGGCCGACAGGTGAAGGGTCTCCTGCAGGTAGAGGGTCAGGACGAAGATCACCGTCGACATCATCGAGAAGGTGACCAGACCGCCCAGGTTGCCCCAGGCCACCGTGCGGCGGCGCAGCATGGGCAGGGAGACCAGCGGCGCCTGCGTGCGGGACTCGACGACCGCGAACGCGGCCAGCAGGGCGACGCCCGCGATCAGCGTGGTGATGACGTCGGCCCGGCCGAAGCCGTGGTCGGCGGCGGTGGACAGGGCGTAGATCAGCGACAGCAGGCCGGTGGTGACGGTGACCGCGCCGGGGACGTCCAGGCGGGGGCGTTCCGGGGTGCGGGACTCGGGCAGCAGGCGGGGGGCCAGTGGCAGGACGATCAGCGCGAAGACCGACAGCAGCGCCATCGTGGAGCGCCAGCCGAGGGCGTCGGTGAGGACGCCGCCCGCGACCATGCCGACGGTGAAGCCCAGCGACAGCAGGGTGCCGGAGATGCCGAGGGCGCGGTCGCGGGCCGGGCCCTCGGGGAAGGTGGTGGTCAGCAGGGACATGCCGGTCGGCACGATCGCCGCCGCGCCCAGGCCCTGCAGGGCCCGGCCGGTGAGGAAGGACGCCGGGTCCCAGGCCAGGGTGGCCAGCAGCGAGGCGGCGCCGAACAGGGCCAGTCCGGTCAGGAACAGCTTCCGGCGGCCGTACAGGTCGCCGACGCGGCCGAACAGCAGCAGGAAACCGCCCGAGGGCAGCGCGAACGCGGTGACCGCCCACTGCAGCGCGGACCGGCTCATGCCGAGGTCCGTGCCCAGCCGAGGCAGGGCCACGTTCAGCACGGAGAAGTCCAGGGCGACCATGAACTGGGCGGCGCACAGGACGAAGAGGACCAGCTTGTCGCGGGTCGACAGCCGTGGGTCGTCGAGCGGTTCGCGGACGGGGGTGGTGGATGAGGTGGTGGTGTCGATCGCCATGGCCCTCAGCCTCGGGCGACCGGAACAACCGTGGGGAGTCGGAACTTATGGTGGTGGTGGCACCACCAGACACTGCGAGGGGGATCCGTACGTGCCTGACACGGACACGCACAAGAGTCAGCGGCTGCGCGAACTGCGCGAGTTCCTGATGAGCAGACGGGCCCGGGTGACCCCGGCCGAGGCCGGACTGCCGGACGGCGGCCCCCGGCGCCGGACGCCCGGATTGCGGCGCGAGGAGGTCGCGGTGCTCGCCGGGGTGGGTGCCTCCTGGTACCAGTGGCTGGAGCAGGGACGTGACATCTCCGTCTCCCCGCAGGTCCTGGACTCCGTGGCCCGGGTGCTCCGGCTCAGCGACGTCGAGCGCCGCCATCTGTACGTGCTCGCCGGGCTGAACCCGCCCGCGCCCGAAGTGGCGCCGGAGAAGCGGGACATGTGCGACGGGCTGCGGCGGCTGATCGACACGTGGATGCCGTATCCGGCGCACATCATGGACATGTACTACAACTGCGTGATGTACAACGACGCCGCCGCGGTGGTGCTGGGGATGCGGTCGGAGAACACCCAGAACTGTCTCGTCGACTTCTTCGCCGATCCGCTGTACCGCTCCCGCAGCAAGAGCTGGGAACGCAACGCGCGTACGGTCGTGGCGCAGTTCCGGGCGGCGTGCGCGGCCCGTCCCGACGACGAGGGCTACGAGGCCGTCCTGGCC
The DNA here is from genome assembly GCF_002154505.1 of Streptomyces carpinensis. Classification (GTDB taxonomy): domain Bacteria; phylum Actinomycetota; class Actinomycetes; order Streptomycetales; family Streptomycetaceae; genus Streptomyces; species Streptomyces carpinensis. Next base: position 5,639 of record NZ_MUBM01000121.1, on the reverse strand, counting down.
CAGGTGACGGCGGCCAGCGAGGAGTTCACGGCGCTGTGGGAGGAGCGGGACATCGAGGACGCCGGGCAGATCCGCAAGGAGCTCGACCATCCGCTGGTGGGGCTGCTGTGCGTGGAGTCGACGGCGCTGAAGGTGCCGGCCCGGCCCGATCTGACGGTGGTGCTGCACACGCCGCTGGACGAGGCGAACACCGCGGCGAAGCTGGAGTGGCTGGCCTCTCCCGAGGGCCGGCGCGGTGCGATGTATCCGGTGGCGGGGTGACCGGGGTGGTCGCGGTGCCGCTCCGTATGCTCGGATCATGACCGACAGCAACGGGCTCGACCCCGAGGACCGCAAGATCGTCACCCTGGCCCGTTCGGTACGGGCCCGCAACGGCGTGCCGGAGGGCGCGGCCGTACGCGACGAGACGGGCCGTACGTACGCCGCCGGGTCGGTGCACCTCGCCTCGCTGAAGCTGAGCGCCCTGCAGACGGCGGTGGCCATGGCGGTGGCCTCCGGCGCGACGTCGCTGGAGGCCGCGGCGGTGGTCAGCGAGGCGGAGGGCATCGCGCCCGAGGACCGGGCCGCGGTGGGCGACCTGGGCGGCCCGCAGACGCCGGTGCTGCTGGCCGGACCGGACGGCACGGTCCGGCTGACCCAGCCGGCGGGCCCGGCGGAGTAGGGAGCGCTACGGGACGGCGGGGCGGACCGGCGGACCGAGACCCGGGGCAAGCCCGGTGCGCCCCGGCACGACTCAGCCGGTCCGGGCCGAAGCGCGTCCGTGCCCGGTGGGGGCTACAGCGCGTCCGGGCCGCGTTCGCCCGTCCGGACGCGTACGACGGTCTCGACGGGCACGGCCCACACCTTGCCGTCGCCGATCTTCCCGGTCTGCGCGGCCCGTACCACCGCGTCGATGACCGCCTCCGCGTCGGCGTCCTCGACGACCACGTCGATGCGGACCTTGGGCACGAGGTCGACCCGGTACTCGGCGCCGCGGTACACCTCCGTATGGCCGCGCTGGCGGCCGTAGCCGCTGGCCTCGGTCACGGTCAGACCGTCCACGCCCATCTCCTGGAGCGCGGTCTTGACCTCGTCGAGGCGGTGCGGCTTGATGATCGCGGTGATGAGCTTCATGCCTGGGTGTGGACCTTCTGCGCGGTGGGGACGAAGGGGGACGCGCCGACCGGGGCGCCGTGCCCCAGGACCCCGTGATCGTAGGCGGTCTCGGCGTGCACCGTAAGGTCCAGGCCGGTGTGCTCCTGCTCCTCGCCCGCGCGCAGCCCCATCACCTTGTCGAGCAGCCTGCCGAGGCCGTACGTCGCGGCGAAGGCGTACACCGCCACGGCCGCCACGGCCAGCAGCTGCCTGCCGAGCGGGGCGAGCCCGCCGCCGTACAGGAGGCCCTCGGGGCCACCGGTCATCGCCTTCTCGGCGAACAGGCCGATGAGCAGGGTGCCGATGACTCCGCCGACCAGGTGGACGCCGACGACGTCGAGGGAGTCGTCGTAGTCGAGCCTGAACTTCCAGCTCACCGCGTAGGAGCAGACGACGCCCGCGGCCAGACCCACGACCAGCGCGCCGAGCAGGGAGACGGTGCCGCAGGACGGGGTGATCGCGACCAGGCCGGCGACCGCTCCGGAGGCGGCGCCCAGCGTCGTCGGATGGCCGTCCCGCCGGTGCTCCACGAAGAGCCAGCCGAGCAGACCCGTGCAGCCGGCGGCGAGGGTGTTGAGGAAGGCGGCGGCGGCGAGGCCGGTCGCGCCCATCGCGGAGCCGGCGTTGAAGCCGAACCAGCCGAACCAGAGCAGGCCGGCGCCGAGCATCACCATGGGCAGGTTGTGCGGGCGCATGGCGTCCTTCTTGAAGCCCAGTCGCGGGCCGAGGACCAGGCAGAGCGCGAGGCCGGAGGCGCCCGAGGTGATCTCGACGGGCAGGCCGCCGGCGAAGTCCAGGGCGCCCAGGTCATGGCCGATCCAGCCGCCCGGGCCCCACACCCAGTGGGCGACGGGGACGTATACGAGCAGCGCCCATACGGGCACGAAGACCAGCCAGGCGCCGAACTTCGCCCGGTCCGCGATCGCGCCGCTGATCAGCGCCGCGGTGATGATCGCGAAGGTGAGCTGGAAGGTGGCGAACAGGAGGGTGGGCACGGTTCCGTGCACGCTCGACGGGCCGAGACCGGCCAGACCGGCCTGGTGCAGGCCGCCGATGAGGCCGTCCGCCACGTCGCCGCCGAAGGCGAGGGAGTAGCCGCAGGCCAGCCAGACCACCGTGACCAGGGCGATCGACACGAAGCTCATCATGAGCATGTTGAGCACGCTCTTCGTGCGCACCATGCCGCCGTAGAACAGGGCGAGGCCCGGAGTCATCAGCAGGACGAGAGCGGTGGCGGCGAGCAGCCAGGCGGTGTCGCCGGTGTCGATGTGCGCGGTGTGGGCCGCGGCCGGAGTAACGGACTCCACGGGCGGTGTCTCCTCGCAGTGGGGGGCTCGTCCGAGGGTCACCGGTGTGCGTTTCCGGTCGCGTACGGGTGTGTTTCCGTGGCGTTTCGTGTTGCGCGGGCGTTTCCGGGACCTCACCGTGGCGGGGTCGCGGTGCGGGCGTGCGGCGGGGCCCTGTCGATCAGGGACAATGGGCGCCATGAGCGTTCGTAGCCAGTCATCCGAGCAGCCGGCCGAGTCCGTCCACCGCGCCGGCTTCGCCTGCTTCGTGGGCCGCCCCAACGCGGGCAAGTCCACCCTCACGAACGCTCTGGTCGGGCAGAAGGTGGCGATCACCGCCAACCAGCCGCAGACGACGCGGCACACGGTGCGCGGGATCGTGCACCGGCCGGACGCCCAGCTGATCCTGGTGGACACCCCGGGGCTGCACAAGCCGCGCACGCTGCTGGGCGAGCGGCTCAACGACGTCGTGCGGACGACGTGGGCCGAGGTCGACGTGATCGGCTTCTGCCTGCCGGCGAACGAGAAGATCGGTCCCGGCGACCGTTTCATCGCCAAGGAACTGGCGGGGATCAAGAAGTCCCCGAAGGTAGCCATCGTCACCAAGACCGACCTCGTCGACTCCAAGACCCTGGCCGAGCAGCTCATCGCGATCGACCAGCTGGGCAAGGAGCTGGGCATCGAGTGGGCGCAGATCGTCCCGGTGTCGGCGACCGCGAACAAGCAGGTCGACCTACTGGCGGACCTGCTGATCCCGATGCTGCCCGAGGGCCCGGCCCTCTACCCCGAGGGCGACCTCACCGACGAGCCCGAGCAGGTCATGATCGCGGAACTCATCCGCGAGGCGGCCCTGGAGGGCGTCCGCGACGAGCTGCCGCACTCCATCGCGGTGGTGGTCGAGGAGATGCTGCCGCGCGAGGACCGCCCGGCGGACAAGCCGCTGCTGGACATCCACGCCAACGTCTTCATCGAACGCCCGAGCCAGAAGGGCATCATCATCGGCCCCAAGGGCAAGCGCCTGAAGGAGGTCGGCATCAAGTCCCGCAAGCACATCGAGGCGCTGCTCGGCACGCCGGTCTTCCTGGACCTGCACGTGAAGGTGGCGAAGGACTGGCAGCGGGACCCCAAGCAGCTGCGGCGGCTCGGCTTCTGAGGGGGGCCTCGCCCACTGACCCGCCCGGCTCGGGTCCCCTGCGGGGGCTGCGCCCCACGCACCCCCGGTTTTGCAGCGCGTC
>NZ_MUBM01000121.1:0-1964 GCF_002154505.1 Streptomyces carpinensis | reverse complement strand
GTCCGGATCAGCGCAGTGCCCGGAGGGCCTTGTCCGCGCCCTTCGCGCCGAGCTTCACGAAGACCGGGGCGGTGCCCAGGGGGGTGGCGTAGTCCGTGAGGGTCCTGTTGCCGCGGACCGCCTTGCCATGGGCGACGTCGAACCAGGTGCCCGGCGGCAGGTGGACGCTCCTGGTGGGAGCGTCGGCGAGTTGGGGGGCGGCCAGGACCGCCGGGCCCAGCATCCACTCGTCGCCGACCGTGTAGGCGGCCTTGTCCCCCGGGAAGTCGAAGAACAGGGGACGCATGATCGGGTCACCGGTTCTCAGGGTCTGCTGGACCTGGTCCCAGATGTACGGGGCGAGGCGGCCGTGGCGGGCGATGGCCTGACGGTAGAGGGCGACCGTCTCCTCGTCGTACACCACCTTGTTGCCCGTCCTGGGGTCGATCGTGTCCACGGGGGATGTGGAGGCGTACATCAGCGGCATCAGTGAGGCCGACTGCGCCCAGCGGACCAGCACCTGCTTGCTGGGGGCGGGCTGGCCGCTGGAGCCGCCGATCATGTCGGTGGTGACGAAGGGGTAGCCGATGGTGGAGATGGCGAGGTTCTGCGTGACGGAGGCGCGCAGGGAGTTCCAGCCGGTGCCCTTGTCGACCTGGCGGGTGGCGAATCCGGCCTGGTGCGCGGCGGTGTCCCAGTGGACGCGGATGCCCACGCCCTGGAGGTCGTACTCGTCGGCGAGCTGGGCGCCGAGGCGCTGGTAGTCGGTGGGCTTGTAGCCCGCGTGCGGGGCGCACTTCTCGTCGAAGAAGCGGGTGTCGAACTTCAGGCCGTCGATGCCGTACGTCCCCATGAGGCTCTTGAGCCGGCCCTCGTACCAGGCCTTGGCGTCCGGGTTGCCGAGGTCGACGATGCCCGCGGTGCCGTTCCACCAGGTGACGGTGCAGGGCTTGGTGGTGTCGGCCGCGTCCTTGAGCAGGTAGCCGTGGTCGGCGGCGTACTGGTACTGGTCGGAGTCGAGGTTGATCCACAGGGTGACCCAGAGGCCGAAGTCGAAGCCCAGGTCGTGGATCTTCTGCGACATGGCCTTGGGGTCCGGGTAGGCCTTCGCGTCGAAGGTCATGTTCCCGTAGTTGGACTCCCACTTGTCGTCGAGCTGGAGGGCGTGCCCGGTGACGCGGTTGTCGTGCAGGTCCTGGGCATAGTCCAGGAGTTTGGCCTGGTCGACGTGGGTGTAGAACTGCGCCCAGGAGTTCCACACGGGCTCGGCGAACTGCCGGTAGGTGGAGTCGCTCTTCGCCGGTTTGCCCACGATGCCGATGTAGTCGCGGTAGACGTCGAGGGGCGTGTGCTCCACGAAGACCGTCGCCCGGTACGGGTCCGCGGACTCGATGTCGAAGCGGCCGAGGCCGTCCTTGTTCTGGTTGATCGCCACGTCCATGACGTGGCCGGTGTCCACGCGCAGTCCGGTCGCGGCCGAGGTGTACCAGAAGGGGTCGATCATGTAGTACGAGGCCGGCCCGAAGGCGGGATGGACGACCTGGCCGCTGTCGAGCGGCCAGGGCTGGTCGGTGCCGGGACCGCCGTTCGGGGTCTGGGCCTCGCCGTGGCCGTACCAGTGACCGGCGGACTGCAGGTCGTAGGCGAGGCTCAGCCGTTCGGGGGCGGCGCCATCGACCTGCCAGTCGAGTTGGTAGCGGTCGGCGGAGGGTGTGACGCGGGCCTCCACCGTGGCGCCGGCCGCGGTCGTGGCGGCGGTGAGGGTCAGCACGCCGCCCTTCCAGGCCCAGCCGGTGACGCGGGTGGCGTGCTGCCAGGTCCCGGCGGTGCGGAAGCGCAGGGCACCGGCGTCACCCGGCGCGGTGGCCAGCACGGTGGTTCCCGAACGGCTGGTGGTGAAGGCGAGTTGATCCCTCGTCATATGCAGCGCGTAGCCGGGGGCGGTGCGGCTCGGGGGGACGGTCAGGGTGAGCTCACCGGCGGAC
>NZ_MUBM01000120.1 GCF_002154505.1 Streptomyces carpinensis | reverse complement strand
CGTGGGGGCCGTCTGCGTGGGTGTCGGCTGCGGGACCGTGGTCGGGGACGGGCCGGACGGGTGCGTGGTGGCCGGGGCGGAGGGGCTGAGTGCCGTGCCGTAGCCGTCGATGGTGACCACGGCTCCGGCGGGTGCGATCGCCACCCGCGCGCTCCAGTGACCGGACGGCTCGCGCAGATGGTCCACGTACACCTTGATCGTCAACGACTCGCCGGGCCCGAGGGTTCCCGACGAGCGGCTGAGGTAGAGCCAGTGCGCGCCGGTGGACGCGGACCAGCGGACCGGCGCCGGACCGGACGCGGTCAGCGTCACGAGCGTGGTGTCACCGGCGCCTGTGGCGGTCACGCTCAGGTGGCCGTCCTTGTGTCCGGCGCCCGAGACGCTGACGACCTCGACGGAGACATCGGGCCTCGTGCCCCCGCCGAAACCGGTGTCGGGCCCGGGGCGGGCGTTGCCCGCGTTCTCGTAGCCGTCGCCCGTCTCCTCCCCGGCCAGGGCGCCGTGGTCGTGCGCCTCGTGCGCGGTGGCCGACGGGCCGCCTTGCCCCTCACCCGTCGGCGTGCCCCGGTAGGCGGCCCACAGGGCCAGCACGGGTGCGGCGACGACCGTGGCGACGACCGTCGTGGTGACGGCACGCGCGCGCAGACGGTCCCTGCGGGCCGCGCGGTCCTTGGGGTCCATAGGGAAGCCCCGCCGGTCGAAGCGGGGAGCGGTGCCCCGCGCGCGCTGGTGCGACATGGCGACGTGCAGGGCCGCCCGCGGCGCCTCCAGGACGGGCAGCTCGGCCGGGGTGACGCTGGAACCGGGCCACCGGCCGGGAACCGCGCGCTCGGCGGTGCGGCGGCAGCGCGGACAGTCGTCGACGTGCCGGACGAGCTCGCGCCGCAGCGCCGTACTGAGCACGAGCGGACTGTCACCGGTGAGCGCGCTCACCCCCGGGCAGCCGCCGGTCTCGACGACGGCGAGCGCCGCGCGGGTGCGCTCCACCTCGCAGGCCGCGGCGGCGAGCAGTTCGCGGGCGGCGGCGAGGTCCATGCCGAGGACCGCGGCGACCTCGTGGCCGGCGAGGTGGTGGCGTACGGCGAGTTCGAGGGCCTCGCGCTGCTCGGGGGTGGTGCCGGCGGCCTCCGGCCAGGCCAGCAGGGCCAGTTCGCGCCGCCGCTCCTCCTGGACGTCCTCGGGGACGGTCGCAGCGGGTGGTGCGGAGCGGCCGGTCCGGCCCGCGCCCGGGCCGCCGGCAGCGCCCCGCCTGCCGCCCGAGCGCCGCCTGCCGTCCGGGCCCTGTCGGCGGTCCGGGCCCCGCCGGTCGTCGGCGTGGCGTCCCGCGGCGTGCGAGGCCTGGCGTTTCTGCCTGGCCTCGGCCAGCTTGCGCAGGCACGCCCAGCGGGCCAGCGCGTACAGCCAGGCCCGCCGGTCCCCCGCTCCCACCGCGACGCGTTGCCCGCACCGCTCGGCGCACACCAGCGCGTCCGCGAGGGCGGCGGTCGCCGTGTCGTGGTCGCACAGCACGGACAGACAGTAGGTGAACAGGCCGTCGAGGTGGGGCTCGTAGCGCGTGGGCGGGTGCCGCGCCAGGGTGCGCGCGGCAGCGAGGTCGCGCGCCTCGCGGTGCGCCCGGCGGGCACCGGTCGTACGGGTCGAGGTCTCCGGACTGCTGCTCATCACCCGTGCGACCGTAGGCGGCGGGGGATCGCCCGTTCTTCACCGTTGCGCACTTTTAATCCGTACGGGTGAAACGATCCCTCATAAGAGCACAGGAACATCCCGGTCCGCGTTCCGTTCGAGTGCGCCCGGGCACGTTCGACCTCGCACGCCGCCGCCGGCCGCCCGCCAGGAGGGACGTCCGGGGCCTCCGGCGCCCGCGCTGTCAGTGCCTGCGGCTACGGTTTCCCGCATGGCTGCCCGTACGAAGACCACCAAGGACCGCCCGTCCTACCGCTGCACCGAATGCGGCTGGCAGACGGCCAAGTGGCTCGGCCGCTGCCCCGAGTGCCAGGCCTGGGGCACGATCGAGGAGTACGGCGCGCCCGCGGTCCGAACGACCACGCCGGGCCGTGTCACCACCTCCGCCCTGCCCATCGGCCAGGTCGACGGCCGCCAGGCCACCGCCCGCTCCACCGGCGTGCCGGAACTCGACCGCGTCCTCGGCGGCGGGCTCGTGCCCGGGGCCGTCGTCCTCCTCGCGGGCGAACCCGGCGTCGGCAAGTCCACGCTGCTGCTGGACGTGGCCGCCAAGGCCGCGAGCGACGAGCACCGCACGCTGTACGTCACGGGCGAGGAGTCCGCGAGCCAGGTCCGGCTGCGTGCCGACCGCATCCGCGCCATCGACGACCATCTGTACCTGGCCGCCGAGACCGACCTGGCCGCCGTCCTCGGTCACCTGGACGCGGTGAAGCCCTCGCTGCTCGTTCTCGACTCGGTGCAGACGGTGGCCTCCCCGGAGATCGACGGCGCGCCCGGCGGCATGGCCCAGGTGCGCGAGGTGGCGGGGGCGCTGATCCGCGCCTCCAAGGAGCGCGGGATGTCCACCCTGCTCGTTGGCCATGTCACCAAGGACGGTGCGATCGCGGGCCCGCGCCTGCTGGAGCACCTCGTGGACGTCGTGCTGCACTTCGAGGGCGACCGGCACGCGCGCCTGCGCCTGGTGCGCGGCGTCAAGAACCGCTACGGCGCGACGGACGAGGTGGGCTGCTTCGAGCTGCACGACGAGGGCATCACGGGCCTGGCCGACCCCAGCGGCCTGTTCCTGACCCGCCGGGACGAGCCGGTGCCGGGCACCTGCCTGACCGTCACCCTGGAGGGCCGCCGCCCCCTGGTCGCCGAGGTCCAGGCGCTCACCGTCGACTCCCAGATCCCCTCCCCGCGCCGTACGACGTCGGGCCTGGAGACCTCCCGGGTCTCGATGATGCTGGCGGTGCTGGAGCAGCGCGGCCGGATCAGCGCGCTCGGCAAGCGGGACATCTACTCGGCCACCGTCGGCGGTGTGAAGCTGTCCGAGCCGGCCGCCGACCTCGCCGTGGCCCTCGCCCTGGCGTCCGCGGCGAGCGACACACCGCTGCCGAAGAATCTCGTCGCGATCGGCGAGGTGGGTCTCGCGGGCGAGGTCAGACGGGTCACGGGCGTCCAGCGCCGCCTCGCGGAGGCCCACCGCCTGGGCTTCACCCACGCCCTGGTGCCGGGCGACCCGGGCAAGATCCCGCCGGGCATGAAGGTCCTGGAAGTGGCCGACATAGGGGACGCGCTGCGGGTGCTGCCGCGCTCGCGTCGCCGAGAGGCCCCACGGGAGCAGGAGGACCGCCGGTAGACTTTGCCCTGGTCTCGCCCGTCCGTACGAACCGAGTGTGCGAAACGGGAGCGCCTGAAGAACCTGCGACCGGAGGAGTGCAGTGGCAGCCAACGACCGGGCAGCAGCTCCCGGAAAGTCCGGCGGGAGTTCCGGCACCGAAGGCCTGATGCGCGCCTCACTGAGCGCCGTGGCGCCCGGCACGGCGCTGCGGGACGGTCTGGAGCGGGTGCTCCGCGGCAACACCGGCGGCCTGATCGTGCTCGGCTCGGACAAGACCGTGGAGTCGATGTGCACGGGCGGCTTCGTCCTGGACGTCGAGTTCACGGCGACGCGGCTGCGGGAGCTGTGCAAGCTGGACGGCGGCATCGTGCTGTCCTCTGACCTGTCCAAGATCCTGCGCGCGGGCGTGCAGCTGGTCCCGGACCCCACGATCCCCACGGAGGAGACGGGCACCCGGCACCGCACGGCGGACCGCGTCAGCAAGCAGGTCGGCTTCCCCGTCGTCTCCGTCTCACAGTCGATGCGGCTGATCGCCCTGTACGTCGACGGCCAGCGCCGGGTCCTGGAGGACTCCGCGGCGATCCTCTCCCGCGCCAACCAGGCCCTGGCCACCCTGGAGCGTTACAAGCTCCGCCTGGACGAGGTGGCGGGCACACTGTCGGCGCTGGAGATCGAGGACCTGGTGACGGTCCGGGACGTCTCGGCGGTCGCGCAGCGCCTGGAGATGGTGCGCCGGATCGCCACCGAAATCGCCGAGTACGTGGTGGAGCTGGGCACCGACGGCCGCCTACTTGCGCTCCAGCTGGACGAGTTGATCGCGGGCGTGGAGCCCGAGCGCGAACTGGTCGTGCGGGACTACGTGCCCGAGCCCACGGCCAAGCGCTCCCGTACGGTCGAGGAGGCGCTGGCCGAACTCGACAAGCTGTCCCACGCCGAACTGCTGGAGATGTCCACCGTCGCCCGCGCCCTGGGCTACACCGGCTCGCCCGAAACGCTGGACTCGGCGGTCTCCCCCCGCGGCTTCCGCCTGCTTGCCAAGGTCCCGCGGCTGCCCGGAGCCATCATCGACCGTCTGGTCGAGCACTTCGGCGGTCTGCAGAAGCTCCTCGCGGCGAGCGTCGACGATCTCCAGACGGTGGACGGCGTGGGCGAGGCCCGGGCCCGCAGCGTCCGCGAGGGTCTGTCACGGCTGGCGGAGTCGTCGATCCTGGAGCGGTACGTCTAGCAGGCCGCAGGCTGTCGGCCACAGGTCGCCGACCGCAGGCCGCGGGCCCGCCGAGGCTTCTGACGGCGCCAGACCTCCGACAGCGCGAGTCCGCGGACCAGCGCCCGGCGTCCGAAGGCGCCGGTCCGCCGACCGGCGCCGGACCGTCGACCGGCGCCGGACCGTCGACCGGCGCTGGTCCGACCGGCCCTAGTCCGCCGACAGCACGAACGACGTCTGCAGCTTCCCGTACCCCGGCACCTTCGCCTCCACCAGGTACGTCCCCGCCCCGGCCGAGCCCGCCGGAGGGGTCGCGCACTGGGGAGCGCTCGGCTTGCGGTCCCACCGCACCGTGTAGGTGATGCCGCTGCCCGCCGGCACCCGGTACAGCAGGCTTCCGGCCGTCTTCGGACAGTCGTCCGAGGACCAGTAGTCGGTGTTGCTGTCGGCCTTGCTGATCGTCACCACCGCGGCCTTCGGCCCGAGGTCGACCTTGCAGTCGGTGCCGGAGGAGTTCTTCGCCGTCAGTTCGAAGGTCGGTGTCTGGCCGGGCCCGTAGGTGTTGTGCACGCTGCGCAGGCTCAACGAGACCGCTGCGGAGGCGCAGTTGGGGAGCGTGCTGCCGGCCGGCAGCAC
>NZ_MUBM01000012.1 GCF_002154505.1 Streptomyces carpinensis | reverse complement strand
TTCACCTCGGGCACGTCCGGCGCGTTCGAGCCGGACGGTCCCGCGAGCGGCGGACGCCATCGCTCCGCCCCGTCGGCCGGACGTGCCGGACGTGCCCGAGGTGAAGGACGTGCCGGAGGCATCGGGGGCGTCGAAGGCACCGGGGGATTCGCGGGCGTCGGAAACGGCGTGAGTGCCTGGGGCGGCGGCCGCACCGGCCCATGGCACAGGCACCGCACGGCCCTCGCCGTGGGTGTGGGACTCGCCTCCCTCGTCCTGCTCGCCACCGCGCTGGCGGCCAGAGGATGGACGGCCGACCGGGCCGTTCCCGGCCCCCGGGTCACGTGGGGAGCGCCCAGCGGCGACTTCGCCCGTCGTCCGAGTGCGGCCGCGGTAGCCCCCGGCGTCCCCTACGCCCCACAGAACCCCGGGCGAACCATGGCACACCGCACGTCCGGGCCGAACCGGTAGGCTTCCCGGGGGCGCCGTTTCGCGGTGCTCCCGGGAACACGCGGACGCGAAACGGGGAGGACCGGCGGTGCACGTCCAGGAGTGGCTCGACTCGGTACCCGCGGGTGCCGTCTACGCCGTGGTGGCCCTGGTCATCGGGCTGGAGAGCCTGGGCATCCCCCTGCCCGGCGAGATCATCCTGGTCTCGGCGGCCCTGATGTCCTCGCAGCACACCGGTATCAACCCCGTCGTGCTGGGCGCATGCGCCACCGTCGGCGCGGTCGTCGGCGACTCCATCGGCTATGCCATCGGCCGCAAGGGCGGCAGACCGCTGCTCGCCTGGCTCGCGAGGAAGTTCCCCAAGCACTTCAGCGAGGGGCATGTCGCCACGGCCGAGCGCTCCTTCGAGAAGTGGGGCATGTGGGCCGTGTTCTTCGGCCGCTTCGTCGCCCTGCTGCGCATCTTCGCCGGCCCGCTCGCGGGCGTGCTGCGGATGCCGTACTGGAAGTTCCTCATCGCCAACGTGCTCGGCGGTATCTGCTGGGCGGGCGGCACGACGGCCGTCATCTACTACGTCGGCGTCGTCGCCGAGTCCTGGCTGAAGAAGTTCTCCTGGCTCGGCCTGGTGGTGGCCGTGCTCATCGGGCTCGGGTCGATGCTGGTGCTCAGGCGCAAGGCGAAGCAGGCGCAGGCCGCCCACCGGGATGCCGAGGAGCCGGAGCCCGTCGCCGCCGGGGAGTAGCGCCCGCCCGAGCCCCGTCCGGGTGCCCCGCCCCCCGGACGACCCGTGCTCCTACACGTGGACGTCCCGGTGGGCCTTCGCCAGCTCCGCGTACATCGTGCCGTTGAGCGTGATCCCCTGACGCTCCTCCTGTGTCAGCTCCCGCCTGACCTTGGCGGGCACGCCCGCCACGAGCGAACCCGGCGGCACCCGCATGCCCTGCGGCACCAGGGCCTGGGCGGCCACCAGCGATCCCGCACCGATCACCGCGCCGTTCAGCACCGTCGCGCCCATGCCGATCAGACAGTCGTCCTCCACGGTCGCCCCGTGCACCACGGCGTTGTGCCCGATGGAGACCCGCTCACCGATGCGGACGGGGAAGCCCGGATCGGCGTGCAGCGTGCAGTTGTCCTGGACGTTGCTGGATGCGCCCACGGAGATCTTCTCGACGTCGCCGCGCAGCACCGCGCCGTACCAGACGCCGGCGCCCGCGCCCAGCGCCACGTCACCGATCACGGTGGCCGTGGGCGCGACGAACGCCTGCTCGTCCACGTGCGGCTCCCGGCCGCCGATGCCGGTGATCAGCGCCTTGTGAGTCATCTCGTCCCGCCTTTCCTGCCGTCCCCTGCCGTCCAGGGCGTGGCTCCACCGCACCGTACGTCATCCGGTGGGGTGAAGATCACAGGTGTCCGGGGCCAGCGGTGCGCCCCGGCCTGAGTACGGTGAGCGGGTGCCCAAGCGCAAGAACACGTTCTCATCATGGCGGCGCCGCCTCGCGCAGCGCGCCGTCCACGCGGGCTGGGCCTGGGTGCAGCGCACGGGCTCCGTCACGGCGGAGCAGCCGGGGCGGCTCCGCTTCGGCGCGATGGGAACCGGTACCAGGCTGGCGTTCCCGCTCGGCACGGTCTTCGGCGAACCGTGGATCCATCTCGGCGCCCACTGCATCGTCGGCGAGCAGGTCACGCTGACCGCCGGGCTGATGCCCGACCTCGACCTCGGCCCGGACCCGATCCTGCGCATCGGCGACGGTGTCGTCCTCGGCCGCGGCAGCCACGTCATCGCCGACACGACGGTCACCATCGGCAGCGACTGCTACTTCGGGCCGTACGTCTACGTCACCTCCACCAACCACTCCTACGACGACCCGCACCAGCCCATCGGCAAGCAGTGGCCGCGGATGGAACCGGTGGAGATCGGGCCCGGGTGCTGGATCGGCACCGGGGCGGTGATCCTGCCGGGTGCGCGGATCGGGCGGAACGTGGTGGTAGCGGCCGGTGCGGTGGTGCGCGGCGAGGTGCCCGACCACGCCGTGGTCGCCGGGGCGCCCGCCCGGGTCGTGCGCCGGTGGACCTCCGCCGACGGCTGGCAGCCGCCGCTGCGGACGCCGGCACCGGTGCCGATACCGGACGGCGTCACCCCGGAGCAGCTGGTGGCGCTGGCGGAGTTGGACGCGGAGAGTGCGGCCGGGCTCGCCCAGCTGGGCGCGGAGGACCCCAGTCCCTCAGCCGGTCGCCAGTAGCAGGGTTCCCACCAGGGCCAGGCCCGCTCCGGCCGCCTGGACGGCCCGCAGCCGTTCGCTGAGGAAGCCCCGGGCGGCCAGCGCGGTCACCACCGGGTACAGGGAGGCGAGCACGGCGGCCACGGTGACCGGGCCGTGCTGGGCGGCGATCGAGTACGTGCCGTTGGCCGCGACGTCCGCGAGGCCGACGAAGGCCAGCGCGGCCAGCGAACCCCACGGGAATCCGGCCTCCGGCAGCACGGCGCCGCCCCGCCGCGCGGAGACGTACAGCGCGGCCCCGCCCGCCGCCACGTTGGTCACACGCTGCACGAACAGCGCGAGGAAGAGCCCGGTGACCGTGGTCGACGCCTCGGCGATCAGCGCGAACACCGTGCCGAATCCGAGGGCCGCCACGAGTGTCAGCCCGATGGTCCGCCGCTGCACCGCGGCACCCTTCATCTGCGGTCCGCCCGCGAGCACCACACCGGTGACGGCGACCGCGATGCCCGCGACCTGGAGCAGGCCGGGCCGCTCGCCGAGCACCAGGCCGACCCCGATGGGGACGGCCACGCTCAGCGTGGCGAGCGGTGAGACCACGCCCATCGGGCCGAGTGCGAGCGCCTTGTAGAAGGACAGCATCGCCACCGGCCCGACCAGGCCCGCGGCGAAGGCGAACCACAGCCGCGGGCCGGCCTCGCTCCAGCCGCCGGTGGCGACCACGATCGCGCCCAGCACCGCCGCAGCGATCGCTTGGGACACCACGACGACCGTCAGCGCCGGGTTGCGTCGCGTGAGCAGTCCGCCGCCGAAGTCGGCCAGGCCCCACAGGAGGCTGGTGGCCAGGGCGAAGAATGCTGTCACGGGACGCCTCGCAGTACAGTTCGGTGAACGATCGGGTGCACCCCACCGTAGTTCAGTGAAGTAAACGCTGTCATCCAGAATATTGGACGGAATGTGTCGGACCTCGACCTGCTGACCCAGTCCCTGGCGCGCAACGTCAAGCGCTGGCGCACCGAGCGCGGTTTCACGCTGGACACGCTCGCCGCCCGGGCGGGGGTCAGTCGCGGCATGCTCATCCAGATCGAGCAGGCCCGCACCAACCCCAGCCTCGGCACCGTCGTCAAGATCGGCGACGCGCTCGGCGTCAGCATCACCACCCTGCTCGACTACGAGCAGGGCCCGAAGGTCCGTGTCGTCCCCGCCGAGCAGACCGTCCGGCTCTGGCACACCGACGCCGGCAGCTACAACCGGCTGCTGGCGGGCGTCGAGGCGCCGGGCCCGCTGGAGATGTGGGAGTGGCGGCTGATGCCGGGCGAGGGCAGCGCCTCCGACCCGCATCCGGTCGGGACGGTCGAACTGGTCCACGTCACGGCGGGGGAACTGACGCTCACCGTGGACGGGGTGGAGTACCGCGTGCCCGAGGGTGCGAGCGCGTCCTTCGAGGCCAACGCGCCGCACACGTACGCCAACGACGGTGCCGTGCCGATGGACATGGTGATGGCGGTGTCGGTGCCGCCCGTGCACTGAGACGCCCGGCGTGCCCGGGCCGGGTGGCTGTTACCGTGCGGTCATGCGCGCACCAATCGGAGACTTCGACCAGGCCACTCCCGCTCCCGACTGCCTCGACGAACTGATCCGCCCGGTCGCCGACGCCGTACGCCACTGGCGCGGCAGCGTCCCGGCCGACCAGATCGTCTACGTCGAGACCGACCCGCAGTGGGCCGACACCGCGGTCTTCGTCGACCACTACGGCCGGGACCTGCTCGAGCGGTCCGCGAACTGCGTGGTGGTGGCGGGCAAGCGCGGCGGCGAGAGCCGTCTGGCCGCGTGTCTGGTCCTGTCCGCCACACGCGTCGACGTCAACGGCGTCGTACGCCGCCAACTCGACGCCCGCAAGGCCTCCTTCGCGCCGATGGACGTGGCCACGGGGGAGACCGGCATGGAGTACGGCGGCATCACCCCGATCGGGCTGCCCGAGAGCTGGCCGGTCCTGATCGACTCCGCCGTCGTAGACCTTCCGTACGTCCTGGTCGGCAGCGGCCGCCGCCGCGGCAAGCTGCTCGTCCCGGGCAAGGCCTTCGCCGAACTCCCGGGCGCCGTGGTGCTGGAGAACCTGGGCGTCTGACATCCCGCCCCGGCGCGCCGGTCCGCCTGCCCTTCCCCGCCGGTCCGTCCCGTGGGCCTTCGCGTTCCAGCCCGTCCCGGCGCCTCCCGGCCCGAACCCGGTCCGAACCCGGCCCGTCCCGGCCTTCCCGGCCGGGGTCGCGCCGGGTTTTCTGCGGTTCTTCCGGGTCCCCCGGCCCGGTCAGGACGAGGCAGCGTGGTGGGCGAGGGGCAGGTGCGGGTCGCTTTCGCCCGGGGAGGGTGCGGGGTCGGCGTGCACCAGGGCCGCGGTGAGTCCGGGGACGGCGTGCAGCAGGGTGTGCTCGGCGTCCACGGCGACCGCGTGGGCCTGGCGCAGGGTCGCCCCGCCGTCCACGACCACCGCGACCTCGGCCCGCAGCCGGTGCCCGATCCAGCGCAGCCGCAGCTCGCCGACCGCGCGCACGCCGGGCACCTCCCGCAGGGCCCGCTCGGCCCGGTCCACGAGAGCCGGGTCGACGGCGTCCATCATGCGCCGGAACACCTCGCGCGCCGCGTCGCGCAGCACCAGGGCGATCGCCGCCGTGATCGCCAGCCCCACGATCGGGTCGGCCGACCGCCACCCCAGGGCCGCGCCGCCCGCGCCCAGCAGCACGGCGAGTGAAGTGAAGCCGTCCGTACGGGCGTGCAGCCCGTCGGCGACCAGTGCGGCCGAGCCGATCTCCCGGCCGACGCGGATCCGGTACCGGGCCACCCACTCGTTGCCCGCGAACCCGACCAGGGCCGCGACGGCGACCGCAGGGAGATGCTGCACCGGACGCGGGTTGAGGAGCCGATCGACCGCCGCCCACGCGGCGAACACCGCCGAGGCCGCGATCGTCAGCACGATCACCAGCCCGGCCAGGTCCTCGGCACGCCCGTAGCCGTAGGTGAAGCGGCGGGTCGCGACCCGGCGGCCCAGCAGGAAGGCGATGCCCAGCGGCACGGCGGTCAGGGCGTCCGCCGCGTTGTGCACCGTGTCGCCGAGCAGCGCGACCGAGCCGGACCCCACCACCACGAGTGCCTGGACGAGCGCGGTCGCGCCCAGCACGGCCAGCGAGACCCACAGGGCCCGCATGCCGCGCGCCGAGGACTCCAGCGCGGAGTCGAGCTTGTCCGCGGTCTCGTGGGAGTGGGGGGTCAGGAGATGCGCCAGGCGGTGCCGGAGGGGCCTCGACGCCTGGGGGTGGGGGTGCGCATGCTCGTGGCCGTGGCCGTGGGGGTGCGCATGGCCGTGGTCGTGGTGGTGCCGGTCGCTCACGTGATTCCCCTTCCGGTGCGCGGGAGGTGGACGCTCGGCGCCCACGACGCCATTATGTGCGTATGAGCGCACGCATGCACCTATCACCTGCGCACCATGCGCACCCGCGCACCCCGAGCGAGGAGCAGATCGCGCTCGCCGCCGAACTCCTGGCCCTGCTCGGGGACCGCACCCGGCTCGCGCTGCTGCACGCACTGACCTCGGGCGAGGCCGACGTCACGACGCTCACCGAGGCGTGCGGCGCGGCCCGCCCCGCCGTCAGCCAGCACCTGGCGCGGCTGCGGCTGGCGGGGCTCGTGACCACCCGCAAGGACGGCCGCCGGGTGATCTACTCCCTGCGCGACGGCCATCTGCGCCGCCTGGTCGGCGAGGCGCTGAACGTGGCCGACCACCGGCTCGACGACCGGCCTCTGCACGACTGACGCACGACCGGCGTGCGGCCGTGGCGGATGCTCAGCGACCGGTGCTCAGTAGTGGCCGGCCGTGCCGAGGTACTGCTCCGCGAAGGCGGCCGCGGCGGCCGGCGAGGTGAACAGGCGGCGCAGCCGGGCGAGCGTGGTGCCCGCATGGTACGGATCGCCCGACGCGGTGCCGTGGTAGACGTCGGAGAGCCACTGGGAGAACTCCTGGTAGTCCCACACGCGCCGCAGGCATGCCGCCGAGTAGCCGGCCAGGCCGCTGCCGTCGCCCCGGGTGAGGTAGGCGGCGAGGGCGTCACCGAGCAGGAAGGCGTCGTGCAGGGCGAGGTTCATGCCCTTCGCCGCGATGGGCGCCGTGAGGTGCGCCGCGTCACCGGCCAGGAACAGCCGGCCGGAGGCCATCGGCTCCACGACGTAGTCGTGCATGTCGAGCACCCTCTGCTCCAGCAGCCGGCCCTCCTTCAGCGGCGCGGCGCCGGTCGCGGCGAGCCGCTTCCGCAGCTCGGACCAGACGCGCTCGTGCGGCCAGTTGCCCGGGTCGTCGCCGGGCGGGCACTGCAGGTAGTAGCGGGTCACGTCCGCGCTGCGGGGCATGTGCCCGGCGAAGCCGCGCGGGTGGACACCGAAGAGTACGCAGTCGGAGGACGGCGGAGCCTCGGCGAGCAGCGCCAGCCAGCCGATGCCGTAGTCGTGGCGCGCGATCCGGGCGTGCTCCGGGACCAGCGCCGACCGGCTGACTCCGCGGGCTCCGTCGCATCCGGCGACGAAGTCGCAGTGGATCACCCGCCGTTGCCCCGTCTCGGAGCAGAGGTAGGACACCGACGGCCGGTCCGTGCCGGTGTCGTGCAGCGTCACGTCCCGCACGCCGAAGCGGATGTCGCCGCCCCGTACCTCGGCGTACTCGCGCACCAGGTCCGTCACGAGCAGCGGCTGCGGGTAGACGAAGTGGTGACGGTCCGTCAGGTCGGCGTACGCGAAGCGGCGGCCGACGCCGTCGAAGCGGAACTCGCACGCGGTGTGCCGTCCGGCCCGCTCCAGCAGGTTCGCGGCCAGGCCACGGCGTTCCAGGCCGCGTACGGCCCACTCCTCCAGGACCCCGGCGCGGGGCCGCTGTTCGATGAACCGCCGGGACTCCGTCTCCAGCACCAGACAGTCGACGGAGGCGGCCCGCAGGATGTTGCCGACGGTGAGTCCCGCCGGCCCGGCGCCGATGACGACGACCGGAAAGCGTTCGCGGGACGGGGAGTCGGGGTGGGGGGATGGCTCGGTCACCCGGGCATTATGACGGTGTCCCGTCAGACGCGGCCCGGGTGGTGCGGTCGCGGCCGACGGGACACCGTACGGAGGCGGAGCGGGACGGGGGCGAGGGGTGGTCAGTGCGCGGGGGCGTCGGTGACCACGACCTCCTCGATGCTGCGCTCGATCTCCTCGGACTTGGACGCGGTGGTCTTCGCCCAGTAGTAGATGCCCAGCGAGAAGGCCGCGACGACGACCATGTCCCACCACAGACCGATGTGACCCTGGCCGCCGAAGCCGCCCTGCCACGAGATCAGGCCCATGCCCAGGAGGTAGCCGGGCAGCCACTGGGCGGCCTTGAAGTCCATCCGGGGCGCGTCGGGGAGGTTCTTGCCGGTGGCGTACCAGGCGTAGCCGCCGAGCAGCAGGTAGCCGAGGATGATCGCGATGCCGAGCCGCCACAGCGTGTCCCAGCCGGCCCAGTAGATGATGAGGTTGGCGACCACGAAGGACAGCGGCGAGATCACCTTGCCGGCGGGCAGGCGGTAGGGCCGGTCGTGGTTCGGCAGCCGGTCGGCGAACACGCCGTAGGCCAGCGGCGCGCCGGCGTACATCAGCACGCTCGCCGAGGTGATGAAGCCGACCAGCTCCTGCCAGCTGGGGAAGGGCAGGAAGCAGACGACGCCGGTGACGAAGGAGATGGCGAGGCCGAACCACGGCACGCCGCGCGCGTCGGTCTTCTCGAAGAGCTTGGGCGCGTAGCCGTTCTTCGCCAGGCCGTAGGAGACGCGGGAGGTGGCGGTGGTGTAGATCAGGCCGGTGCCGCCGGGGGAGATGACCGCGTCGATGTAGAGCACCACGCTCAGCCAGCCGAGACCCACCAGGGTGGCCACGCCGGCCCAGGGGCCGCTGATGCCCGGGAAGTTCAGCTTGTCCCAGCCGTGCGCGAAGGAGCCGAGCGGCAGCGCGCCGATGAACACGACCTGGAGCAGGACGTAGATGGTCGCGCCGATGGCGACCGAGCCGAGGGTGGCGCGCGGCAGGTCGCGCTTGGGGTTGCGGCTCTCGCCGGCCAGCTGGATCGCCTGCTCGAAGCCCAGCAGGGCGAAGATGATGCCGCTGGAGCTGATGGCGCTCAGCACGCCCTTGGCGCCGAACGGGGCGAAGCCGTGGGCGGTGAAGTTGTGCGGGTGGAAGTTGCCCACCGCGATGATGAAGATCGTGGCCAGGGGTACGGCGATCTTCCACCAGGTGGCCGCGCTGTTGGTGTGTGCCAGCACGCGCACACCCAGGAAGTTGACCACGACGAAGACGGCCATCAGCACGACGGCGACGATGAAACCGCTGGTCGTCAGGGTGCCGTCGGTGTGCTGCAGGCCCTGGGCGAAGTGCCAGTGACCGGCGTATCCGATCATGGCCTCGACCTCGATCGGGGCCACGGTCGCCGCCTGCAGCCAGGAGAACCAGCCGAAGGACATGCCGGCCAGCCCGCCGAAGGCGTAGTGGGGGTAGCGGGCCGTGCCGCCCGCCACCGGGAACATGCCGCCCAGTTCCGCGTGCACGAGCGCCAGCAGGACGATCGCCACGGTGCCGATCAGCCAGGAGACGATGGCGGCGGGACCGGCCATCACCACGGCCTTCTCGGCGCCGTAGAGCCAGCCGGAGCCGATGATGGAACCGACCGAGGCCCACATCAGGCCGATCAGGCCGACGTCACGCCGGAGACCGGTCTGGTCCCGCGTGACGTCGGTGGTTACATGGTCGAGTTTCGCCATGTCAAGGGGCCTTTCACTATCTGAACACCGAATTAACGCTCGATGGCGGCTCAGAGTAGGAATACAGGCCCGCTGCACAGAAGGCCGTCGACCTAAATTTGACCCTTCTGCGGGTGCTTCTTTGACACAGCCATTACCCAGGTCAACGGCCGTCGCAGAATGTTGCTATTCAGTTGCGGAATGCCAGAAGAGGTTGTGACAGGCTAGTTCAGGCGCGGAATTTCGATCGCCGGGCAGCGATCCATGACCATCTCCAGGCCCGCGGCCCTGGTCCGCTCGTAGGCGGCCTCGTCGACGACCCCGAGCTGAAACCACACGGCCTTCGCGCCCTTGGCGACCGCCTCGTCGGCGACCGGGCCGGCCAGGTCGCCGTTGACGAAGACGTCCACCACGTCCACGTCGAAGGGGATGTCCGCGAGAGAGGCGTAGCCCTGCTCGCCGTGCACGGTCTCCGCCTTGGGGTGGACCGGGACGATCCGCTTGCCGAACCGCTGCAGCACCTGCGCCACGCCGTAGGCGGCGCGGCTTCGGTTGTTCGACAGGCCCACCACGGCCCAGGTGTCACCGAGTTCGTTCAGGATCTTCCGGACTGTCGCCGCATCGCCGTACACCACAGGTCTCCTCGCGTCTCGGGGAAGGTCGCCGACTGCGCCAACAGCGGCCCCGGCCGGCCGATTCCCCGGCCGGCCCGCGGCGACCGCACCGGACCTTCGTCACGCCGCAAAGGACCCGCCCCGTCGCCCACGACCTTGTCCACCGCATCGGCCGCCGCACCGTCTCCGGACGCGCGACCGTGTCCGGAATGTGCGCCGCACACCTGCGCGCGGCCGGTCGGGCGCCTACGCTCGGGCCGTGCTGCGCATCATCGACGCCCGAACCGGCGAGCCCGTGGAGGCCGCCCCCACTCGCCGTGGCCTGACCCGCATCGAGGTACACGCGTCCGGCTTCGACGCCTCGGGGCTGCGGGTGCTCCTCGTCGCCGACCTCCTCGTCCGCGCGCTGGAACTGGGCGGCACACCGGTGTGGGCCCTGCTGACCGGCGAGCGCCAGACGGCGGAGCTGCGGGCGGCGGCCACGGCCCTCGGCATCCGGCCCTTCGAGGACAGCCGCGGCCTCGGCGCCGCACTGGGTGAGGCCCAGGTCGTGCACGTGGTCTCCGAGACCGGTGCCACCGCACCCGAGGGCGTCCGGCTCGCCGTCGCACCGGTCGACGCCGTGCTTCCTTTCACTCCGACGGCCGACGGTGACCCCGCCACCTGGCGCCTGGCCCTGCTCGCCCGCCGCCGCACCCTGCCCCTACGGCTCGACACGGACGCGCTCGAGGAGGCCCGCAGGACCCTCGCGCACTGGCGCCGCGCGGTCGCCCACTGGGCGAGACAGCCCTCGCGGCCCGTCCCCGAGGACGTGCGCGGACGGCTGCGCGGAGCCTGGGAGGACGACCTGGACGTGCCCGCGACGCTACGGGTGCTGGAGTGGGTCGAGACCCGGCCGGACCTGGCGGACGGAGCCCGCTTCGAGACGTACGCCTACGCGGACCGGTTGCTCGGCCTGGACCTCACCCGCGACGTGGGGAGTACGGGATGAGCACGCGCGCGGGAGGCGGCCCGCTGCGCCGGCTGGTGGTGCTGCGGCACGCCAAGTCCGCGCGGCCCGAGGGTGTCGCCGACCACGACCGCCCGCTCGCGCCGCGCGGCCGCCGGGACGCGACCGCCGCGGGCCGCGCGCTCGCCGAGGCCGACTGGCTGCCGGACCTCGCGGTGTGTTCCACGGCCCTGCGCGCCCGCCGGACCTGGGACCTGGCCTCCGCCCAGTGGGGCACCCCGCCGCCCGTCCGTCACGACCCGCGGCTGTACGCCGCCGACGTCCCCGCGCTGCTGGAGGTCGTCCGCGAGACGCCGTCCGAGGTGGAGACGCTGCTGCTGATCGGGCACAACCCGGGCCTGGAGGAACTGGTCCTCCACCTCGCCGGGGACGGCCTGGACGACACGCTGGACCGGCTCCGGGTGAAGTTCCCGACCTCCGCCATCGCCGTGCTCGCCTGGCACGGCACCGGCTGGCGCGCGCTCACCCCCGGCGCGGCCCTGCTGGCGGCGCTGACCGTGCCCAGGGGTGCGAAGGGCTAGGCGGGCCGGCCCGCCCCAGGGTCCGGGACCGAAGGGCGGAGCCCGGGACCAGGGGGAGTCCGGGACCGGGGCCCGGGACCGGGCGGTATGGGGCCGGAGGAGTCCGCATAGGCTGGCCGGATGCAGGACGAGTACCGCACAGTCGCCCGCGTGGGCGTGCACGAGACCGAGGTCAACCGCTCCCGCTTCCTGTGCGCGCTCGCCCCGGCGGCCACCGAGCCGGAGGCCCAGGACTTCATCGCGGCCGTCCGCAAGGAGCACGCGGACGCCACGCACAACTGCTGGGCCTACGTCATCGGCGCCGACGCCGGCGTCCAGAAGGCCAGCGACGACGGAGAACCGGGCGGCACCGCAGGCGTGCCCATGCTCCAGATGCTGCTGCGCCGCGACATGCGGTACGTCGTCGCCGTCGTCACCCGCTACTACGGCGGCGTCAAGCTCGGCGCCGGCGGCCTCATCCGTGCCTACGGCGGAGCGGTCGGCGAGGCCCTGGACGCGCTCGGCACCCTGACCCGCCGGCGCTTCCGCCTCGCCACGGTGACCGTCGACCACCAGCGCGCCGGCAAGGTGCACAACGACCTCCGGGCGACCGGGCGGGAGGTACGGGACGTCCGCTACGGCGAGGCGGTGACGATCGAGATCGGCCTGCCGGACTCCGACGTGGATGCCTTCCGGGCGTGGCTGGCGGACGCCACCGCCGGCACCGCCGGCCTCGAACTGGGCGGAGAGGCATACGGCGACGTCTGACACAACGGGCATTCCGGGCGCAACCAGTTCATACCGAATTGCCCATGGCGGCTGATACAGGAGTAACCGCCCGTGCTGTCGGACCCGCCGGTTAGTCTTCGGGGATCATGAGGTTGTTGCACACTTCCGACTGGCACCTGGGCCGGTCGTTCCACCGGGTGAGCATGCTGGGTGCCCAGGCGGAGTTCATCGGTCACCTCGTGGCCACGGTGCACGAGCAGGGCGTGGACGCGGTGGTCGTGTCGGGAGACGTGTACGACCGCGCGGTGCCCCCGCTGGCCGCGGTCGAGCTGTTCGACGACGCCCTGCACCGCCTCGCCGCCCTCGGCGTGCCCACGGTGATGATCTCCGGCAACCACGACTCCGCCCGCCGGCTCGGCGTCGGCGCGGGGCTCATCGACCGCGCGGGCATCCATCTGCGCACCGAGCCCGCGGCGTGCGCCACGCCGGTGGTGCTCTCCGACGCCCACGGCGACGTCGCCTTCTACGGCCTGCCGTATCTGGAACCGGCCCTGGTGAAGGACGAGTTCGGGGTCGAGAAGGCAGGGCACGAAGCGGTGCTCGCCGCCGCCATGGACCGGGTTCGCGCCGACCTCGCCACGCGCGCGCCCGGCACCCGCTCCGTCGTCCTCGCGCACGCCTTCGTCACCGGCGGCGAGGCCAGCGACAGCGAGCGGGACATCACCGTCGGCGGGGTGGCCGCCGTCCCCGCGGGCGTCTTCGACGGCGTCGACTACGCCGCCCTGGGGCATCTGCACGGCTGCCAGACGATCACCGAGCGCGTGCGCTACTCCGGGTCCCCGCTGCCGTACTCCTTCTCGGAGGCCGAGCACCGCAAGAGCATGTGGCTCGTCGACCTGGACGCCGACGGCCGGGTCACCGCCGAACGGGTCGACTGCCCGGTCCCGCGCGCGCTGGCCCGGATCCGGGGCACGCTGGAGGAGCTGCTCGCCGACCCCGGCCTCGCCCGCCACCAGGACGCCTGGGTCGAGGCCACGCTCACCGATCCGGTCCGCCCCGCCGACCCGATGGCCCGCCTCGCCGAGCGCTTCCCGCACACCCTCAACCTCGTCTTCGCCCCCGAACGCGCCCCCGACGACCCGCACACGTCCTACGCCCGCCGGCTCGCGGACCGCAGCGACCAGCAGATCGCCGAGGACTTCGTGGCCCACGTGCGCGGCGCGGGGCCCGACGAGCAGGAACGGACCGTTCTGCGCGAGGCCTTCGACGCCGTGCGCGCCGACGAGGCGGAACGAGAGGTGGCACGGTGAGGCCGCACGAGCGGGACCACGGGCAGTGCTCCAGGGGGGAGGCGCGGTGAGGCTGCACCGGCTCGACATCACCGCCTTCGGGCCCTTCGGGGGCTCCCAGAGCGTCGACTTCGACGCCCTGTCGGCGGCCGGACTGTTCCTGCTGCACGGACCGACCGGGGCCGGCAAGACGTCCGTCCTGGACGCCGTGTGCTACGCGCTGTACGGCTCGGTGCCCGGCGCCCGGCAGAGCGGGCAGGGGATCACCCTGCGCAGCGACCACGCCGCCACCGGCACCCGCACCCAGGTCACCCTCGACCTCACCGTCGCCGGACGCCGTCTGGAGATCAGCCGGCAGCCGCCCTGGGAGCGCCCGAAGCGGCGCGGCACCGGCACCACCGTCGACAAGGCGCAGACCTGGCTGCGCGAGTACGACGCGACGGCGGCCGCCTGGAAGGACCTCAGCCGCTCCCACCAGGAGATCGGCGAGGAGATCACCCAGCTGCTCGGCATGAGCCGTGAACAGTTCTGCCAGGTCGTGCTGTTGCCGCAGGGCGACTTCGCCCGCTTCCTGCGCGCCGACGCCGAGGCCCGCGGCAAGCTGCTCGGCCGGCTGTTCGACACCCACCGCTTCGCCGAGGTGGAGAAGCGCCTGGCCGAGCGCCGGCGCGCCACGGAGACCCAGGTCCGCGAGGGCGACGCCGCGCTGCTGGCCGACGCCCACCGCATGCAGCAGGCGGCCGGCGACGCCATGCAGCTTCCGGAGCTGGCCCCCGGAGAGCCGGGGCTGGCCGAGGCCGTGCTGACCGCCGCCGCCGTCGCCCGCAGCACCGCACGCGAGCAGCTGACCGTCGCCCACTGCCGGCTCACGGCCGCCGAGGCCGCGCAGGCCGCCGCCGAGCGCGCTCTGGGCGACGTCCGCGAACTGGCCCGGCTGCAGCGCCGGTTCGCCGAGGCGCGGCAACGCGCCGCCCGCCTGGAGGAACGGGCCGACGCGCACCGTCAGGCGCAGGCTCGGATGGAACGGGGGCGCAAGGCGCAGACCGTGGCACCGGCGCTGGAGCTGCGGGAGGCCGCCGACGCCGAACACCGGCGGGCGGCCGACGCCGAGTCCCGCGCGCGTGCGCTGCTGCCCGAGACCGTCGCCGACGCCGGCGCGGCCGGCCTCGCCGCCGCCGCGCGCCGGGCCGCCGAGGAACTGGGCGGACTGGAGTCGGCCCGCCGCGCCGAGCGGCGCCTCGCCGGCCTCGTCGCCGAGCGCGCGGAGGTGGACCGCCAGGAGCGCGCCGACGAGGACGCGCTGCGCGAGGCCGAGGAATGGCTCGCTGGGTGGGAGGCCACCCGTGCCGGGCTCCAGGCGCGTGTCGACACCGCCCAGGAAGCGGCCGGACGGGCCGAGCGGCTGGCCGTGCGGCGCGAGCCCGCCCAGGACCGGCTCAGGGCCGCCAGGCTGCGTGACCGGCTCACCCGGGACACCGACGAGGCCCAGCGACGCGCCCTGGACTCCGCCGAACGCGCCGTGCGGGCCAAGGACCACTGGCTCGACCTGAAGGAGCAGCGCCTGAACGGCATCGCCGCCGAACTCGCCGCGCACCTCGCCGACGGCGAGCCGTGCGCCGTGTGCGGGGCCACCGAACACCCCGCGCCCGCGCGCAGGGTCACCGGGCACGTCGACCGGGCGGCGGAGGAGCGCGCCCTGGCCGAACACCAGGACGCCGAGGAACGGCGTGCCGCCCACGAGCGCCGGCTCGGCGCCCTGCGCGAGCAACTGGCCGCCGCCGGCGCCGAAGCGGGTGACACGCCCACCACGCAACTCGCCGAAGAGGCAGAGGAGTTGGAGCGGCAGCTCGTGCGGGCACGCCAGGAGGCCTCCGATCTGCACGCGGCCCGGGAGGAGCTGCGCCGGGCGGAGCAGGAGCGCGAACGCCGGCTCGCCGACCGCCGGCAGGCAGAGGTCGCGTCGGCCACCCGCCTGACCCGCAGGGAGAACCTGGACCGCGAGCAGGCCACCCTGGAGGCGGAGCTGGCCGCGGCCAGAGGCACCGCCGCCGGCGTGGCCGCGCGGGCCGCGCAACTGGAGCGGCAGGTGGCTCTCCTCACCGACGCCGCGGAGGCGGCGCGGGCCGCGGACGAGAGCGCCGAGCGGCTCAAGGACGCCGACGGCCGGCTCGCCGAGGCCGCGTTCCGGGCCGGCTTCGACACCCCGCAGGACGCGGTCGCCGCGCTCCTGGACGACGCCGCCCACCGCGAACTCCAGCACCGCCTGGACGCCTGGCACACCGAGGAGGCCGCCGTCCGCGCCGTCCTCGCCGAGGCCGAGACCGCGGCCGCCGCCGCACGGCGGCCAGCCGATCCCACGGCGGCGGAAGCCACCGCGGCCGGCGCGGGCCTGCGGCTGCGCGAGGCCGCCTCCGCCCGGGACGCCGCCGCCCGCCGCTGCGCCGAACTCGACCGGCTCTCCGCACGCGCGGCCGCCGGCGTGACCCGCCTGGCGCCGCTGCGCGAGGAGTACGACCGCGTGGCCCGGCTGGCCTCGCTCACCGCGGGGACCTCCGCCGACAACGAGCGCAAGATGCGCCTGGAGTCCTACGTCCTCGCCGCCCGTCTGGAGCAGGTGGCCGCCGCCGCGACCGCACGCCTTCAGCGCATGTCGTCCGGCCGCTACACCCTGGTCCACTCCGCCGACCGGGCCGGCCGCGGCCGCAGCGGTCTGGGGCTGCACGTCGTCGACGCCTGGACGGGACGCGAGCGGGACACGGCGACCCTGTCGGGCGGGGAGACGTTCTTCGCCTCGCTGGCCCTCGCCCTCGGACTCGCCGACGTCGTCACCGACGAGGCCGGCGGTGTGCGGCTGGACACCCTCTTCATCGACGAGGGCTTCGGCAGCCTGGACGACCAGGCCCTCGACGAGGTGCTGGACGTGCTCGACTCGCTGCGCGAACGCGACCGCAGCGTGGGCATCGTCAGCCACGTCGCCGATCTGCGCCGGCGCGTCCACGCCCAGCTGGAGGTCGTCAAGGGCCGGTCGGGGTCGACGGTGCGGCAGCGCGGAGTGGCCTGACGCCTTCCCGGGCCCTCAGCGGCCCAGGGGGCGGCGGGGCACCGGCGAGGAGTACACGATGCTCGTGGTCACCGAGCCCAGTGCGCCGATCCTGCCGGAGACCTCTTCCAGGTGGCGCATCGAGCGCGCGGCGACCTTGATGACGAAGCAGTCGTCGCCCGTCACATGGTGCGCCTCCAGGATCTCGGGGGTGGCGGCGACCAGGTCGTGGAAGGGCTTGTAGTTGCCGTTGGGGTAGCGCAGCCGCACGAAGGCGAGGATCGGCAGCCCCAGCCGCTCCGGGTCGACCACGGCCGCGTACCCCTGGATGACGCCCGCCTCCTCCAGGCGGCGCACCCGCTCGGTGACCGCGCTCGGGGACATGGACACGGCCCGCGCCAGCTCGGCGAAGCTGGCCCGGCCCTCCCGCTGGAGGACGTCGAGGATGCGCCAGTCGGTGGCGTCCGGGGAAAAGGCGGTCATGGCCGAGGAATAGCAGGGGAATCCCCGGCCGATCAAGAGGCGGGCCGTGGATCGCCACTTCAGACAGGCGATCTTCGACCGTAGATTCTCGGTCGTCGAACCGAGAGGCCGAGCCTGCCCGCACCGAGCCGGTCCGCGGCGAGGCTGATCGCACCGATCAGGCCCGCGGCGATGTGGGCATCGGAGCCGCACCGAGCCGCACCGGATCCGGCCCACGGAGCCACGGAAGGACCAGACGATGACCGTCACCGCCGCCCACACCGCCGCCAACCCCGTCCTGCGCGTCGCCCCGGCGCCGCCCGCCGAGGCCGCCGCCCACTTCCGGGCGAGCCTCGCCTTCCACGCCGACGTGTCCGACGTCGCCGCCGCGCTCGCGGCCGGCGGCGACCCCGGCTTCGTCCTGCTCGACTCCCGCTCCACCGAGGCCTGGGACCAGGGGCACATCCCCGGCGCGGTGCATCTGCCGACCGCCCTGCTCCCCGAGCAGGCGGAGGCGTTGCTCGACAGGGCCGTGCCGGTGGTGACCTACTGCTGGGGCCCGGGCTGCAACGGCGCCACCCGCGCCGCCCTCGCCCTCGCCGAACTCGGCTACCGGGTCAAGGAGATGCTCGGCGGCTTCGAGTACTGGGTGCGCGAGGGATTCGCGTACGAGACGTGGCGGGGTGAGGACCGCCGCGCCGCCGACCCGCTGACGGCGCCGGTCGACGGTGACGACTGCGGTTGCTGAACCCCGGGGACGAACCCGCGAAGGGCGGCCGAGAACCGGTCGCCCTTCGCGGGGTTCACGGCCGGGGTCAGAGCTGGGACAGCTCGTCCACCAGGTCGTCCAGCCCCAGCGACCCCTGCGACAGGGCCGCCATGTGCCAGGCCTTCGCGTCGAACGCGTCGCCGTGCCGCTTCCGGGCGTTCTCGCGGCCGAGCAGCCAGGCCCGCTCGCCCAGCTTGTAGCCGATCGCCTGGCCGGGCATCGACAGATAGCGGATCAGCTCGCTCGCCACGAAGTCCCGCGGACGGCTGCTGTGCGCGCCGAAGAACTCCAGCGCCAGCTCCGGCGTCCAGCGCTCGCCGGGGTGGAAGGGCGAGTCCGCCGGGATGTCGAGCTCCAGGTGCATGCCGATGTCGATGATGACACGGACCGCCCGCATCATCTGCGCGTCCAGGTAGCCGAGCCGCCGCTCCGGCTCCGTGAGGAAGCCGAGTTCGTCCATCAGGCGTTCGGCGTACAGGGCCCAGCCCTCGGCGTTGGCGCTGACGATGCCCACCGTGGCCTGGTAGCGCGAGAGGTTCTCCGCCACATGCGCCCACTGGGCGAGTTGCAGGTGGTGGCCGGGGACGCCTTCGTGGTACCAGGTCGAGACCAGGTCGTACACCGGGAACCGGGTCTGTCCCATGGTCGGCAGCCAGGTGCGGCCCGGCCGCGAGAAGTCGGCCGACGGCGGCGTGTAGTACGGCGCCGCGGCGCCG
>NZ_MUBM01000119.1:7524-7843 GCF_002154505.1 Streptomyces carpinensis | reverse complement strand
CGCCCGGACATCCCGGCTACACGGCCTACGGCTGGCCCGGCATGCCGCAGGCCCCGCAGAACGGCCTGGGCATCGCGGCCATGGTGCTCGGCATCCTGTCCTGCTGTCTGTTCTGCCTGTACGGCGTGGTCTCGATCGTGCTCGGCATCCTCGCCGTGGTCTTCGGCATCAAGGGCCGCCGCAAGGCCGAGCGGGGCGAGGCGGACAACCACGGCCAGGCCCAGGCCGGTTTCGTCACGGGCATCATCGGCATCGTCCTCGGCATCGCCTTGCTCGTCCTGGTCGTCATCGGGATCACGGCCGCGGTCCACGACGCGGA
>NZ_MUBM01000119.1:0-7515 GCF_002154505.1 Streptomyces carpinensis | reverse complement strand
CGGGCCCGCGCCACCGCCGGCGTCCCCGGCGCAATCGCTCCGCAACAGCCTGTGCGCACGCCGTCCACCGTGCGGAACACGGGCATTACGATGCCTTGACTGTCAACGGAGGGGAGACCAAGCCATGTCCGACACCCATCCCGCACCCGACGGCTTCGGGCCACCGTCCCAGCCCCCGAAGCAGCCGGCGCCGGGCTACGGCTACCCGCAGTCCGGTCCGGGCTACGGCTACCCGCAGTCGGGCCCCAGCTACCCGGCCGCGCCGCCCGTGGGCTACCCCCAGGCCCCCGGTTACGCCATGCCGGCGCAGCCGAGCAACGGCATGGGCACCACGGGCATGGTGCTGGGCATCATCGGCGTCGTCTGCAGCCTGACCTTCTTCCTGTGGTTCTTCGGCGTGATCCTGGGCATCCTCGGGATCATCTTCGGCGCGATCGGACGGGGCAAGGCCAAGCGGGGCGAGGCCACCAACAAGGGGGCGGCGACCGCCGGTCTCGTCTGCGGCATCATCGCCACGGTGGTGCTGCCGCTGCTGGGCATCCTGGTGTTCGCGAGCATCATGGGCACGGCGAGCACGTTCTGACGCGAGGCGCCGGACGCCTTCCGCCGCATCGCAGGGGCCGGCCCTCGGGCCGGTCCCTGCGCCATGCGAGGCGACCCGCCCCTCGCGCCCCTGCACCATCCACGCCCCGCGCGGCCGACTCGGCGGCCTGCGCCCGAGGCGTAGCTGACATACGGCGTGCACCTGGCATGCGGCCCGCACCCGGCGCACCGCGTACGCCCGCGCCGCCCCGCGCGCTGCGAACCGCCTACGCAGCCCCCGCGCGCAGCCGCTCCCGGGCCTCCATCAGGGCGAAGCCCAGCAGGTTCGGCCCCCGCCAGCGCCGCGGATCCGCCGCCGCCTCGTCGTCCGCGGCCAGTCCGATGCCCCACACCCGGTCCACCGGACTCGCCTCCACCAGCACCCTCTTGCCCGTGCCCAGCAGGAACTCCCGCAGTTCGCGGTGGGCGGCGAACTTGTGGACGCTGCCCTCCACCACGATCCGGAACCGCTCCCGCGCCCATATGTCCTCGTCGAAGCCGCGCACCAGCCGCCCCGCCTTCTTCGCCTCGGACGGATGCCCGGCGGCCAGCGCCCGCCGCTCGGCCTCCGCGTCCCCGAACAGCCGGGCCTTGCCGGCCATCATCCAGTGCTCGGCGGTCGCGTACGTCACCCCGTCCACCGTGAACGGCGACGGCCACCACTGGCTCAGGCAGCTCGCGCCCACCCGGCCGTCCGGCCGCGGCCGATGCCCCCAGAAATACAGGTACTTGATCCCCGCCCCCGCGTGGACCTCGCTGACCAGGGCTTCCCAAGAACCGATCTTCCCCATGCACGCGAGTGTGGCACGCACCACTGACAGTCCGTCCCGCCTTTTCCGTGCCGACTCGACACCTGGGTCGACAGATTCCGTCGCGTAACCAAAAGGCAACAACGGAATCACTTGTTGGAGCCCCCGTGCTCTGTCAGGATCGGCACTCAAATCGAGCTGGAGCTACGCCAGCCGACCCCGTGCGGAGCGGGGCGACGGCGGAGGAGAGCGACATGCACAACCCGGCCACCGCCACCCCGGAACGATTCCCCGCGCAGGACCGCCTCGCGGACGGCGCACAGTACATCGCGGGGCGCCTGACCAAGGGCACGTCCGGCCGTACCCACGCCGTGGTCGATCCGGCCACGGGCGAGGACGTCCACACCTACGAACTGGCCGGCGCCGAGGACGTCGACGCCGCGGTCGCCGCCGCCCGGGAGGCCTTCCCCGGCTGGGCGGGCGCCACGCCCGGCGAGCGCTCCGACGCGCTGCACCGCCTCGCCGCCGTTCTCGCCGAGCGCGCCGAGGACTTCGCCCGCGCCGAGTCCCTGCAGTGCGGCAAGCCGCTGAAGCTGACCCGCGAGTTCGACGTGCCGGGCACCGTCGACAACACCGCCTTCTTCGCGGGCGCCGCCCGCCATCTGCAGGGCCAGTCCGCCGGCGAGTACTCCGGCGACCACACCTCCTACGTGCGCCGCGAGCCCATCGGCGTCGTCGGCTCCATCGCGCCCTGGAACTACCCGCTGCAGATGGCGGCCTGGAAGATCCTCCCGGCGATCGCCGCGGGCAACACCATCGTGCTGAAGCCGGCCGAGCTGACCCCGCTGACCTCGCTGCTGTTCGCCCAGGCCGCCACGGACGCGGGCATCCCGGACGGCGTGGTCAACATCGTCACCGGCACCGGCCGCGAGGCCGGCGAGCACCTGGTCGGCCACCCCGACGTGGCCATGACCTCCTTCACCGGCTCCACCGCCGTGGGCAGGCGCGTCGCCGAGATCGCCACCGCCACCGTCAAGCGGCTGCACCTTGAGCTCGGCGGCAAGGCCCCCTTCCTGGTCTTCGACGACGCCGACCTGGACGCCGCCGCCAACGGCGCGGTCGCGGGCGCGCTCATCAACACCGGGCAGGACTGCACGGCGGCCACGCGCGCGTACGTGCAACGCCCCGTGTACGAGGAGTTCGTGCGGCGGACCGCCGCGCTGATGGAGACCGTCCGGCTCGGCGACCCCTTCGCCCCCGGCACCGACCTGGGTCCGCTGATCTCGCACGTCCAGCGGGACCGCGTCGCCGGTTTCGTCGACCGGGCACGTGCCTACGCGCGCGTGGTCACCGGCGGCGAGGCCCCCCAGGGGGAGCTGAAGAACGGCGCGTACTACCGCCCCACGCTGATCGTCGACGCCGCGCAGGACAGCGAGATCGTCCAGTCGGAGATCTTCGGCCCGGTTCTGGTCGTGCTGCCGTTTGACAGCGACGACGAAGGAATCCGGCTGGCCAACGACACTCCGTACGGACTGGCCGCCTCCGCCTGGAGCCGGGACGTCTACCGGGCGAACCGGGCGACCCGGGAGATCAAGGCAGGGTGCGTGTGGGTCAACGACCACATCCCGATCATCAGCGAGATGCCGCACGGCGGCTACAAGTCCTCCGGCTTCGGCAAGGACATGTCCTCGTACTCCTTCGAGGAGTACACCCAGATCAAGCACGTCATGTTCGACAACACGGCGGTGGCCCGCAAGGACTGGCACCGCACCGTCTTCGGGGACCGATAGAAACTCTCCGGCCCCACCGGGCCGGACCCTCCGAAAGGGCACCACGCGCATGGAGCAGTACGAGCCCGACCGCCTGTCTCCGGCCCAAGTGGCCGCCATGCGGCGCAGCTTCCCGGGTGGCCGGGCCGTCCTCACCCGGCGGTCCCTGCTGCGCGCCTCAGCGGGCGGCACGCTCGCCGTCGGCGGTCTCGGGGCGCTGAGCGCCTGCGGCATCCCCGCGGCGACCAAGACGCAGGGGGGCGTCTCCGCCGACGACCACTCGGCCAAGGAGAAGGTCGTCAACTTCTCCAACTGGCCCGAGTACATCGACGTGGACGACAAGACCAAGCGCCACCCCTCGCTGGACGCGTTCGCCAAACGCACCGGCATCCAGGTCAAGTACACCGAGGACATCAACGACAACGACGAGTTCTTCGGCAAGATCCAGCCGGAGCTCGCCGCGGGCCACGACACCGGCCGCGACCTCGTCATCCTCACGGACTGGCTGGCCGCCCGCATGATCCGCCTCGGGTACGTGCAGAAACTGGACCCGTCCAACCTGCCGCACGCCTTCGCCAACCTGTCGGACCAGTTCCGCGCCCCCGACTGGGACCCGGGCCGCGCCTACTCGTACCCCTGGCAGGGCGTCTCGACCGTCGTTGCGTTCAACAAGAAGGCGCTGGACGGCATCGAGGTGAAGTCGGTCTCCGACCTGCTCGACAACCCCAAGCTCAAGGGCCGCGTCGGCTTCCTGACCGAGATGCGCGACAGCATCGGCATGACGATGCTCGACATGGGCAAGAACCCGGAGAAGTTCACCGACGACGACTTCGACGCGGTGATCGCGCGCCTCCAGAAGGCCGTCGACAAAGGCCAGATACGCCGCTTCACGGGCAACGACTACACGTCCGACCTCACCAAGGGCGACTTCGCCGCGTGCGTCGCCTGGGGCGGCGACATCATCCAGCTCCAGGCGGACAACCCGGACGTCGGCTACATCATCCCCGACCACGGTTACATGACGTCGACCGACAACATGCTCGTCCCCAACAAGGCGCGTCACAAGACGAACGCCGAACGGCTCATCGACTACTTCTACGAGCCCGAGCCGGCCGCCGAACTCGCCGCCTACGTCAACTACGTGAGTCCGGTCGCGGACGTGAAGCCGTATCTCGCCAAGATCGACAAGGGAGCGGCGAACAATCCGCTGATCCTCCCCGACAAGGCCATGCAGGCCCGGTCCCACGCCTTCCGCTCCCTGACGCAGAAGGAAGAGACGGCCTACCAGCAGAAGTTCTCCAAGCTCACAGGGGCGTGACGACGACGATGACGACGACAGACAACAGCGGCGACGTCCGCCTCTCGGGCATCGGCAAGACCTACGGCTCCTTCACCGCCGTGCACCCGCTCGACCTGACCGTGCCGCAGGGCTCCTTCTTCGCCCTCCTCGGCGCCTCCGGCTGCGGCAAGACCACCACCCTGCGCATGATCGCCGGCCTGGAGGAGCCTTCCTCCGGCACCGTGCACCTCGGCGACCAGGACGTGACCCATCTGCCGCCGTACAAACGCCCGGTGAACACGGTCTTCCAGTCCTACGCCCTCTTCCCGCATCTCGACATCTTCGAGAACGTCGCCTTCGGTCTGCGCCGGCGCGGCATCAAGAGTGTGAAGAAGCAGGTGGAGGACATGCTGGAGCTGGTCCAGCTCGGCGAGCAGGCGCGCAAGAAGCCGCACCAGCTCTCCGGCGGCCAGCAGCAGCGTGTCGCCGTGGCCCGCGCGCTGATCAACCACCCGAAGGTGCTCCTGCTCGACGAGCCGCTCGGCGCCCTCGACCTGAAGCTGCGCCGCCAGATGCAGCTGGAGCTCAAGCGCATCCAGACCGAGGTCGGCATCACCTTCATCCACGTCACGCACGACCAGGAGGAGGCCATGACCATGGCCGACACGGTCGCCGTGATGAACGCGGGCCGCGTCGAGCAGCTCGGCTCGCCGACCGACCTGTACGAGAACCCGCAGACGACCTTCGTCGCGAACTTCCTCGGCACCTCCAACCTCATCGAGGCCGAGGTCGACACCAGGAGCGGCGGCGACATCGTGCTGAAGGCGGGCGGCGGCAAGCTGGTGCTGCCCGAGGCACGCTGTTCCGCGCCGGCGACGGCCGGCGGCAAGGTGCTGGTCGGCATCCGCCCGGAGAAGATATCCCTCACCCACGCCGACGACGCCGGAGCCATACCCGAGGGCCGCAACCGCCTCACCGGCAGGATCGTCGACGCGAGCTTCATCGGCGTCTCCACGCAGTACGTCGTCGAGAGCCCCGTCTGCGACGAACTCGCGGTGTACGTCCAGAACGTCGAGCGCGACGGCCGGCTCGTCCCCGGCGCCGACGTCGTCCTGCACTGGAGCCCCGCGCACACCTTCGGCCTGGACGCGGCCCAGGACATCGACGCCGGCGTGGAGACCGTCGAGGAAGAGGCCGCGTAGACATGTCGACCCTCACCGAGGCGCCACCGCCCCTCGTCTCCGCCGAACCCGCGAAGAAGCCCCCGCGCAAGCGCGGCCGGTTCACCCCGTACTGGCTGCTGCTGCCCGGCATCCTCTGGCTGGTCGTCTTCTTCGCGCTGCCGATGATCTACCAGGCCTCCACGTCCGTGCAGACGGGCTCCCTGGAGGAGGGCTACAAGGTCACCTGGCACTTCGCCACCTACTGGGACGCGCTCAGCGAGTACTGGCCGCAGTTCCTGCGCTCCGTCTTCTACGCGGCCTCCGCGACCGTGCTGTGCCTGCTGCTCGGCTACCCGCTGGCGTATCTGATCGCCTTCCGCGCGGGCCGCTGGCGGAACCTGATCATGATCCTGGTGATCGCGCCGTTCTTCACCAGCTTCCTGATCCGAACCCTCGCCTGGAAGACGATCCTCGCCGACAACGGCCCGGTCGTGCACACCCTGAACACGCTGCACATCCTGGACCTCACCAGCGCACTCGGCTGGACGGCCGGCGACCGGGTGCTGGCCACCCCGCTGGCGGTGGTGTGCGGACTGACGTACAACTTCCTGCCGTTCATGATCCTGCCGCTGTACACCTCGCTGGAGCGGATCGACGGGCGGCTGCACGAGGCGGCCGGCGACCTGTACGCCAGGCCGTGGACCACCTTCCGCAAGGTGACCTTCCCGCTGTCGATGCCGGGCGTGGTCTCCGGCACGCTGCTGACGTTCATCCCGGCGACCGGTGACTACGTCAACTCCGAACTCCTCGGCTCCACCGACACCCGGATGATCGGAAACGTGATCCAGACGCAGTTCCTGCGGATTCTGGACTATCCGACGGCCGCGGCCCTCTCCTTCATCCTCATGGCCGCCATCCTGGCCATGGTCACGATCTACATTCGCCGGTCCGGGACGGAGGATCTGGTCTAAATGCCCTTCGTCAACTGGCTCAAGCGCCGTCTCGTCGTCATCGCGGGACTGCTGACGCTGGCCTATCTGCTGCTGCCGAACGTCATCGTCACGGTGTTCTCCTTCAACAGGCCGAAGGGGCGCTTCAACTACCAGTGGCAGCACTTCTCCACGGCCGCCTGGAAGAACCCGTGCGGTGTCGCCGACATGTGCGGCTCGCTGTCCATCAGCCTCCAGATCGCCGTCTGGGCGACGATCGGCGCCACCGTCCTCGGCACGATGATCGCCTTCGCGCTGGTCCGCTACCGCTTCCGCGCGCGGGGCGCCATCAACTCGCTGATCTTCCTACCGATGGCGATGCCCGAGGTCGTCATGGCCGCCTCGCTGCTCACCCTGTTCCTCAACATGGGTGCCCAGCTGGGGTTCTGGACGATCCTGATCGCCCACATCATGTTCTGCCTCAGCTTCGTCGTCACCGCCGTCAAGGCGCGCGTGATGTCGATGGACCCGCGGCTGGAGGAGGCCGCCCGGGACCTGTACGCGGGTCCCGTGCAGACCTTCCTGCGGGTCACCCTGCCCATCGCGGCACCCGGCATCGCCGCGGGCGCGCTGCTGTCCTTCGCGCTCTCCTTCGACGATTTCATCATCACCAACTTCAACGCCGGCTCGACGGTCACCTTCCCCATGTTCGTGTGGGGCTCGGCGCAGCGAGGCACTCCCGTGCAGATCAACGTGATCGGTACGGCCATGTTCCTGATCGCCGTTCTCTTCGTCCTGACCTCGATGCTCATCACCAATCGCCGCAGCAACCAGAGGGCATGAGCCCCTGTAGGGAGTTGAAATCATGGCCCCGAGCGCCATGAGCCACCACGACTGGACGAAATCCCTCTCCGAGGCCCAGCCGGTCCCGTACTGGCTGGACGACCCCGGCAGGCGTGCCGACACCTGCGACCTGCTGGTCGTCGGCGGCGGTTACAGCGGGCTGTGGACCGCGCTGATCGCCAAGGAGCGCGACCCGGAGAC
>NZ_MUBM01000118.1 GCF_002154505.1 Streptomyces carpinensis | reverse complement strand
CCTGCCGGAACTGCTTCCGGTGCTGGACTGAACGCCGCTGGGCTGACCGTGGGGGAGGCGGCCCACAGTACGATGATCCGACTGTTGCTGGGGGCGAGTAGCTGAGTAGCCGAGGAGATGCGTGCCCATGCCTGCCCGAATACCTTCGTGGGCCTGGGTCAGCGGCCTGACCGCGGGAGCGGTCGCGGTGGTCGCGGTACTGGCGGTCCAGGCGGACCAGGGCCCGCACCCCACGGCCACCGCCGCCCACCCGCGCACCTCGGCCTCGGCGGGCCCGCACCATCCGACCGCCTCCCCGAAGCACACCGCGCCCCCGGCGGTTCCGGCCGCCTCGGGAACGGGCCGCCGCATCGTGTACGCGCTGGCCCACAAGCGCGTGTGGCTGGTCGACGCGAGCGACAAGCCGACCCGCACCTTCCCGGTCTGGCCGGGCACGGTGAGCCCGGACCCCGGCGCCTACGCCATCTCCCAGCGTGTGCCCGCCACGACCGGCTCCGACGGGGTGCGCATCGAGCACATCACGTACTTCGCGGGCAAGTCGGGCATCTTCATCGCCTTCAGCAACGCCGTGGACGGCTCCTCGCCCCCGCCCGCCGCCTCCGGCGCCAAGACGGGCGGAATCCGCATGGCCAAGGCCGACGGGACGGCCCTGTGGGCGTTCGCCGCGAAGGGCACCAGGGTCGTGGTCGTCGAGTAGCGGTGCTCGCGGGCAGCGGCGCACCGGAGCCCGGTGGTCCCTGAACAGACCATTCCGTTCGATTACAGTGCTGGACGTCGTACGTACGGACGGTGCTGTGAGGGAGGTCGGGGTGAGTACGACGTCCGGTGCCGTCTGGGGGCGTGGCGAGCAGCAGGACTTCCGGAGCCGGGTGCGCGGCACCCTGCTCGGGGTGGCCCTGGGCGACGCGCTCGGGGCGCCGGTGGACGGGCTGGACCTGGAAGCGATCCGTCAGGCGCACGGTCCCGAGGGGATCGTGGATCTGGTGCCCGCGCACGGGCGGCGCGGTGCCATCACGCACTTCACCCAGCTCACGCTGTTCTCCGTGGACGGGCTCATCCGGGCGCAGGTGCGGCGCGACACCGGCGCCTGGCATCCGCCGACCGATCTGCACCGGGCCTACCTGCGGTGGGCGGCGACCCAGCACGACTGGGGGCCCGACGAGCGCCGTGAGGACGACGGGTGGCTGGCCCGGGAGGAGTGGCTGTACGCCCGGCGTGATCCGGCCCGCGCCCTGCTCACCGGGCTCGGGGACGAGACCATGGGGACCTTGGAGGTGCCCAAGAATCCCGGGGAGGCCGGGCCGGAGGCGGCCGTCCGGTCCGCGCCGTTCGGGCTGCTCGTCGGGTGGGAGCCCCAGCTGGTCGTACAACTGGCCGTCGAGTGCGCCGCGCAGACCCACGGCCATCCGACCGCCTGTCTCGCGGCGGGGGCGTACGCCGTGATCGTGCACGGTCTCGCCCGTGGCGACGGGCTCGACGGGGCCGTGCAGAAGGCGCTGGCCCTGCTCGCCGTACGGCCCGGGCACCAGCCGGTGTCGGACGCCCTCCAGCACGCGCTGGGCGCGGTGCGGCAGGGCATGCCCTCCCCCGCGCGGGTGGAGGAGCTGGCGGAAGAGGGCACGGCGGAGGGGCTGCTGGCCGTCGCGGTGTACTGCGCGCTCGTCGGCGAGGACGTACGGCAGGGCTTGTGCCTGGCGGTGAACCAGAGCGGTCCCTCGGGCGCGGCCGGTGCCCTCACCGGCGGGCTGCTCGGCGCCCTGCACGGCGAGACGGCCCTCCCGCCGGCCTGGCTGGCCGAACTGGAGGGCCGTCCCACACTGCTGGTTCTGGCGGACGACTTCGCGATGGAGATGACCCAGGGGCCCGCGCTGCACGGGCCCGCCGGGTCGGCTCCGGGGTGGCTGGCCAGGTATCCGCGCGGGGCCTAGGTCACCGGAGCCGTGCCGGGGCCCCTCGGTGCCGCTTACGACGGCTGCGTGCCCACGACGTCGTCGCCCGCGCCGGCCTGCGCCGGGACCGCCACCGCGCCCGACGAGGCGCCGTCGCCGTCCCCGTCGGAGTTGAGCCGCTCGATGATCGCGAGCCGTTCGGGGGTGTCCTCCGGCTTGATCCAGCCGATGACGATGTAGAGGACCAGGGACACCGCGAGCGGCACCGACACCTGGTACTGCAGCGGTACGCCGCCGTCGACGTTCCAGCTGATCGGGTAGTTCACCAGCCAGAAGGCCAGCAGACCGGCGGCCCAGCTGGTGAGCGCGGCCGTCGGGCCGGAGCGGCGGAACGTGCGGAGCAGGCCGAGCATCATGGGGATGGCGATCGGGCCCATCAGGCCGGCGACCCACTTGATGACGACCGTGATGATGTCCTTGAAGGCGGGCGAGTTGACCTGCGTGGCGACCGCCATCGACAGACCGAGGAAGACGACGGTCGTCACCCGGGCGGCGACCAGGCCGCTGCGCCGGCCCCAGGCCCGTGCCCGCTGGGACAGCACCGGGGCGACGTCCCGGGTGAAGACGGCCGCGATGGCGTTCGCGTCGGAGGAGCACATGGCCATGGTGTGGGAGAAGAAGCCCACGATGACCAGGCCCAGCAGGCCGTGCGGAAGGAGCTGCTCGGTCATCAGGGCGTAGGAGTCCGAGCCGTCCGGCTTCTGCGCGTGCACCAGCAGCGGGGACATCCACATGGGGAAGAAGAGGACGACCGGCCAGACCAGCCACAGGATCGCCGACAGGCGTGCCGAGCGTTCGGCCTGGCGGGCGCTGCCCGTCGCCATGTAGCGCTGGGCCTGGTTGAGCATGCCGCCGTTGTACTCGAAGAGCTTGATGAAGAGGAAGGCCAGGAGGAAGACGGTGCCGTAGGGGCCGACCAGGGGCTTTCCGTGGCCGTGCAGGGCCGGTTCGTCCCAGGCGCCGAGGAAGCCGATGCCCTTGTCGTTCAGCTTCAGGACCACCGCCACGAACATCGACAGTCCCGCCAGCAACTGGATGACGAACTGGCCGAGTTCGGTCAGCGCATCCGCCCACAGGCCGCCGATCGTGCAGTACACGGCGGTGATCGCACCGGTGATGAGGATGCCCTGGTTGAGGGTCACCCCGGTGAACACGGACAGCAGGGTCGCGATCGCGGCCCACTTGGCGCCCACGTCCACGATCTTCAGCAGCATCCCGGACCAGGCGAGCGCCTGTTGGGTGGAGAGGTTGTAGCGGTTCTTCAGGTACTCCAGCGGCGAGGCCACGTGGAGCCGGGAGCGCAGCCGGTTGATGCGTGGCGCGAACAGCCTCGACCCGATGGCGATGCCCAGCGCGATGGGGAACGACCAGGTGATGAAAGACGTGACGCCGTAGGTGTAGGCGATGCCCGCGTATCCGGTGAACATCACCGCGCTGTAGCCGGACATGTGGTGCGAGATGCCGGACAGCCACCAGGGCATCTTGCCGCCCGCGGTGAAGAAGTCGCTGACGTCGTCCACGCGTTTGTGCGACCAGACGCCGATCGCGATCATCACGCCGAAATAGCCGATGAGCACGGCCCAGTCGAGACTGTTCATGTGCCCCCTTCCAGGGTCCGCCTTGTGAACTCCACTCAGCTGGTTGGCACTTCGCCTGAGCGGGGTAGGGGCGAGGCAGGCCGCGAAGTGCCCGCTCATCGTGGGTGGGTTTACGCGGGCACGACAAGCAAGCGGAAGGTCAAGAGGAGGCAAAAAGGTTCTGACTGTTGACCTTGGTTCACCTACATGAATCAAGGTGAGAGTCTGAGATGCCGTCGGAGGTGGCGCGGAGGGTGACCGAGGCGCCGTCGGAGCTGGGGGGCGGGGAGCCGAGGCGGGTGGGAACGCGCAGAGCCCCCTCGGCAAGGACGGCGAACTGGTCGAGGGGGCTCTGGGCAAGGCTCCTGGTGTGTCCGGGGCGCTTGCGGCGTTGATTCAGTTGTCGGTCTGTCGATCGCGGAGCCGGGGGGAGGATCAGAAGATCCTCCCGCTCAAGCCTTGATCGATGCCACGAAGGAGTTCCACGCGTCGGCCGGGAAGCCGAGCACCGGGCCCTCGGGGACCTTGGAGTCCCGTACCGCCATGGCCGCGACCACCGGTGACTTGACCTCGACGCA
Source organism: Streptomyces carpinensis (assembly GCF_002154505.1). GTDB lineage: Bacteria > Actinomycetota > Actinomycetes > Streptomycetales > Streptomycetaceae > Streptomyces > Streptomyces carpinensis. Next base: position 8,148 of record NZ_MUBM01000118.1, on the reverse strand, counting down.
CGCGCCGTTGCCCGTGGAGTACGAGGACTTGGTCCACGTCTCCGTGACGCCCTGACGAATTGCCATTTCTGCTCCGGATTGCCAGTGGAGTGGTTGAGTTGCTGTCACCGCACGAGGCGTTCGGCAGGAACCCACAGCGCGGTTTGCGCCAACGGTGTTGCTCGCTGGCGTGATCGACGCTACCTGCCACTCTCCGCAGCGGAAGCGGCTATTCACTCGACCGGATGGCATATTCCAACGCGTCTTCCGTGCAAGCGTGGTGAGGGTGTACGGTGCCCGCCTCTCAGCCTGCGTTCTCCGCGTACTCCTTCGCGATGTCGGCGATGAACTGGCGCGACTGCTCCACGTTCAGGGCCTGCGCCCGCAGGTGCTCGTACATCACGCTGTACTTGTGGACGTCGTTCGCCTTCTCCAGATACAGGTCGCTGGTGACACCCTCGATGTAGACCACGCTGGAGTCGGCCGCGTCCGGGAACTCCAGGATGGCGTACTGGCCGTTCAGGCCCGGGTGCGCCCCCATGTCGAAGGGGATGACCTGGACGGTCACGTGCGGCAGCTGTGACTGCTCGGCCAGGTGCTCCAACTGCTCCCGCATCAGCGCGCGGTTGCCGACGACCCGGCGCAGGGCGGCCTCGTCGAGGACGGTCCACAGGCGCAGCGGGTTCTCCGACGCGGAGATTCGTTCCTGCCGGCGCATCCGGACCTGGACCCGTTTGTCGATGTCGGCGGGCGCGGTCTCCGGCAGCGCGCCGGCGATCAGTGCCTCGGCGTACTGGCGCGTCTGGAGCAGGCCGGGGACGACCTGCGGGTCGTACACCCGAAGGCTCGCCGCGTCCGTCTCCAGACCGATGTAGACGCTGTAGGGGATGTCACCGAAGGAGTGCCACCAGCCCTGCTGGCGCGAGTCCTTGGCCATTTGCATCAGCGAGTCCACGATCCGGTGGTCCTCCACCTCGTAGACCCCGCACAGGTCACGGACGTCGCGCTGGCTGATGCTGCGACGGCCGTTCTCCAGACGGCTGATCTTCGACTGCGACACCAGCAGCCGCTCCGCCACCTCCTCGGCCGTCATGCCCTTGAGCTCGCGGAGCCTGCGCAGCTCCTGGCCCAGCCGGCGCCGCCTGACGGTGGGATTGACATTGGACGCCACGGGACGTGCACCTCCGGCTGCATGCCTCTACTTTGCGTATCTGCTGCTGAGCAGACTGCCACCAAGGTGCTTTCTACCGCTGGGAAACGCCGGATATGCGGCGACCGAGGGCCGGTTCGGATTTCGGCGCCTAGCCGGTGAGCGGCCGGCGGGCGGCAATGAGCGGCCGGCGAGCTGCCGGATGGGCGGTCGAGCGGGGGGCCGAGACCGTACGATCTCGGCCCCCCGCTCCGACCAGCGGCTCCCGAACCGGGTCTGGGGACATGCGGTGCGGCGTTCTCCGCGTCGCGCGGTGCTCGCGCGCGGGTCGTGCGTTGTGGTGCTCGTGCGCTGCGGTCCGTGCACGCCGGTGTCCGTACGCCGGCGGCTGTGCGCCGGTGTCCGTACGCCGGCGGCCGTCCGCCGGTGTCCGTGCGTCGTGGTCTCAGTGGGCCACGGCACGTGCCATGGATCCGTGGCGCGGCTGCATCGGAACGCCGCGGGCGGGTTCCGGTGCGGGCCTGGCTCCGGCGGCGGCCTGACGGCCCGCAGGACCCGGGCTGCGGCGCGGCTGGGCCGCCGCACCGTTCTGGACGTCCATCACGGCGTGCGCGACGAGACCGCCCATGGGGTCGTGCCTGATCAGATCCCTGAGCCGGGAACGGGACGAGCGGCCCTCGTTGCCCGGGTACAGGTGCTTGCCGAGACCGACCGCGTGTGCCAGCGCGGCGAGCGCCGCGGTCCGCGGGTCCGGCGGTACGCCGGTGCGGATCGCGGAATCCAGCCGGGCCCTGATCTCCCGGCTGATGGCGGTGTCCGTCGCCTGGTAGCGAGTCGTCGGCAGCACCCCGCACATCTGGCCCGGCACGGCGGCGACCATGCCGCACCGCTCCAGATGCGAGAGGTAGGTCTGGCGGAGCCCGAGACGCGGCCCGCCGATCCAGTGGACGGCCCGTACCGGAGCGCCACGCCTTCGCAGCAACTCCAACGCGCAGTCCAGTGTTGGATCTCCAGTCGGCCGTGGTGCCACCACGGCGATACGATCCCCGTCTGGGGCTATCCGTCCGGCCAGCGCCAGCTCCACTAGCTGTGCTCCGGCCAGACCGAGGTCGAGCGACTGCGGCTGCGCAGTGGTACCCGTGGCCGGGTCCAGTGCCAGCAGCAGAAGCTCCTCCGGAAGTGTTCTGCGGCTCCTGCCCATCCATGCCTCCCCGCGTGGATGAATGACAGGGTGACCCCTCTCACATTGGTCTGTCGAGGGTGCGTGACCGGTTCGTAGTGGAACCGGTAGGTATGTCGTTCTCGTCTTCCGCGTGGGTTTGGCCCGTGCACAGGACACTGGTACATGGTTCGGACAGCGGTACGGCACGGGACGTGCGGCACATGAGGAGGCATCGGTGGCGGGCGAGTCCCCCGACAGGTCGAAGCAGCGCGAGTCGTCGGCAGAACCGGCGTCGGGGAGCGCGGGTCCGGTTCCCGAGGGCCGGGGCGGGGCGCGCGAGGTGCGCGACCCTCGGCTCGCGCTGACGGGGGAGTCCGGTACGGCGGAGAGCCGCGGAGGCGTGGATACGGCCACGCGGGTGTTTTCGGTACGGGACTTGGCGGCGGACGCGGAGGAGGACTCGGCGGAGTCCGAAAAGCCCGAAACAGCTAAGAAGTCTGAGAAGAGCGAAAAAACCGCAAAGTCCGAACTGGGCGAGGGTGCCGGGACTGCCGGGACTGCCGAGACCGCCGAGACCGCCGAGACCGCCGAGGACTCGGTCGAGGACGCGGAGCCGGCCGGGGAGCCCTCGGCCGCGGACTCTGCGGACTCCATGGACTCCGCGGATGCCGAGGACACGGCCGATTCCGCGGACGCCGAGGCCGAGGAGAGCAAGGCGACGGCCTCGGGCAAGGACGACGACGAGCACGAGGGCGAACCCGAGGGTGAGGCCGAGCGCGGCGACGCGAGCGCCCGCGACGACGCGCGTGCGGACGCGGCGGACGACGCCCGCCTGCGCGCGGCCGTCGCCGCGTGGGTGGACTCCGCGGACGCCAAGAAGGGCGCGGAGGACGCCGGGAAGGCGGACGAGTCCACGGAGGAGGCGGACGAGTCGGCCGAGGCCGCCGAGACCGATGTCGAGTCCGCCGCTTCCGGCACCCCCCAGAAGCCCACCGAGGAAGCCGCGAAGGACGCCCCCGAAGCCGAAACCGCCGAAGCCGGCGACGACGACGCGGCACAGGACGAGGACGCGCCCGCTGCCAAGGACGCACCCAAGGCCACCGAGCCCGAGCCCGCACCCGAGTCCGAGCCCCCCGTCGACCAGCCCACCGCCGTCTTCAAGGCGCCCCGGCCCAAGCCCGCCGTCGACCAGCCCACCACCATGCTGAAGCTGGGCGGGGACAAGAAGGGTTCCCCGAAGCCGGACGCGAAGAGCGACGCGAAGGCCGACAAGAAGGGCGAGGCTGAGCCCGCCCGCAAGGCCGACGAGTCCGACGCCGAGCGCACCAGCAAGTTCGTCGCGCTCAAGCCGGTCGACGCCCGGGAGCCCCGCAAGCCGCAGCCGGCCCCCGGCACAGCCCAGCCGCAGCCGAAGCCGGGCCCCGCCACGGCCCAGCCGCAGCCGCGGACCGAGGCCCAGCCTGCCGCCGCCCTGACCGGTCACGAGCGCACCACCCAGCAGCCGCTGCCCCCCAAGCCGCCGCTGGACCTGCTGGCCGAGCTCACGAACACCCCGCCGCCGCCGGAGACCCCGCTGCGCACCGTGGCGCGCCGGGTGAAGATCTGGACCCCGCTGGTCGTGCTCCTGGCGATCGTCTTTGCGATCGTGCAGGCCGTACGCCCGCTGCCGTCCCCCACTCTCGCGCTCACCGCGCAGGACAGCTTCACCTTCGAGGGCGCGAGGGTGAGCCTGCCCTGGCCGAGCGAGGGCCAGGGCTGGATGGACGGCGACGGCATCGGCACGATGGACCACTTCGGCAAGCAGACGCCGGTGGCCATCGGTTCGGTCGCCAAGACCATGACCGCGTACATCATCCTCAGGGACCACCCGCTGAAGCCCGGTCAGGAAGGCCCGAAGATCCAGATCGACGCGACGGCGGAGAAGGAGGGCGGCTACGACAAGAGCGACGACGAGTCCACCCTCAACACGGTCAAGGCCGGCGACTTCCTCACCGAGAAGCAGGCGCTGTCGGCGGTCATGATTCCCTCCGCGAACAACATCGCACGGCTGCTGGCCCGTTGGGACGCGGGCTCCGAGGCGGCGTTCGTCAAGAAGATGAACGACACCGCCAAGGAACTCGGGATGACCGGCACGACGTACACCGACCCGTCGGGCCTGAAGGAGACCACGGTCTCCACGGCCCAGGACCAGGTGAAGCTGGGCAACGCGGTCGTCAAGAACCCGGCCCTGGTGGCCATCACCAGCGCGGCCAGCTGGAAGGACCCCTCCGGCCACACCTGGAACAACTACAACGAACTGCCGTACCGGATCGGCGCGATCGGCATCAAGACCGGCACCACCACGGCGGCCGGCGGCAACCTGCTGTTCGCCGCCCGCAAGACGGTCGGCGGCCAGAGCGTCACCGTCGTCGGAGCCATCCTCGGCCAGCACAAGCCGTCGATCCTCGACACGGTCAACGCGGTCAGCAAGACCGCGCTGCTCGCCGCCGAGGACGCGCTGACCTCCGCGAAGATCCTGAAGAAGGGCGACGTCGTCGGGTACGTCGACGACCAGCTCGGCGGCCACACCCCGGTCGTGGTCACCAAGGACGTCTCCGCGGTCGGCTGGGCCGGGCTGAAGGTGAAGCTGTCCGTCGTCGCCGACGAGGTGCCGCACTCCGCGAAGGCCGGCACCAAGGTGGGCACGCTCACCGTCGGTGACGGCTCGCGCGGAGCGGTGCAGGTTCCCGTGGCCCTGGAGAAGGACCTCGCCGAGCCGGGCTTCACGGACAAGCTGACGCGCCTCGGTTGACGGGTCGGCCGGCCCGCCGGTCACTTGGCCTCACGTCCGGCGAAGCCCGCGCACCCCGTCGGGGAGCCCCACCCGGGGGCTCCCCGACGGGGTGCGTGCTAGCGTCACGAATCGGGCACGTCACCGGTCGCGGGGGACGCGGCCGCGAACAGGAGACGGGACACGGGGAGTGCCTTCAGGTGGCCACTGCGGAGCCGACACGCGCCGACGACGCCGATCCGGGCCCGGGAGCCGGCCCGCGAATAGGCACGTCCAGGACTGACCTGGGCAGGTCCGCGACCGAGGCGGACCGTGACCGCACGGACCGGGGCGCAGGCGTGGACGTCGGCGCGGGGAAGCCGCACCGGGCCCGGGCCGCCGTGATGGCGGTGCGGGAGCGGATGCTGCGGCACCCCGCCCTGTCGATCACCGGCCTGGCCGGCGTGCTGCACATCGTCTGGTTCTTCACGTTCGCCAACAGCGGCGGCGACCTCGCGGCGCAGGACGCGTGGGCCGAGTTCGTCGGCCGGCACCCGGACTCCGCGTACAACCTCGCCTGGTACGGCGGCATGCACCCGGTGTCGTACAGCGTGGTGTCGCCGTATCTGATGTCCGTCCTCGGCGTCCGTACGACGATGATGATCGCCGGCACGGTCTCCGCGGGCCTGCTGACACTCGTCCTCATCCGCAGCCGCGCGGTCAGGAACCCCCTGTGGGCGGCGCTGGCCGGGGTCTTCGGGCTGCTGTGCAACGCGATCTCGGGCCGGGTGACGTTCGGGCTGGGCACGATGTTCGCGCTGGGCGCCGTCGCGGCCGTCTTCTGCTGGCCCTACCGCTGGCGCCACAGACGCTGGGCGAAGGCGCTGGTCGCCGCCCCGCTGGCCGCGCTCGCGACCATGTCCTCACCGGTCGCGGGCCTGTTCGTGGGTCTGGTGGCGGTGGCCCTGTTCCTTCAGAAGCGCCGTCCGGGCGCCTGGGCGCTCGGCCTGGCGCCGAGCGCGGTGGTGGCCGTCTCGGCGCTGCTCTTCCCCTTCTCCGGCACCCAGCCCATGACGTTCGGCTCGGTGATCCTGCCGCTGGCGTACGCCGTCCTCGCCGCCGTCCTCGTCCCCGCGCAGTGGAAGACGGTCCGGATCACCTCCTGGGTCTACGCCCTGTCGGTCGTCGGCGTCTGGTTGATCAGCTCCCAGATCGGCTCCAACATCACCCGGCTGGCGATGCTGTTCGCCGGGATGATCCTGGTGGCGGCGCTGCCCTTCACGGCCCCGCGTTCGCGCAAGTGGTACACGGTCGTGCTGGCGCTGGCCGTCTTCGTCGGCTGGATCGGCTTCAAGACGGTCGACGACATCGTCCACACCGCACCCGCCGCGTCCTGGTCGCGCGAGCTGGCGCCGCTCGTCAACCAGTTGCAGAAGGTCGGCGCGGAGAAGGGACGCGTCGAGGTGGTCCCGGCCAGCTCCCACCGGGAGGCCTCCGCGCTGGCGCCCTACGTCAACCTGGCCCGCGGCTGGAACCGCCAGGCCGACATGCAGCGCAACCCGCTCTTCTACGACGACACGCTCAACTCCGCCAACTACCACGAGTGGCTGCAGCGCTGGGCCGTGCACTACGTGGTGCTGCCCAAGGGCGAGCCCGACGGCGACGGCGGGCAGCGCGAGCGTGCCCTGGTGCAGCGGGGCATGCCGTACCTGCGGCAGATCTGGGGCGACGCCAACTGGCAGCTGTTCAAGGTGACCGACCCCAAGCCGCTCGCCGAGCCCAACGCGGTCGTCGACCGCGCCGAGCAGGGCGAGCTGACCATCGAGGTGCGCCGGCCGGGCCGCATCCTCATCCGCATCCCGTACTCGCCGTGGCTGAGCCTCGTCGACGAGCACGGCAAGAGCCTCAAGGCGCCCCAGGAGACCGACGCCTCCAAGCACCGCACCCCGGGCACACCGAAGACGTACGACAACGTCAACGGCTGTCTGGCGCAGACGCCGGAGGACGTCAAGGGCGACAAGTGGACGACGCTGCTCGCGCCGCGGGCGGGCACCTACCGGCTGGCTGCGCCGTACCAGCTGCCGCGGGGCACGCCGTGCCCGGACGAGCTGAAGTGACCGGACGAGCCGAAGTGACCGGCCCGGGGGCTGCCCGCCCTGCCGCCCCCGGACCCCGCTCGACGCGGTGCGCTCGTCTCACCTCACCGGAAACGCAACATCGCACACCGCGTCCTGAGGTCCCGCCGCCTCCCAGTCGGCGAAGTACACCTCGCGGCACGGCCCGGCATGCCGGAGACCCTGCTCGGCCATCCACTGCTCCACGGCCTCGAACGCGGCCAGGATCTGCGGATGGGCCACCTGTGCCTTGGTGATCCGGGTGTAGGCCAGCCGCTGCGCCGGCTCCACCCGCACCTTCGTGTCCCAGGACCGCCCCCGCGCCTCGGCCCACGCCCGCGCCGCCGCCTCGTCCGCGACGGGCACGCAGGACTCGGCCGGCCCGTCGCTCTCCATCGACACCTCGGCGTGGTACACGACGAACGGTGCTCCCGTGACACCGCCGCACTCGCGCGCCGCGCACTCCAGCCGGTTCAGCGACGCCTCGATCCACGGCGGCAGCTCATCCGCCAGCGTGTGCCGGGTCTCGGTGATCACCACCTGCTCGGCCACATCGACCGTCTCGACCACGAACTTTCCGTACATGTCGGAGCTCCTCCCCGAGAGTCGTCCACGGAGGTACTCGGCGAGGGTCCGCTGCCCGGCCACGCGCGTCTCGACGTCCGCCCAGTAGGCGGTGAGCCGGTCCGAGGCCTCGGCCCCTTCGGCGCCGACCACGTCCGCCACCAGGCTCAGCGGCATGTCGAGCTGGCGCAGGAGGGCCACCAGCCGTGCCCGCCCGGTCTGGGACGCCCGGTAGTAGCGGTAGCCGCTGACCTCGTCGACGTGCGCCGGAACCAGCAGCCCGAGGCGGTCGTAGAGCCGCAGGGCCTTGGCCGACAGCCGGGCCCGTGCGGCGAACGCGCCGATGGTGAGCAGCTCTTCGTCCACGCCCTCGTCCACGCCTTCATCCTCCGTCGCCGGGCGGCCTGTTCCGCCCGGCGACGGAGGATGA
>NZ_MUBM01000117.1 GCF_002154505.1 Streptomyces carpinensis | reverse complement strand
CTCCCACTCCTCCTCACCCTCGCAGCCTCCCTCCACCCCACCCTCACCCTCGGTGACCGTGCCGACAAGCCCCAGCCGTTTCTGACACCACCTACCACCGCACCCCTTGCAGGAGAGGACCATGCACCACCGCAAGCCGCGTACCCCCAAAGCCACCAAGACGGCCGTCCGCCTCGGCGTCGCCGTCACGGCCGGTCTGGTCATGACGGGCGCCACCACCGCAGCACGCGCCACCCCCGGCCGTTCCGGCGTCGCCATCGCCGTCGACACCGCGAACAGCCACGCAGACAGGACTCACGTGAACCAGTTCGACAAATCCTTCATGATCCACGAATACGGTCCCTCCGTCGCCGTGACGGCCAACAACCGGGCCGTCGCGGTCTCGGCGGGATGCTCCCTGGACGACCCCTGCCGTTCCGTCGCGCTCTCCTACCAGATCGTCACCACGGCCGGCCGGAACGCGCGCCTGATCAACGCCACCAACATCAGCAGGTCCGTCAACGAACACTGCCCGGCCTGCCAGACCTTCTCCGCCGCCTACCAGTTCGTCGTGGCCACCCCCCGGCAGTTCAGCCTGAGCCGCCAGGCGCGCAGCGAACTCAGCAGCATCAACCGCCGGGTGGACGCTCTCAAGGCCTCCAGCCTGCCGATCTCCCAGATCACACGTGAGGCCGACGAACTCGCCCGGCAGGTCAAGGCCGTCCTCGACCGTGAGGCGGCACGCGCACCGCGCACCAGTGGCAGCAACGACCCCTTGGCCGACTTCATGCCGACCGTGACCATGCACCGCTACGTCCGCTGACGTGCCTGCCCCGGCCTGGCGGCCGGGGACCTGCGGCTGCCTCAGCGACCGCCTGGTGGACGGATGCCGGCCCGGCCCATGACGGTGTCCGTCCACCTGCGCGCCAGACAGCCACGTGAAGGGGCGAGCAGGGCTCTAACCGGCGGTGTGGTGCGGCAGGAGGGCGCCCACCGTGTGCTCCAACTCCGCGATACGGTCGGCGAGAACGGCTGTCCCGGCATCCGGCCTGCCGCGCAGCAGCACCTCGATGCGAGTCAGCCGCTGGGAGATCTCCGCGAGCCGGTCGGCGTCCACGGGCTGCGCACGCGTGGCCAGTTGACGGTTCTTGCGGTACAGCTCGAGGAAGACGTTGACCTTGGTGCGCAGCATCCACGGGTCGATGGGCTTGGTGATGAAGTCGGCGGCGCCGATGGCGTATCCGCGGTAGGCGTTGTCGGTGCTCGCCCCGGTTCCCGTCACCAGAATGACGGGTACGTCCTTGGTCTGGTCGAGGCGCTTCATGTTGGCGGCGGTCTCGAAGCCGTCCATGCCGGGCATCCGGACGTCCAGGAGGACGACCGCGAACTCCTGGCGCAGCATCGCCTTGAGCGCTTCCTCCCCCGAGCGCGCACGGACCAGGTGCTGGTGCAGGGGGCCGAGCACGGCTTCGAGCGCGATGAGGTTCTCCTCCATGTCGTCCACGATCAGGATGCTGCAGTGCCCGGCCGGGTCGGTGCTCATGGCGCGTCCCCGGGCCGGGCGCCGGCGTCGTGGGTGCCGGGCGGTTCTTCGGCGGTGCCCGCATCCTGCAGGGGCCCTGGGGCCTGGCTCTGGGGGTCGAGCAGGTCGCAGACGATCGACAGCAGGCGGTCGACGTTCACGGGCTTGGGCACGTAGTCGGAGGCGCCGCTGTCCATCGCCTTCTCGCGGTCCCCGGGCATGGCCTTGGCGGTGAGCGCGACGATCGGCAGATGCGCCAGACGAGGGGTGTCCCGGATGGCGCGGATGGTTTCGTATCCGTCCATCTCCGGCATCATGATGTCCATCAGGACCAGGGACACGTCGGGGGACCGCTGCAGGACCTCCAGGCCCTCCCGGCCGTTCTCCGCGTACTTCACGGTGATGCCGACACGGCCCAGTACGTGTGTGAGGGCGAAGACGTTGCGGATGTCGTCGTCGACGATGAGGATGTGGCGGCCTGCCAGGACGCGGCCGGGGCGCCCGCTGAGCCATTCCCGCAGCCGGGTCGTCTCCGGCCAGGTGACCTCGCGGCTTTCGGCGATCGCCGGGGCCGCCCTGCCCATCAGCTTCTCCGGGCTGAGCCGGCCCGGATCCAGCAGGCCGGCGTCCGCACCGCTGTCGAACGCGGGCTCGGCCGTGGCGCTCTGGGCGGCTGCCGGCGCCCGGGGCTCGGCGGGCAGCGTCGGCGGGAGGCCGATGGCGCGCAGGTGCGCCGGATCCTGTCCGGCGAAGGCGTCGGGGTAGCGGGAGGGAATGTAGAGGGTGAAGCGGGAGCCCACGCCCGGCTGGCTCTCGGCGACGATCTTGCCGCCGAGCATCCCGGCGATCTCCCGGCTGATGGACAGACCGAGGCCGGTGCCGCCGTACTTGCGGTTGGTGGTGCCCTCGGACTGCTGGAACGCCTCGAAGATCATCGGGAGTTTCTCGGGAGCGATGCCGATCCCGGTGTCCTTCACGGAGAACGCGATGACGGCTTCGGCGTTCCTGAGGGTCTCCTCCTCGAACTGCTCGCCCGGCACCCGGTCCACGCGCAGCTCGATGGTGCCGGCGTGGGTGAACTTCACGGCGTTGGACAGCAGGTTGCGCAGCACCTGCTGGATGCGCTGCTCGTCGGAGTACAGCTCGGCCGGTACGGTCTCGCTGACGGCGACCTCGAAGCCCAGGCCGCGGTCGAGGGTGAGCGGCCGGAACGTGGCGTGCACGTAGTCCAGCAGCTTGATCAGCGGCAGGATCCTCGGGCGTACGTCCATCCGGCCGGCCTCGATCTTCGACAGGTCGAGGATGTCGCTGATCAGCTGGAGCAGGTCCGAGCCCGAGCGGTGGATGGTGGTCGCGAACTGCACCTCCTGCTCGGACAGATGCCCGTCGGGGTTGTCGGCGAGCAGCCGCGCCAGGATCAGCAGCGAGTTGAGCGGGGTCCGCAGTTCGTGCGACATGTTCGCCAGGAACTCGGACTTGTACTGCGAGGCGGTGGCGAGCAGGGCGGCCTTGTCCTCCAGCTCGGCGTTGGAGCGCTGCAGTTCGTCGGAGCGCTCACGCAGCTCGGAGGTCAGGCGCTGGGACTGCGACAGCAGGGACTCCGTACGGGAGTTGGCGATGATCGTGTTGATCGACACGCCGATCGTGTTGGCGAACTGGTCGATGAAGGCCAGGTGCACATCGCTGAACCTGCTGAGCGAGGCCAGCTCGATCACTCCGAGCACCTGGTCCTCGAAGAGGATCGGCAGGATGACGATGCTGGCCGGATAGGCCATGCCCAGCCCGGAGCTGATGGTGATGTAGTCCGGCGGCACGTCGGTGATGAGGATGCGCTGCTTCTCCTGCGCGGCCTGCGCGATCAGTCCGCGGCCCGGGGTGCCGGTGCCGGGCAGCGGACTGCCCCCGCCGGCCTGGTCGGTGCCGTACCCGGCGATGAACTGCAGGCCCTCGCCGGGCTGCGCACCCGCCTCGGCCAGGAAGAACGCGCCGAACTGCGCGTTCACCAGAGGAGTGAGCTCGCGCAGGATCAGGTCGGCGACCTCCACCAGGTCGCGGTGACCCTGCATGAGGGCGGCCATGCGGGTGAGGTTGGACTCCAGCCAGTCCTTGGCGCGGGTGGTCTCGCGGAGGTTGGAGACCATGAGGTTGATGTTGTTCTTCAGTTCCGCGACCTCGCCCTGCGCCTCGACCGTGATGGCGCGGGACATGTCGCCCTGGGTGACCGCGCTGGCCACCTCCGCGATCGCCCGGACCTGGGTGGTGAGGTTCAGGGCCAGCTCGTTGACGTTGGTGGTCAGCCGCTTCCAGGTTCCGTAGACGCCCTCGACCCGGGCCTGGCCGCCCAGCTGCCCCTCACTGCCGACCTCCCGGGCGACACGGGTGACCTCGGAGGAGAACGAGGACAGCGTGTCGACCATCGTGTTGATGGTGGTCTTCAGCTCCAGGATCTCGCCGCGCGCGTCCACGTCGATCTTCTTCGACAGGTCGCCCTGGGCGACGGCCGTGGCGACCTGGGCGATGTTGCGGACCTGCGAGGTGAGGTTGTCCGCCATGGAGTTGACGTTGTCGGTGAGGTCCTTCCACACCCCGGAGACGCCGCGGACCTGTGCCCGGCCACCGAGCCGGCCTTCCGTGCCGACCTCGCGGGCCACCCGCGTGACCTCGTCTGCGAACGCGCGCAACTGCTCGACCATCGTGTTCACGGTGTCCTTCAGCTGCAGGATCTCGCCGCGCGCATCGACCGTGATCTTCTTCGACAGGTCGCCGTTGGCGACCGACGTGGTCACCTGGGCGATGTTGCGGACCTGCGAGGTCAGGTTCGTCGCCATGAAGTTGACGTTGTCCGTCAGCTCTTTCCACACCCCCGAGACGCCGCGGACCTGCGCCTGGCCGCCCAGGTTGCCCTCGGTGCCGACCTCGCGGGCCACCCGCGTGACCTCGCCCGCGAACGCCGACAGCTGGTCGACCATCGTGTTGATCGTCGACTTCAGCTCCAGGATCTCGCCCTTGGCTTCCACAGTGATCGTCTTGCCCAGGTCGCCCTGGGCGACGGCCGTGGCGACCTGGGCGATGTTGCGGACCTGCGAGGTGAGGTTGTCCGCCATGAAGTTGACGTTGTCGGTGAGGTCCTTCCACACCCCGGAGACGCCGCGGACCTGCGCCCGGCCACCGAGCCGGCCTTCCGTGCCGACCTCACGGGCCACCCGCGTGACCTCGTCGGCGAACGCCGACAGCTGGTCGACCATCGTGTTCACGGTGCTCTTCAGCTGCAGGATCTCGCCCCGCGCATCCACCGTGATCTTCTGGCTCAGATCGCCGTTGGCGACCGCCGTGGTCACCTGGGCGATGTTGCGGACCTGCGAGGTCAGGTTCGAGGCCATGAAGTTGACGTTGTCGGTGAGGTCCTTCCACACCCCGGAGACACCCGGAACCTGTGCCCGGCCGCCCAGCTGCCCCTCCGTGCCGACCTCACGGGAGACCCGGGTGACCTCGTCGGCGAACGCGCGCAGCTGGTCGACCATCGTGTTCACGGTGAGCTTCAGCTCCAGCAGCTCGCCGGTCGCCTCGACCGTGACCTGGCGGGTCAGGTCGCCGCGCGCGACCGAGGTGGTCACCACCGCGATGTCGCGCACCTGCGCCGTCAGCCGGGCCGCCATCGTGTTGACGGCCTCGGTCACATCACGCCAGTCACCGGCCAGTCCCTGAACCGTGGCCCGCCCCCCGAGACGGCCCTCGGTGCCGACCTCCCGGGCGACACGGGTCACCTCGCCGGTGAACAGCGACAGCTGCTCCACCATCCGGTTCACCCCGCGCCCCAGGCGCCGCAGATCGCCGCGGAGCTGACGCTTGCCGTCGTGCAGCTCGACGCGCTGCGTCAGATCACCGTCCGCGACGGCGGTCAGGACGCGGGTGGCGTTCACGACCGGGACGACCAGCGCCTCCAGCAGCGTGTTGGCCGCGTCCACGCTCGTGGTCCATGCCCCCTGGCCGGGGCTCGCCGCGAGCCGTTCGTCCAGCCGTCCTTGCCGCACCACCTCCCGGCGCACCCGTTCGAGCTCCGCGGTGAGATGCGCGTTGCGCATGATGATCTGGTCGAGCACCCCCGCCATGTCGGCGAGGACCCCGTCGGGCAGCACTCCTGCGCGTACGGTGAAATCACCGTCGCAGAACGAAGTCATGGTCGCGAGGAGCGGACGCAACTCGGCAACCCGTATCCACTCGCCGTCGGGTGCGGCGGGTGGGGGGCCGCCTTCGACGGGCCCCCGCTCCCGGAGCTCCGGCTCACGGGATGCGAGGTCAGGCTGGGTGGCAGAGTTCATGGGCAACCCATTTCCTGACGAATAAAAAATCTTTTTGCCCCATTTAGACTACCTTCATCAGGTACGCGGCTCGATGCAGGAATGGATCTCGCCACGTGCCGACAGCGAACCGACGTGAACCGACCGGAGCAGCCCGTGAGGTCATTGCTCGATCCGCGTGAATCCGTGTCGCGGATGCGCATACCCGCCAACGAACTCGCGGCCTCGGCCGCGCGCAAGTTCGTGCGCGCCGTGCTCGCCGAGCGGACCGCCGTGGAGTTCCCCGGCACACCGGCGATCAGCCAGTCGCTCCTGGACGACGCCGTGCTCCTCGTCAGCGAGCTGGTCACCCACGCCGTCACGCAGGCCGCATTCGAGGTGGAGGTCGTCTGCCACCTCGAAGCCGGCCAAGGCCCGCCGGCCCATCGCGCGCAAAACGGGGCCCCTCCGGTGGATCTCGTCGTCGAGGTACTGGACCGCAACCCGTCCCACGCCCTCCGGGGCGCAAAGCGCATGCGCAGCGACCTGCGCGGCTACGGCCGGACGCTGGTGCGCGCGCTGGCCCAGTCATGGGGCGTGACCTACCGGCACACCGAGAAAGAGTTCTGGTTCTGCCTGGAATGCGCGGCGCAGACCCCGTACCGGACCACGCGGCAGGGCCTGGCCGGCCCCCTCGCCGACGTCGCCCCCCACGAGCCGCCGGCCCCCGCTCCCGCCACCACCGCACCGCCGGGCGACCGCCCGGGCCGCAGCACCGAGTGGGCCGAGCGCGAAGGACAGATGTTCCTCGCCCAGGCCGGCGAGCTCCTCGCCGGCCAGCTGGACGAGGACATGGTCGCAGCGCTCGCCGGACAACTCCTGGTCCCCAGGCTCGCCGACTGGTGCGGCGTCTGGCTGACCACCGACGGCCCCGAGACGCGGCTCTCCCACGTCTGGCACAGGGACGAGCAACACATCCGCGAACTGCGCAGGAGCCTGGAGAAGGACCGCCCGCCCACCGGGCTGAGCACGACCGGCGCCCCGTGGCCCTGGCCCGGCTCTCCGGACACTGAGGAAGGCGGCTCGGCACTGGCGTTCCCACTCATCGCCGACGGACAGTGCCACGGCACACTGCTGATCGGCCAGGTGCCGCACCTGACCGACGCCGCCGTACGACTCGCGGAGGACATCGCCCGAAGAGTGGCCCAGGCAGTGCTCATCGCCCGCCGCTACACCAGGCAGGCGAGCATCAGCCGCACCCTCCAGCGCAGGCAGCTCCCCACGTCCCTGGCCATGATCCCCGGCGTCGACACGGCGATCGTCTACGAACCCAGAGGCGAGGGCCAGACCGTCGGCGGGGACTTCTACGACCTGTTCCCCATGGGAGACCGCCGCTGGTGCTTCCTCCTCGGCGACGTGTGCGGCCACGACCTGGAGGCGATGTCCGTCACCGGCCTGGCCCGGCACCTGGTACGGCTGCTGGCACGCGAGGGCCACGGCGTGGAGTCCCTGCTCAACCGGCTCAACCTCGCGATGGCCGAGGAAGCCGCCGAGGCCATGGCACTCAGCGGCGAACAGGAAGGCTCCCGCTTCCTGAGCCTGCTGTACGGGGAACTGGAACCCGACCCGGTCGCCGGCGGCGCACGCTGCACCATAGCCAGCGCCGGACACCCGCTGCCGCTGCGACTGCTCACGGACGGCTCGGTGACCGAGGTCGCCGACCCACAGATGCTGCTCGGAATCCACCAGCACGAGGAGTTCCACGCCAGCACCTTCACCTTCGCACCGGGCGAGACACTGCTGTGCGTGACCGACGGAGTGACCGAACGCCGCAGAGGCACACACCAGTTGGACGACAACGGCGGCCTGGCCGACGTGCTGCGGGGCTGCGCCGGACTGGGCGCGAAGGCCGTGGCGGAAAGGGTCCGGCGGGCCGCCCACGACTTCAGCACCGAGCCCATCGACGACGACCTGGCCGTACTGGTCCTGGAGGCGGTCCCGCTACTGGCGCCCAAGGGAGCGACCAGGTCACCCTTCCTCCCCTGAACCACCCAGAAGGGCGCATCACCCGATCGTCGGGCGGGCCGGTCACGCCTGAACACCCCCCTCATCGGACGCCCTCTGGGCCCGGACGGCCGTGGAAAGGTGCGTCAGACCGCGGAGATGCCAGGCCGCCACCGCGGTCGCCTCCGGCGCCCGGGCGATCAGGCGGCTCGCCCGTGCAGGCACAACACGGCACTGAGCGCGGCGCCACCCTCCAGGAGGGCTCTGGAACGAGCCGCGATGCCGGCGTCCCGGGCCACCGGCACGGAGGCGACCTCCTCCGCCCGGCGGGCGCGCCGCAGCTGCGGCACGAGGGCGCGCAGAGACGCGATGCGATAGCCGGCCCTGCGCAGCTGGTGAACGATCCGCGCATCACACACCTGGGCGGGGGTGTATCGGCGAGACCGACCCCAGCCCCGCCGACACCGTCATCGCGCACCCCGTCCACGGCAAGGCCGGCTGGCTGATTCCGTGGTGAACCCGGCCCCGCGCACGGAGGCGGCAACCCGTGAACTGCCGTACGCCGCCTACCACCGGGCACGCGCACGCCATGAGCGACGCACGGAGTCGACAACACGATAAAGCAACTTGAAAGGCGGCGGCCGCACGTCGTCCCGCCGGACGACACCCTCATCACCGTGCGCCCAGACGGCAGACAGCCGGCTTCAACTGGCCTGCTCACATTGCCCATTGCTCCACGCCAGAGCCGATGATGACATGATCAGATCATGAGCCTGACCGTGCGACAGCTCGCCCTGGCCACCCTGGACCGCCTGTTCCTGCTCGAACGCCGGCGCCTTGACGTGGCGGAGGCGGTCCGCCGGGTCTGCGCTCTGCAGGCACAGACACCGGCGTCGCCGTACCTGGCGCTGTGGAACCGTGTGCAGGACTTCGCGCCCGAGGACCTCGACGCGGCGTTCGCGGACCGCCGGATCGTGAAGGCGACCCTCATGAGGATCACGCTGCACGCCGTGCACGCCGAGGACTACGCGCCCTACCGCGCCGCCATGCTGGGCAGTCTGCGGGGTGCGCGGCTGTACGACCGCCGCTTCACCGCCACGGGGCTGACGCCCGCCGACGCCGACGCCCTGCTTCCCGAGCTCGCCGGGTTCCTGGCGCGGCCCCGCACCGGCGCCGAGGTGGAGAACGAGGTCACGGGGCGGTTCGGCGAGCACGCGCACCGCGTGTGGTGGGCGCTGCGCACGTACGCGCCGGTGCATCACGCGCCGACCGGCGGCCCGTGGTCGTTCACACAGCGCAACGCCTACCTGGACTCCTCGATGGCCCCCGGGTCCGCGTCCGCGTCACAGGAAGCGGATACCGGGGCCGAGCGGCTCCTGCTCGCCTACTTGCGCGCGTTCGGGCCCGCGTCGGCGCAGGACTTCGCCCGGTTCACCCTGCTGACGCGCCCCGTGATCACCCGGGCGCTGCAGGGGCTCGGCGACCAGGTGGTGCGGGTGGCGGGCCCGGGCCGCGCCGCCCTGTTCGACCTGGCGGGCGCCACGGTGCCTTCCGAGGACACCCCGGCGCCGCCGAGGCTGCTGCCGATGTGGGACAGCACGCTGCTGGCCCACTCCGGCCCAGGGCGGCTCGTGCCCGAGGAGTACCGGCCGCTGGTCGTCCGGCGCAACGGCGACGTGCTGCCCTGCCTGCTCGTCGACGGGCAGGTCGTCGGGGTGTGGCGCGCAACCGACGGCGGACTGCACCTGACGGCCTTCCGCAAGCTCGGCAAGGCCGCATGGCAAGGCCTGACCGAGGAGGCGGAGAAACTCTCCACGCTGCTCGCCGCCCGCGATCCGGCCGTCTACCGGCGCTACGGACACTGGTGGGACAAAGGCCTTCCCGAGGCCGACAGCAGGATCGTCAAAGGCTGATGGCGCCGCCCGGTTCCACCCGGAACCGCTCCCCGGGAGGGCCGGCGCCAGGCCGGAGCCTCACCAGAGGGCGGCTCGACACGTCCCCCGTCCTCATCGATCACCGCCGACTCGCCCAGCGACACCACCGTCTCAACCGGTACGGCTGCCGGCGCGGTCAGCCGCTTGTAGGGTGGGCCGTCATGGCCGAGTCCCACCCGCTGCTGGACATGTTCCTCGATGCTGCCGACGGGCGCTTCCCGACCGCAGACGGCCGCACAACGGTTCTTCCCCCTCTGCCGGGTGGATTGGAGTGCTCGGTCGCCTTCACCGGGCACGCCGTCATCGCCACCGCCCTGTCCGCCTCCGACGTCCAGGCCCAAGGACCCGACGGCTACGGGGCCTCACTGGCTCCTGACTTCCTGCGGCACCTCGCGGGTCGCGACGGATGGATCGGCAGCCTCGACGCGATACTCGTCGCGCGTGGCGCGCCGGCCGCCGGCCGCCTGCCGGAACGTCGTGATGCCGATGACCATCCGCGGGTTCGGCACGCTCGGGCTCTGCGTACCGACGTCCGTGTCCACGGAGACGAACGCGGCCTTGTCACACTGGCCGACGGCCTGGCCGGCCGGCGTGAGATCAGCGTCGAACTCAACCGCCCGGGCAGCGGTGAGGCCGGGCAGGGCCGCTCCCTTCTGCGTGACGCGCTCGCCCTGCTCCCCGCCGGCGAGCCGGTCTTCGCCGCTGTCGCCCCGGGCAACGCCCGGTCCCTTCGGGCTTTCCTCGCTGCCGGATACACCCCACTGGGAAGCGAGGTCATCATCCGCCCCCAACGACCGGCCTCCGGATAAACACCTGATCCCCGCCACAAGAGACGGCCTCTCAGGCCAGGGGACCGACCAGATGGCGGGCCCACCGCACACGAGAAACCGAGGGAGCACCATGCGTACCCTGATCAGCACCGCTTTCATCTCGCTCGACGGCGTCGTGGAGGCCCCCGGCGGCGAACCCGGCTACCGCAACTCCGGCTGGACCTTCAAGGACATCCAGTTCGTCCCCGAGGCGTTCGAGATCAAGGGACGGGAGCAGCAGGAGGCCACCGCGATGCTGATGGGCCGGGTCAGCTACGAGGCGTTCAGCCCGGTGTGGCCGGACATGGAGGAGTTCGCTCAGTACAAGACGATGCCGAAGTACGTCGTCTCGACCACCCTCACCGAGGACAAGCTGGTCTCCGACTGGGGCGAGACCACCATCCTGCGTTCCCTCGACGAGGTCGCCGACCTGAAGAAGACCGAGGGAGGACCGATCATCGTCCACGGCAGTGCCTCCCTGAACCACGGTCTCTCCGACGCCGGCCTGATCGACCGCTACCACCTGCTCGTCTACCCGCTGCTGCTCGGCGCCGGCAAGCGCCTGTTCAGCACCACGGACAAGGACACCCAGAAGCTGAAGCTGGTCGAGCACGAGGTTTACGCCAACGGGCTGCAGAAGCAGGTCTTCGACGTGGTCCGCTGACGGGCCGGTCAGTGCCGGGGGGTTCGGGGGGCACGGCCGCCTTCCTCGCGGGTCGAACGGCGTGGTCAGTCAGTCAGTTCGGTCTGGGCCGACGCGGCCGTTGTGAGGGGGTGGCGGATGTACCACTCGGTGGCGAACAGCCGCTCCCGTGCCTCCGGCGCAAGGCCGGCGACCACCCCCGGTAGGGCTCCCCGCTCCACTTCGGAGCGGTGCGCCAGTACCGCGGCGATCTTCTGCTTCATCCAGGGGCCGACGTCGACGGTTGCGGTGACCTGTGCGTCGGGAACGCTGTACAACGCCTTGCGTGCACCGATCACCTCTCTCAGCGCGGGCACGGCCGAGTGGGGATGGGTGGCCAGGTACAGGGCACGCGGCTGCAAGGGGGCGCCGGCGTCCGGGTAGAGCTGCCCGAGCCCGGCCGCTTGGGCGGCGAGCATGGACACCCGATGGGTGTGCACGTGATCGGGGTGACCGGGCAGCCCGCCGTAGGCGTCATGGGTGACCATGATGTCCGGGCGGAATTCCCGGATGTGTGCCACCAGCCGTCGCACCGCCTCGTCCAGCGGTGCGTCGCAGAGCCGCAGGCGGCCCGGGGCCGAGTGCGGTACACGCGCATCGGCGTAGCCGAGCAGCCGCGGCGTGCCGGCGCCGAGGATCCGCAGCGCCTCGGCCAACTCCGCGGCCCGCGGGGTGTTTGCGGCCCAGGTCGCCGTGACGACCGCGGTACGTGCGCCCGCGGCTGCGTGGCGGGCGAGTACTCCGCCTGCGGACAGCGACTCGTCGTCCGGGTGGGCGAAGACCGCGAGCAGGTTCGGCACGGGCATGGACAGGCCGCCTTCCTGGGCGAAGGGAGCCCGATCGTACGTCACACAGGGCGATGCGCTGCCGGGTCCGACTTTCGTGCTGCGGTCTCGGTTCGCGGCAGAGTGCGGCCTGCGCCCGGGGCTGACTGCGGTCGCCCTGGCGGGTCTGGGTGCTGGAGGGCGACAGCGGGTGGGCTGTGGGCGGGAGGTTGTGTGTCAGTGCGTCGTGACGGTGGTGTGGTGCGGCCGGTTGTGTATCAGCAGGGCCGAGGCGAGGGCCGCGCACAGGAAGACGACGGCGACGACGGTCATGCCGGCGTGGACGCCGGAGGTGAAGGCGTCGCCGACCGCGGCGGTCACGTTCGGCGGGGTCGCTCGGTGGCCGCTGTTGCCGGTGGAGACGGCGTGCTCGACGGCGGGCCAGGCTGCTTGGGGCACGTGGTGGGTGTCGAGGCGGGTGGGCAGTTGGGACTGGAGTCGGCCGGTGAGCAGTGCGCCCAGGAGGGAGGAGCCGGTGACGGATCCGATCTGGCGGAAGGCGTTGACGGCTCCGGATGCCATGCCGGCGCGTTCGTGGGTGACGCTGACCAGGGCGGCGGCGGTGCTGGGTGCGGCCACCAGCCCGGATGCGGCTCCGAAGAGCGCGTACAGCCACCACACCTGGGTGTAGGGGGTGGTCGGTTCCAGGGTGGTGAATCCGGCTGTGGCGGCGGCTCCGATGAGGAAGCCTGCGGTCAGTGGGAGTTTGAAGCCGGTGCGGCGGATCAGGCGTCCGGTGGCGTAGGCGACGATGACGTAGACGCCGAAGAAGGGCAGCAGGCGCCATCCCACGTCCAGGGCGGACAGGTGCTGGACGCGTTCTTGAAGCTCTCCCCTCCCTTCGCAAGCTCAGGAAGGGGATTCCGGTCTACCTTGCG
>NZ_MUBM01000116.1 GCF_002154505.1 Streptomyces carpinensis | reverse complement strand
GTCCCTCGCACCCACCACGCCCTCGGGGGGAGGGAAGGAATCCAGGACGATGCCCGTGCCCGTACCGCGGCAGAGAGCGATCCCGGCCGTCGAGTGTGATCAGGTGCCGCCCGTGTCCCACGGCGGCGGCCCCTCCGCGGCACCGGCCCCGCACAGGGAAGCCCCGAAGCCGAAGGAACCGACGGTCGAGAAGGACAACCGCCACGGCGGCCACCCCAGCACCAACCTCACGCTGCTGCTGATCGAGGACGATCCCGGCGGCTCGACGATCGTGCCCGAGATGCTCGACGCCGCCGGGAAGCCGATCCGTGTCCGCACCGCCCGCAACCTCACCGAGGCGGGGCGGCTGCTGACCGACGACGTCCACTGCATCCTGCTGGACCTGGCACTGCCCGCACCCGGGCGGTCCGGCGCGTCCGGCTCCGGTGAGGACGACGAGCTGGCCGTGCTCAAGCACGTGCTGGAGCTCGCGCCCCGGCATGCCGTGCTGGCCCTCACCGCGTCCGGCGACGCCGAGCGCGGCGCTCAGGCGGTACGGGTCGGTGCCCAGGACTACCTGTTCCGCGACGAGCTGGACGGGCGCCTGCTGAGCCGGGCGATCCGCTACGCGGTGGAGCGCAAGCGCTCCGACACCGCCGAGCGACGGCTGGCCGAGGGCAGGCTGCGCGCGCAGGAGAACCGCCGCCTGGAGCGCGGTCTGCTGCCCACGCCCCTGCTGGACGGCTCGATGCTGCACTTCGCCGCCCGCTACCGTCCCGGCCGTTCCCGCGCGCTGCTCGGCGGCGACTTCTACGACGCCGTCCGCACCCCGGACGGCACCGTGCACGCCATGATCGGCGACGTCTGCGGGCACGGTCCCGACGAGGCGGCGCTCGGCGTGGAGCTTCGCATCGCCTGGCGGGCGCTGACCCTGGCGGGGCTGTGCGGCGACGAGCTGCTGAACACGCTGCAGCAGGTGCTGGAGCACGAGCGCGCCGACGACGAGATCTTCGCGACGCTGTGCACGGTGGACATCGCGCCCGACGGGCGCCGCGCGGGGCTGTGCCTGGCCGGCCACCCCTCCCCGCTGGTGGTCACCCCGGGCCGGCCGGCCCGGCTGCTGCCGTACGACAACAACGGCCCCGCCCTCGGTCTGCTGCCCGGCGCCCGCTGGCCCCGGACGCAGGTGGAGCTGGGCGCCGAGTGGAGTCTGATGCTCTACACCGACGGCCTGATCGAGGGCCGGATCGGCGCGGACGGCGAACGGCTGGGCCAGGACGGCATGCTGGAGATGGTCCGCCGTCAGCTGTCCCAGGGCCTGCGCCGCGAGGAGCTGCTGCGGGCCGCGGTGAACGAGGTCCGCGAGCTCAACGGCGGCGAGCTCACGGACGACGTCGCGGTGGTCCTCCTGGACCGCGAGCCGTAGGACCTCTCGCTCGGCTCACGCCGGGTTCGCGGGGCTTCCTGATCGGCCCGAGCCGGACGGAAGGCACCGGGCGTCCGCTGCCATGGGTGCGGCGGCCGGCTCACCGGCCGCCGTTGTAGGGCCCGTACGGGCCGTCACTGCTGCTGCCGCGCCGGCGGCCCCAGCCCCGGCCGCCGGAGACCTGCTTGAGCGCGGGCCGCACGTCGACGATGTAGACGATGCTCGCGACCGCGCCGATGGCCGGCAGGATCCTCAAGATCGAGAACAGGTAGCTCACGACGAGCGCCAGGCCGAGGATGATCAGCCAGAACACCTTGTTCTGCTTGTCGGCGGCGCGGAACGCGTCCTCCCGCCGGAACGCGGCGTCGACGAGCCCGAACGCGGCCAGGGCCATGAGGAGGATCTTCAGGATCCCCAGGAACCCCGCGAAGCCCAACATCAGCATGCTGCCCACCGCCCGTTCTCTCCGACTCCTACGCGGCCACCGTACCCGTAGAACGGGCCGGGCACCCCAAGGGTGCCCGGCCCGCAGACCTGCCGCCCGCACGGGCGGCGCGTGCCACTGTCCTCCCGGACCTACTTGGCGGGCGGCGTGGTCTTCCTGGCGGTGGTGGTCGTGGTCTTGCGCGCGACCGGAGTCTTCTTCGACGGGGCCTTCCTCGCCTCCGGGGCGGGCGCGGCGCTGTCCTCCGGGACGGCGGCCGCCCCGGTCCGGGGCTCCGCCTCGGGCTCGACGGCGACAGCGAGCTCCTCGACCTCCTCGGCGAGGTCCTCGATGCCCTCGGCGGCCTGGCCGCGCCAGGTCCTCACGGCCTGCTCGCCGTGCTCGGCGACCTTCTCGTAGGTCTCACGGGCCTTCACGGCGTACTCGGCGGCGACCCCGACCCCGCGCAGGGCGAGGTCCTGGGCGGTCTCGCCGAGCTTCTTCAGGTCGGCGTCGAGGTTGGTGCCGAACTTCTTCAGGTCGGTGTCGATCGAGTTCAGGAACCCGGTGACCTTGGTCTGGACGTTCTCCTGGGTCTCCCTGACGCGGGCGGTGGCCCGCTCCTGGACGGCCTTCGGGTCGGTGTTGCGCACGGCGTCGATACGGGCCGGGGCCTCGGCGCGCAGCTGGTCCACCAGGGCGGGCACCTTCTTGGCCTGCCGCAGGGCCAGGTCCGCGGTGCCCGCGGCGAAGTAGAGCGGCGTCGGGTCGCTGAGGGTCTTGCGCAGGTCGTCGGTGATGGCCATGGTGACTGATCCTCCCGGATCGCTTTCGGCTGAGGGTTTTGGTGTGCCGCGGTGGCCCGGCCGTGGGGCCGGCCGTCGGGGCCGTGGGATCAACCGGCCGCCGGCCGCGGATCGGCGTCACTGCCGCCGGACGTGCGGGGCGGGTGCTCTGCGGGGGCGGGACGGCCGCCGTCCGCCTCGGGGACGGCGGCGGGTCGTATGGTGCCGCCGCTGCCGTCGTCGGCCGCGTGGGTGTCGTGATCGTCGGTGCCGTCGCCGGCGTCGTCCGCCTTGCCGGCGCCGAAGCCGTTCTCCTTGCGGAAGGACTCGTAGATCTGCAGCAGCACCTGCTTCTGCCGCTCGTTGAGCGTGGGGTCGGCGAGGATGACGGCGCACGTCTCCACTTCGTCCCGGTCCCGCTCGGCGTCGAGGATGCCGGCCCGCACGTACAGCGTCTCGGCGGAGATCCGCAGCGCCTTGGCGACCTGCTGCAGCACCTCCGCGCTCGGCTTGCGCAGCCCGCGCTCGATCTGGCTCAGATACGGATTGGACACCCCGGCGGCGTCGGCGAGCTGCCGCAGCGACAGCTGCGCGTTGCGCCGCTGCTCGCGCAGGTACTCACCGAGATTGCCGACGTTGAGCGATGCCATACCCCCAACCTTGCACCACCATCGCTAACAATTGCAAGCACCCTGCTTGCAAGAGTGTGCGTGGGGGCCGCCGGACCGATCAGGAATGGAGAAGCGCCGGCCCCGAGGCCGCGCCTAGCGTGACTGCTGCCGCCCTACGGGGCGCTCGGAACCACGACTCAGGAGCGACCATGACCAGTTCTCCCACCCAGGGGATCAAGACCGTGCTGCACCCCGTCTCCGACCTGGCGAAGGCCAAGGACGTCTACGCCGCCCTGCTCGGCACCGAGCCGCAGACCGACGAGTCCTACTACGTCGGCTTCGAGGCCGCGGGCCAGCACATCGGCCTGGTGCCGGGTGGCGGCCCGCAGGGCATGGCCTCGCCGGTGACCTACTGGCACGTGCCGGACATCGAGGCGAAGCTGGCCGAGGTGACCGCCGCGGGTGCCACGGTGAAGGAGCCGGTGCACGACGTCGGCGGCGGCCGCCTGGTGGCCACCGTCACCGACCCCGACGGCAACGTCCTCGGACTGCTCCAGGACCGGTGAGTGCCGCCGTCGGCCGAGTGGTGCCGCCTTCTCCACCGACGGCGCCGTCCGCGAAATGAAGCAGACGTACCGCCCGAATCTGGTTGGATCGAGCGAGGCGATGCCGGCGCCGGACCGTGACGGCGGCCCTTCGGACGACGGCCCGCACGGGAGGCGGGGCGGCCCCACCGACAGCCGAGGCGGCCCCACTGACAGATGGAGACACCATGAGCATGGACACGAGGACGGACACGCTGCCGGCCGAGCCGCACGCGGCCGACAGCCACGATCTGATCCGCGTGCACGGCGCGCGCGAGAACAACCTCAAGAACGTCGACGTCGAGATCCCCAAGCGCCGGCTGACCGTGTTCACCGGCGTCTCCGGCTCGGGCAAGAGCTCCCTGGTGTTCGACACGATCGCCGTGGAGTCGCAGCGGCTGATCAACGAGACCTACAGCGCCTTCGTGCAGGGCTTCATGCCGACGCTGGCGCGACCCGAGGTCGACGTGCTCGACGGGCTGACGACCGCGATCATCGTCGACCAGCAGCGGATGGGCGCCGACCCCCGCTCCACGGTCGGCACCGCCACCGACGCCAACGCCATGCTGCGCATCCTCTTCAGCCGGCTCGGGCAGCCGCACATCGGCTCGCCCAACGCGTTCTCCTTCAACGTCCCCTCGGTCCGGGCGAGCGGCGCCATCACGGTCGAGCGCGGTGCCGCCAAGGCGGAGAAGGTGTCCTTCACCCGCACCGGCGGCATGTGCCCGCGCTGCGAGGGCCGGGGCACGGTCTCCGAGATCGACCTCACCCAGCTCTTCGACGAGAACAAGTCGCTCACCGAGGGCGCGCTCACCGTCCCCGGCTACAAGCCGGGCGGCTGGAACTACCGGCTCTACGGCTCGTCGGGCTTCTTCGACCCGGACAAGCCGATCCGCGCGTACACGAAGCAGGAGCTGCACGACTTCCTCCACCGCGAGCCGACGCGGATGAAGATCGAGGGCATCAACATGACCTACGAGGGGCTGATCCCCCGGGTCCAGAAGTCGATGCTCGCCAAGGACCGGGAGGGGATGCAGCCGCACATCCGGGAGTTCGTGGACCGGGCGGTCACGTTCACCGCCTGCCCCGAGTGCGGCGGCACCCGGCTCAGCGAGGCGGCCCGGTCCTCGAAGATCAAGGGCATGAGCATCGCCGACGCCTGCGCGATGCAGATCAGCGACCTGGCCGACTGGGTGCGCGGCCTCGACGAGCCGTCGGTGGCGCCGCTGCTCGCCAAGCTCCGGCACGCGCTGGACTCGTTCGTGGAGATCGGCCTCGGCTACCTCTCGCTCGACCGGCCATCGGGCACGCTGTCGGGCGGCGAGGCGCAGCGCGTCAAGATGGTCCGCCACCTCGGCTCCTCGCTCACCGACGTCACCTACGTCTTCGACGAGCCGACCACGGGCCTGCACCCGCATGACATCCAGCGGATGAACGACCTGCTGCTGCGGCTGCGGGACAAGGGCAACACGGTGCTCGTGGTGGAGCACAAGCCCGAGGTGATAGCGATCGCCGACCACGTCGTCGACCTCGGCCCCGGCGCCGGTACGGCGGGCGGCACCGTCTGCTACGAGGGCACCGTCGAGGGGCTGCGGACCGGCGGCACCATCACCGGCCGCCACTTCGACGACCGGGCCGCCCTGAAGAAGACGGTGCGCAAGCCCACCGGCACGCTTGCCATCCGCGGCGCGACGACGCACAACCTCCAGGGCGTGGACGTCGACATCCCGCTCGGGGTGCTGTGTGTGGTCACCGGCGTGGCGGGCTCCGGCAAGAGCTCGCTCATCCACGGCTCCATCCCCGCCTCCGAGGGCGTGGTGTCGGTCGACCAGACGCCGATCCGCGGCTCGCGCCGCAGCAACCCGGCGACGTACACCGGGCTGCTCGACCCGATCCGCAAGGCCTTCGCCAAGGCCAACGGCGTGAAGCCCGCCCTGTTCAGCGCCAACTCCGAGGGCGCCTGCCCCAACTGCAACGGCGCCGGCGTCGTCTTCACCGACCTGGCGATGATGGCCGGCGTCGCCAGCACCTGCGAGGAGTGCGAGGGGAAGCGGTTCGAGGCGTCGGTGCTGGAGTACCACCTCGGCGGGCGCGACATCAGCGAGGTGCTCGCGATGTCGGTGACCGAGGCCGAGGAGTTCTTCGCCGACGGCGAGGCGCGCACGCCGGCCGCGCACCGCATCCTCGGCCGGCTCGCCGACGTGGGCCTCGGCTACCTCACCCTCGGCCAGCCGCTCACCACGCTGTCCGGCGGCGAGCGGCAGCGGCTCAAGCTGGCCACCCACATGGCCGACAAGGGCGGCGTCTACGTCCTCGACGAGCCGACCACCGGCCTGCACCTCGCCGATGTGGAACAGCTGCTCGGGCTGCTCGACCGGCTCGTCGACTCCGGCAAGTCGGTCATCGTCATCGAGCACCACCAGGCGGTCATGGCGCACGCCGACTGGATCGTCGACCTCGGTCCCGGCGCCGGCCACGACGGCGGCCGGATCGTCTTCGAGGGCACCCCCACCGACCTCGTCACCACCCGCACCACCCTCACCGGCGAACACCTCGCGACGTACGTGGGGGCGTGACCGTGCCGGACCGCGTCGGTACGTGACCGGGGCCGGCCTACGTCGGCGCCGGACCGGCGCAGCCCGCGGTCGGCGCGTGACGGGGACCGGCCTGCGTCGCGATCGACCAGGCCGGCCTCCGTCAGCGCCTGACCGGGCCGGCCTACGTCAACGCCCGACCACGCCGACCCACGTCACGCTGACCGAGACCGACCTGCATCACGCCCGACCGGGCAGACCTACGTCGCCACCCGACCGGAGCCAGCCCACGTCACGCCCGACCAAGCCGGCTTCCGTCAGCGCCCGACCAAGCCGACCCACGTCACGCTGACCGAGACCGACCTGCATCACGCCCGACCGGGCAGACCTACGTCGCCGCCCGACCGGGGCCAGCCCACGTCACGCCCGACCAAGCCGGCTTCCGTCAACGCCCGACCGGGCCGGCCTACCCCACGCCCGACCGAGACCGACCTGCATCACGCCCGACCGGGCAGACCTACGTCGCCACCCGACCGGAGCCAGCCCACATCACGTCAACGCCCGACCGGGCCGGCCTACCCCACGCCCGACCAAGCCGGCTTCCGTCAACGCCCCACGGGGCCAGCTACCTCACGCCCGACCGAGACCGACCTGCATCACGCCCGACTGGGCAGACCTACGTCGCCGCCCGACCGGAGCCAGCCCACGTCACGCCCGACCAAGCCGGACTGCGTCGGCGCCCGGCCGGAGCGGGCCTGCATCGCGCCGGCCGAGGCGGGCTGCATCACACCTGGCCAGGGCCTTCGCGGGCACCGGCCGTGGCTTTCGCGGACCGGGTTCGAGGTCCGGTTGCTCAGGCTTCGAACCCCTGCTCCCCGAGGATTCTGTCGATGCGTGCCCGGTGGGCCGTCTCCCAGTCGTCCAGGGTCTGGGCCGCCTCCTTGACGAGCTGCGCGTGCGCCGCCGTCAGGATCTCGTCGGCGCGGGCGGCCGGGACCGTCACCACGCCCTCCTCGTCGGCCACCACGACGTCCCCGGCGTCGACCTGTACCCCACCGCAGCGCACCCGCTCGTTCAGCGGGAGTGCGACCGACTTGACGCCGGGGATCGGGATGACGCCCCGGGCGAAGACCGGGAAGCCCAGCGCGCGCACCTCGGCGAGGTCGCGGATCAGGCCGTCGGCGACGAAGGCGGCGACACCCCTGCGCTGGGCCACAGCACACACGTTGCCGCCGGCCAGCGCGTAGTCCAGGTCGCCGGACTCCACGACGATCACCGAGCCGGGTGCGGCGCGGTGGATGGCGGCGTGCAGCATGAGGTTGTCCCCGGGCGGGCAGCGCACGGTGAACGCCGGGCCCGCCACGCGCGGGACCGGCTGCCACAGCGGGCGGATCCCGATGTCCATGACGTGCTCGCGCCCGAGCAGGTCGGCCAGGGTGGTGGTGGGGATGTCCCGGAAGGCGGCGACGACGGCGGAGTCGGTCATGTCCACGACCCTAACGTCAAAGGTCGCCCCGGCCGGCTGCGTACGTCACGGCACCACGGAGCAGTCGCCGACTCGGCCGACGGTCAGGGGGCAGGCCGCTGCCTCCACGGCGGAATCCTCGCGAGGGTCCACAGGTCGTCGAAGTGCTTGTTCCACGTGGAAACGGCCGCCTCCGCGGCAGCCGTTCCCTCTCTGGACCAGACGTTGAGATCCGTTCTGAACCCCTTGGGGTCGTAGAACTCCGGCCCCATGTGCTCCAGGCGCATCCGCACGGACAGGTCGTACAGGCCGTGCAGGACCTGCTGCCGGTTGAAGATGCAGACCTTGTCCCGCGGAATGCCCTGGTAGAGGCGGTACTCGCACTCCACGGCCACCCTGCTGTTCGCCGTGAGTCGTTCCGCCAGCTCGGACAGGATGCTGTCGTACTCGCGGCAGCGGCCCTCCATGCGCATGCGGAATTCGGGGTCGTCGACCGGGCTGTCGTCCGTGCCGACCCGGGACGGGACCGTCATCGGCAACCCGAAGTCGGGGACCAGCATGCGGATGGTGACCCGCCGGGTCGGGCCCGGGTTGTCGAACAGGTCCTCCAGGCGGTGGTACAGGGCGTTGTAGAGCGTCTCGCCCGTGTAGCCGAGGAAACTGATCTCCACCTTGCGGGCCTGGAACGACTCGCCGACGAACGTGCCCTGCTCACTGGAGTTCACCAGCACCCGGGCGGGCACCCGGACCGACGCGCTCAGCTCCTTCACCTGGTCGTAGAGGACGTAACCGACCAGACTGAGCAGCGCGCCGCCGAGGAAGGCCTTGCCCTCCAGGGCGTCTCCCACCGGCTTGACGAACTGGGCGAGCAGACCGGTGGCGAAGATACCGAGGAGCAGGGCCCGGGTGACCAGGGGTTCGAAGCGCTCCTGAAAGCGCCGGAGTCTGCGCGCCATGCCCCCGTCGGCCGGTGCCCTGGTGCCTTCCGCCATGCACGCCCCCGCCCCCTCCCGGCGCCTGTCAGGGCGTCATGCTCCCCCGGGCAGAACGCGTTTACTGTTGTGCCATGGTCCCCCTACGCCAGGGCGCGGGCAAGATAGGGGTTCGCCGTGGAACGGACCTTCAGCCCCAGGGAGCCGGTGGCCGCCGCGAGGGTCATCGCGTACGAGTCGATGGCCCTGCGCACGTTGGGGGCGTCCAGGCTGGCGCCGGTCACCAGGCGGTCCAGGTCCACATAGGCGGACCGCACCGTCTCGATCCACCGGTACACGCGCCAGTCCTGCCGCCAGTCGGCCGTGTACTCGGCAGGCAGGCCGCGCTCCCAGCGCCGGAACATGCGCTCGCGGATCTCCGGGCGGGTCGGGGTGAGGTGCATGTGCCGGACCAGGTCGTACAGCGGGTCGCCGATGAGGGCCATCTCCCAGTCGATGATGGTCAGGGCCCGGGCGTCGTCGCGCCGTACCAGGTTCCACGGGTTGAGGTCGCCGTGCAGCAGCGCCGGCCGGCGCGGGCTCACCCAGTAGCGCTCGAGGATCTGCCCGAGCCGGGTGGCGTCGGGGAGTCCGAGGAGCCGGGCCAGCTGCTGCGACTCCTTCGGCAGGTTCCCCACGAGGATCACCAGCTGGTCGCAGAGCCAGGTGAAGAAGGTCTCCTCGCCCGCCACCGGGTCCAGCGCACTGTAGTCCACGCCGGTCAGGGCGCAGAGCTGGTCGACGAGCCCGTCCGCCTCGTGGGGCAGCAGGCCGTGCACCGGATGGCTGGGCGGGCGGTCGGTGTCCTCGGGACCCACGTAGGTGTGGATGGCGTACGGCTCGTCCCGGTGGCTGCGGCCCAGGGCGAGCACCCGCGGCGCCGCCACAGGGGCCCCGGACCGCTCGATGGCCCACAGCACGGCGTGCTCGCTGAGGAAGCTCGGTTCGCGCCGGCAGATGTCGGCCACTCGGCGGCGCACCACGACCGGATGGTCGACGTCTGGCACCCGCACCACCGAGTTCAGGTGCGCGGTGCCCTTGAACACGCGGCTGGCCGGTGCCATCCCCTCGGCGACCAGCGCGTGCTCGACGGCGGATGCGGGGAAGTCGGAGCGCTCGGAAAGCCGGCGGTCCCAGGACCACGGGATCGTCGCGCCGGCCCGGCCCGGGCCGCCCCGCACCGCCGTCCGGGAGGCCCGCCAGCGGAAGAGTGCGCGTTCCACCTCCGCCGTGTCCGGCACGTTTCTGAGGCCGAGCGGTTCGGCCGCCGCCTCCAGCGCCCGGCGCACGGAGGCCGTCGCCTCGTCCAGGCTCTTCTGGTCGGGTGTGTCCTCCAGGGCCTCCACGGCCCGCATCACGTCCGGGTAGACGGACTGCGCCCGCTCGAAGGCGACGTAGTGCCGCAGGTCCTTGGCCAGGCCGTTGACGGCCGCGGGGCGGATGCGGTCCATGGCCCGCGCCCAGGCGTCGATCACCTCGCCCCACTGGTGGCCGGGGTAGCGCATCCGGACCAGGTGCGTCGCGAGATCGTGCAGGGGGTCGCCGTAGCTCGCCAGCTCCCAGTCGACGCAGATGAGGGGCGGGTCGCCGCCGTAGGACATGATCAGATTGTCGCGGTGCAGATCGGCGTGGAGCAGGCTGTAGGGCCGCCGGGCCATGGCCGGTACCCGTTCCGCCAGCTGGACCAGGGCGTCCTCCGGGATGCCCAACGCGGCGAACAGTCCACCAAAAGCCTGCCAATTGGGCTGCCGGATCTGTCGATCCGCACGGTGGGCGAGGGTCTGCAGAAAGCCCTGGCTGTCCTTGTCGTTGCGCGGCCACTCCGGTGGCAGCGGGGGCAGCGCCTCCCGGCGGACCTGGGTCATCCGCGCGAGCAGTTCCGCCAGGGCCCTGACGAGCAGGGTGTCGACCGGCTTTCCGTTCGCGCACACGCTGGAGAGAGGCACGCCCTCGACGTAGCTGTGGATGGCGAAGGAGTCCCGCTTGACCAGGCACTCCGGAACATTGGGCAGCACGCCCCGGATCGAGTCCAGGATCACCGACTCGTCCGGCCAGGTCCTGATCACCACGGGCAGGGCCTCGGCGCGGCGGATCCGGACGGTCACCGAGGTGCCGGCCTCCCGGCGCAGCAGCCGTGCCATGTGTTCCGTCAGGGGCAGCACGTAGTTCTGGTTGTGGTGCCCGCTGCTCGCCTGGCCCAGCTCCGCCGCGAGCCGTACGAACTCCTGTACGTCGCGGGCGGCACGCTCCCCGAGCGAGGGACGGGGAGGAGGAGGTGCGCCCACGGCCGCTCCAAGTGCTCACGCGAGAATCACAGTATGACAAAACGTACGACAATGCTCATATCAGGCACGAATGGAGCGCGCTCCGTGTCGGCACAACGGGTGGTGTGCCCATGCCTGCGCCTGCGGTTCGCTGCGCAGATTCGAGGTCGCCTTGCACACCACCTCGTGCGAGCCATACGTGCCGTGCGGAGCTGTTGCTCATGCGGTGCGGGCATGGTACAGCACGCCCCTGGAGCCACCGGCCACTTCCGCTACTCGGACAGCAGGGTCCAGACGGAGTCGAACCAGGCCTGCATGGAGGTGGCGAAGACGGACCCCGGCGAGTCGGGGTCCGCGTCGCGCACATGGTGGGTGAGGGTGGCGCCGAGGCCCAGCACGTCGAGCGCCCTTATCTCCTCGCCGCTCTCCAGGACCACCGGGCGCTCGGTCACCTCGTAGGGTCCGAAGAGGACTTCCGCCTCGTTGATGACGTACAGCTTGAAGGCCGGCGTCAGCGGTGTGTGCCGGATCTGCACGTCGACGTCGGGCACCAGGTTCTCGGCCCTCAGTTCGGCCAGCACACCCCTCAGCGACCCGGTGTGCCGCCGCGTGATGGCGTGCAGACGGTTGCGCAGCAGGTCGGCGTCCTTGTCGTCCATGGCCCTGGGGTACGGCAGCGGCAGCGAGGTCGGCGGCAGGAGCATGCGCAGGGCGATGCGCCGGGGCCGGATGAAGCCGCCCCTGATCCGTTCCGCCTGGAGCCGGATGTGCGCGTCCAGCGACTCCGACGTCAGCGTGTAGACGTCCAGGGTCACTTCGGGCTGCTCGAAGGCCTCGCTGATGAGGGGGGCGAGCGACACTCCCCGGTGTGACCGGGTGGCCTTGGCCGACGATGACTGTATGCGCTGGTTCTTGAGGACGCGTGAGCCGCTGCCCTGCCGGGACTCGATCCAGCCCTCGTTGCTCAGCTCCCGCAGCACCCGCTGCACGGTGTCCCGGGAGACCCCGAACTCCTCCGCCAGATCACGCTGGGAGGGCAGGAAAGAGCGCCGCGGGTACGTTCCGTCGGCCATCCGGGACCGCAGTTCCTCGGACACCCTGCGGAACGCCCGGCCGCCGCCGTCGCCGGTGCGTTCTTCGTTCACGACTGGACCGTACCGCCGACAGTCCACCGGCAAACGGATTTCCGGCCCTCGCGTCAGTCCGGTCGGCGCGATGGCTGCCGCGTGTCGGACTCATTGGAAGGGGTTAACCGATCAGTCGCACAGGGGACAACCACTTCACGACAACCAGTCCAATTGGCCTACTGGATGGCCGAATTGCTGCACTGGAAGGGTGGGTGGGGAACATGGTCCTGTGGCAGCTCCTCCGGATCGCCGGAGAGTTCCTGCTGACGCGCGAGGCCCAGGCGAGGCTGGGCCTCGCTGGGCCGGCCCTGCTGGTCGCGGTCACCGTGGGCGTACGGGTCCGCCGGACCGGGCTCGCCGTCGGCGCGGCCGTGGTGTTCACGCTGCTGATGACTCAGGCCTGACCCCGCAGGATGCGCAGCACGGGCTCCAGCGAGCCCACGACCACGGTGGCGCCCGCCTCCCGCAGCAGCTTCTCCTTGCGCGCGTTGCGCGCGTAGCCGAGGAAGGGGACGCCGGCCCGCAGCGAGGCCTCGTGGTCCGAGGGAGTGTCGCCGATCATCAGGGCCTCCCCCGGAGCCGCGCCCGTGGCACTCAGGGCCCGGTTCAGGCAGTGCGGGTCCGGCTTGAGGTGGTGCAGGTCCTGGGTGCGGCCGTAGACGTGGGGGGCGAAGCAGTCGGTCAGGCCCCTGCTTTCGAGGTACGCGCGGACCACGAGCGGCGAGTTGTTGGTGGCTATGGCCAGCCGGGGCCCCAGCGTCACCCAGGTGCGGATGAGCGGGTCGGCGTACGGCGTGGGCCAGGCGGAGGCGGCGGCGCGCAGTTCCTCCTGGGTCAGGTGTGCCTCCAGCTCCTCGACCAGGTCGCTGCCGGGATGGCGGCGGTCCACGGCGCGCAGGACGACGTGGGGGTCCAGCGACTCGCGTTCGCTCTCGGTCAGCAGGCCGTGCAGGCCCCGGCCCTCCAGCCACCGCACCAGACCGGTCGCCACCAGCTCCGAGGAGTGCCCGGCGAACAGACGGCAGATCGGGCCGTCGAAGTCCCAGAGCACGGCCCGCGCACGGGTGACCAGTTCCCGCAGTTTCTCGTTCTCGGTCGTCTCTGCCACCGAATCGGTCTGCGTCGTATCAGAAGTCACTAGGAGAGTGTCAGGTCCGTCGTGATGGTTTCCCAGAGGGCGTCGAACCACTTCTGCGATTCCGTCACGAACGCGGAGTCGCGCTGACCGGCCCGCTTGACGAAGGAGAACAGCAGCGACGCCGAGCCCAGGGCGTCGTACATGTCCAGGGTCTCGTCGCCCCAGTCCTCCTCGCGCCGGGTGAGGGTGTAGTAGCCGATCAGCGCCTCGTCACCGTTGAGCAGGTACAGCTTGACCGGCGGGGTGAAGGGCAGGGCGCGGAAGGCCACGTGGACGTCGATGCCATGGGTGGCGCGCAGGGACTGCAGGTTGTGCCTGAGCACGTGCCCCTGGGCGTTGCGCATCTCCAGCCAGCGCTGATGCACCACGTCGTCCTCGGGGCCGCCCTCCACGGGAACCGGGAAGGCGAGGGAGATGTGCTTGGACGGCACCAGGATGCGGACGTCGATCGTGTCGGGGCGCATCCTGCCCTCGTGGATCAGCCGGAGCGGCTCGCCGATGGCCACCATCAGCGTCTCCGCCGTGTGACACACGACGTCGATGCGCACGCGCCGGGCCGCGAACGCCTCCGTCAGCCTGGGCGCGAGTCCCACCATCGTCGGCTGGGGCTCCTCGCGCACGGGGGTGGCCTCGGCGATCCTCGGCGGGCTGCCCTTGCTCACGTTGGTGAGCAGGCCGTCCTCCTGGAGCGCCCGCAGGGCCTGGCGCACGGCACCGCGCTCCACGCCGAACTCCGCGGCGAGCTCCGCCTGGGTGGGCAGGCGGTCGCCCGGCTTGAGCTCACCGGTACGGATCCTGTCCCGCAGGACCTCGGCGATCTCCTGGGCGGAGCATCTGCGGCTGCCGTTCACGGCCACGTTCTCCTGGGTCACGACCAAACGCTACAACCCTGACCTACCTGGCGGCAGTTGTTTGAAACTTGTTTATGAGTGGTCACCAAGTGGGGACAACTATAGAGGAGTTGGTTACCAACTTGGATGAGTTGGCGGAAGTTATGTCTCCTTTTCTCCGGTGACCGCACCTCCCGCACCACCAGCTCCGCGCCATCACAGCACCAGCAGCACCACCTCCGCACCCCCCACTCCCATCCCGCCCAGGAAATCCGAAGGGGGAACGCCGTGCCTGCTCTCGCTCTTCTGTCCGCCGTCTTCGTCATCGGCTTCGAGCAGATCGTCCAGGTGAAGTACGGCGCGACGGGCATCGTCGGCCTGCTGCTTCTCACCGTCGGCATCAAGGCCAAGAGCCCGGCCGTCAGCTCCGCCGGTGCGGTGGTGCTGGCGATGCTGGTCGCCGGACCCGCCCTGTGAACGGCCGAAGGCCGCATACCGTCACATCCCGTGGGGACGTCAGTTCGTCAGCACCAGCTCCGAACTGATCGTCTCCCACAGTGCGTTGAACCACACGTGCGACTGCTCGACGAAGGTCGTGTCGCGCAGGCCCGCACCCTCCACGAAGGAGAACAGCATCGACTGGGAGCCCTCCGCGTCGTACAGCTGGAGGTGCTCGTGGTCGATCTCCTCCTCGCGCTGCCGCACGGTGTAGTACGCGAACAGCGCCTCGGTCGCGTTGAGCAGGTACAGCTTGACCGGCGGGGTGAACGGCAGGGCCCGGAAGGTGACGTGCACGTCGATACCGTGCGTGGCGCGCAGGGCGAGCAGGCTGTGTTTGAGGACCCGGCCCTGGGCGTTGCGCTGGGCCAGCCACCGCCCGCGCAGCCGGCCCTCGGCGGCGGAGTCCACCGGCGCCGGGAAGGCGAGGTGGATGTCCCGGCTGGGCAGCAGCACGCGCACGTCGACCTTGGCCGGTTTCAGTCGCCCGGCGTGGATCTGACGCAGCGGTTCGCCGATGGCGAGAGTGAGCGAGATCGACGTCAGGCAGAGGGCGTCGATCTCCACGTGGGAGGCCTCGAAGGCGGCGGCGATCCGGGGCGCGAGGGCGGCCGTGGTGGGCAGCGGAGGGGCTGCGGGGCCGGTCAGGGCGCGTCGCGGGTCGAGAGCGACCGTCGCGGGGCTGCCCTGGGACGCGTTGCTGAGCAGGCTCTCCGAGCGCAGGATGCGCAGGGCCTGCCGTACGGCTGTGCGCTCCACACCGAATTCGGCGGCCAGTTCGGCCTGCGTGGGCAGGCGCTGGCCCGGCTGCAGCACACCGGTCCTGATCCGCTGCCGCAGTTCGTCGGCCACCTCGCGGTGTGACGTGTGTGGCCGTTGTGCCCTCTTCCGCTCAGTGGCGGAGGCGTGTTCCGGGTCCACGGTCGAACACTACAACTTCCCGCCATCTTTAGACAGTTCACGGAAAGGTGGTTATGAGCCGCTTCCAGGCGGAGATAAGACAAGTGAAGTTGGTGGCCAACTTGAGCGACATGGTTCAACCAACCAAAGGTTGGCCACCAGGGTGACAGTCGGGGAACGTCGGACCGAGCTCCCTTCCGGAGGGGAGCCGGGAGCCCGGTCGGCACCGCACAGCCAACTCGACAGCCGGAACGCACAGCCACAACCGAAGACCGTCCGCACAGCCACAACCGCACATGGGCACAGCCACAACTGAACACCGTCGGCACAGCCACAACTGAACAGCCAAGCTACGGATGCGTCACCCCTTTCACTGTCACCGGCAGGAAGGAGCGTTCAGAACACGTCCGGGCACCACGGTCGCCTGGACGTACGCAGCAGGGCGTCGGCCACCAGGGCGGCGCCCGCTCGTTCTTCCCGGAGCCGGCCGAGGGCCGCGAGCCGCACCGCCGACTCGTCGCCGAGCCACAGGGCCGCCAACTCCCCCACGTCCAGCGTCAGATCGGCGCTCCTCGTCGTCGGCGTGCAGGACGCCCCGGCGGGCGAGGCCTCCAGCCGCCACCGCCCGCCGGCCAGACCGGCCCGGTCGGCGACCTCCAGCACCAGCGCGCCCGTCCCCTCGTACGTCCGCGCCTCCAGCGCCCGTACGACGTCCAGGATCCGCACCCACAGCCAGTCCGCCTGCGTGGTGATCGAGGCCGCGCGCGGGTTCGGCAGGACGAGGGGGAGCAGATCGTCCGGGGCCCGCCGGCCGCTCCTGACCTTCACCACCCAGTCGATCGAGCACACGTGCAGCCACAGCGCGCGCTCGGCGGCCGGGGTCACCGCGACGAGGCCCTTGACGGTGGCCGTGTTCAGCGGCTGCTTGGCGTCGGACCAGGTGCCGTCGCACACGTATGCCGACAGCCCCTCGACCGTGCCGTCCGCCGCGCGGTACACGGCGTAGAAGGGCTCGGTCCACGACTCGCGGTCCAGGCGCCGCGCGCCGGTGCTGACCTGCCACCAGCGCTCGGAGCGGTCGATCGCGCCGGGCTGGGCGCGGCGCAGCCGCTCGTGCAGCTCGGGGCCGAGCTTGCGTACCTCGTCGCCGTCCACGAGGTCGATGCGTCCGCCGTCCTCCGGGCCCGACCAGCGCGGGTCGAGACCGGCCCGGGGCACGTCGATCGTCCACTCGGTGGTCCAGGTGGCCGGGCCGAAGCCGTAGCGGCCGTAGATCGGGTACTCGGCGGCGATCAGGGTGGCGACGACGTCGCCGCGCTCCTTCGCCGCCGCGAGATCGTGCG
>NZ_MUBM01000115.1 GCF_002154505.1 Streptomyces carpinensis | reverse complement strand
CCTATGGGCAGCCGGGCCATCAGCCGCCGTACGGCCACCAGACCGCGAGCGCACCCCCCGGCTACGCCCAGCCCCCGGCGCCGCAGGCCCCGGCACCGCCACCCGGATACGGACAGCCCACCCCGCCTCCCGGATACGGCCAGCCGACCCCGCCCCCGGGCTACGGCCGGCAGCCGTACGGACAGGCCCCGGGCCAGATGGCACCCGGGTCCTACGGAGCTCTCCAGGGCGCCGGCGTCTCCGCCGCGCTGCAGCAGTTCAAGGAGACCCCGACCGGCCAGCGCTGGACGCCGCAGAGCAGCAAGCTGATCCGGGTCGACCTCGGCATGGGAGGCCAGCCCGTGCTGGCCCGCCAGGGCAGCATGGTGCTCTACCAGGGCAAGGTCGACTTCAGCTACAAGGGCGCCGGCTTCGCCGGCCGCATCGTGGGCAACGCCACCGGCCAGGAGATGCAGCTGATGCGCTGCACGGGTCAGGGCCAGGTGTTCCTCGCCGAGAACTCCACGCACCTGCACCCCGTCGAACTCCAGGGCGACGCGATCTGCGTCTCCGCGGAGAACGTCCTCGCCTTCGACGAGAGCCTCCAGTACGAGGTCCGCCGCATCGAGGGACACGGCATCCCCGGAGGTGCCCTGTTCACGATGCAGTTCCAGGGCACCGGCACCGTCGTCGTCAAGACGCACGGCACGCCAGTCGTGCTGCCCGTGACGCCGACGACGTTCGTCGACTCCAACGCCGTCGTCGCCTGGTCCGCCGCCGCGCAGGTGATCGTCTCCAGCCAGGTGCGCATGCGCCGCAACGCCTACCCGGGCCACACCGGAGAGGGCGTCAACCTGCAGTTCCGGGGCGCACCCGGCAACTTCGTCGTCGTCCAGCCCTACGAGGTCTAGAGGGAGCCCGTCATGAACCAGCCGCTCGCGGGCTACGCCCCCGCACCCGTCACCGCCCGCATGGAGAACCACGGCAGTCACATGCTCAAGGTCGCCATGCAGACCGGGAACGACCTCCTCGCGCGCGTGGGGTCGATGGTCGCCTACGAAGGCTTCATCCAGTACGAGCCCAATCCGCCGGCCGTGCGCCAGATCGCCCGCGACTGGATCACCGCCGAGGGCGCGCCCCTGATGAAGTGCTCCGGCGACGGCCTGCTCTACCTCGCCGACTACGGCGCCGACGTCGTCGTCATCAACCTGGGCGGCGACGCGATCTCGGTGAACGCCACCAATCTGCTGGCCTTCGACGCGAACCTCCAGTGGGGCGTCGAGCGGGTCAAGGGCCTGGCGAAGTTCGCCGGGCAGGGCCTGTGGAACACGAAGATCTCCGGACAGGGCTGGGTCGCGCTGACCTCCCGGGGCAAGCCGATCGTCGTCGACTGCGGCAGCGGCGAGGACGAGACCTACGTCGACCCGGACGCGCTCGTCGCCTGGTCCCCGAACCTGAAGGTGAAGGGCAAGCGCAGCTTCAAGGCGCAGTCCCTGATCGGCCGGGGCAGCGGCGAGGCCTACCAGATGGCCTTCTCCGGCCAGGGCATCGTCGTCGTGCAGCCCAGCGAGGACAGCACCGACCGCCTCCGGATCCGGGGCTGAGGGGAAGACAGAGGACATGCAGAGCCCGCTTTTCGCGTTCAACGACGCCCAGACCCAGGAGCGCTGGAGCCTGCAGAACAAGCAGATGCTGCGCGTCACCCTGGAGGGCCACGACGACATCCTCGCCCGCAAGGGCACCATGGTCGCCTACCAGGGCCTCGTCGAGTTCGACGCCGAGTACCAGAGCAACAACCACGCACGCGCGCGTGCCTACACCGGTGAGGGCCTGGACCTGATGCGCTGCCACGGGCAGGGCACGGTCTACCTGGCCAACCTCGCCCAGTACGTCCACGTCATGGACGTCGAGCAGGACGGTCTGACGGTCGACAGCAGCTATGTGCTGGCGATGGACTCCTCGCTGCACCACGAGGTCATCGCCGTCGACAGCATGTACGGCATCTCCGGCTCCGGGAAGTACCAGCTGAACATCACCGGCCGCGGCAAGGTCGCCCTGATGACCTCCGGTGCTCCGCTGATGATGCAGGTGACGCCCGACAAGTACGTCAACTGCGACGCCGACGCGATCGTCGCCTGGTCCACCGGTCTGCGGGTGCAGATGCAGGCCCAGACGCACTCCTCGGGGGTGTGGCGGCGGCGCGGCAGCACCGGCGAGGGCTGGGAGCTCAGCTTCATGGGCAGCGGTTACGCGCTCGTCCAGCCCAGCGAGCTGCTGCCGCCGCAGAACGCGGTGATCGGGCAGGGCCTCGCCGCGCAGTTCGGCATGGGACAGCAGGGGGCGCGGGGACAGAACCAGGGCAACGTCTGGAGCTGAGCGCGGTCGTCGCCGGCGGGGCGCCGGCGGCCGGCTGAGCACGCGTAAGGGGTGACCGCCCGGGCGGTCACCCCTTACATCGTTCTTCACCACCGGCGCCGGCGTCTCGCACCTTCAGAGCCTGGCGCGCGTCGCCTCCGCCAGGCGCACGACCGACTCGTCCGCCACGTCCGGCACCTCGTCGTAGGCGAACCAGCGCAGGTCGAGGGACTCGTCGCTGATGGCCTCCACCGCCCCGGGCGGGGCGACGGCGGCGTACTGGACGTCCAGGTGCCAGGCGC
The DNA here is from genome assembly GCF_002154505.1 of Streptomyces carpinensis. GTDB lineage: Bacteria > Actinomycetota > Actinomycetes > Streptomycetales > Streptomycetaceae > Streptomyces > Streptomyces carpinensis. The sequence goes on along the minus strand of NZ_MUBM01000115.1, from coordinate 24,549 downwards.
ACGGGGTGTGGTGCCGGTCCAGGCGCACCGGACCGCCGGGCAGCAGCGCCAGCCCCTCGATGCCCGACTCCTCGGTGGCCTCGCGCAGCGCGGCAACCGCCAGCGCGGCGTCGACCGGCTCGCAGTGACCGCCCATCTGGAGCCACATCCGCAACTTCTTGTGGAGGGTCAGCAGAACGCGGTCGCGCTCCGGGTCGACCACCAACGCGCTCGCCGTGATGTGCCCGTCCTTGCAGGCCTTCCACATGCCGTCCGGGTGTGCGGCGAGATGGTCCAGGTAGGCCTGGCGCAGCTCTTCCTGGGCCTCGTACCCCTTCAGCACGAGGACCGCGTCGTCGTGGAGGCTCACTCGGCGTCGTCGTCCTTGCCGTCGCCTTCCTTCTGGTCGCCCTCGTCCCGCTTGCGCAGGTCGGGCTTCGGCCCGGAGCCGTTCGCGGCCTCGCCGAGCATCTTGTCCAGCTCGGAGAAGTCCAGCTGCTCACGGTGCACGAAGCCGTCGGGGTCGTCCAGGTCGGCGGCCGTCGGCAGCATGTCCGGGTGGGCCCACAGGCCGTCGCGGCCCTCCACCCCGCGCGCGTCGGTGAGCGAGGCCCACAGACGGGAGGCGTCACGCAGGCGGCGAGGACGCAGCTCCAGGCCGATCAGCGTGGCGAACGTCTGCTCGGCCGGGCCGCCCGAGGCCCGGCGGCGGCGCAGCGTCTCGCGCAGCGCGTCCGCGGACGACAGACGGGGCTTCGCGGCCGCGTGCACCACCGCGTCCACCCAGCCCTCGACGAGTGCCAGAGCGGTCTCCAGACGGGCCAGGGCCGCCTTCTGCTCCGGGGTGTCCTCCGGCTGGAACATGCCCTGCTGGAGGGCGTCCTGGAGCTGCTCGGGGTTCTGCGGGTCGAACTGGCCGACCACGTCCTCCAGCTTGGCGGTGTCCACCTTGATCCCGCGCGCGTACCCGTCGACCGCGCCGAACAGGTGCGAGCGCAGCCACGGCACGTGCGCGAACAGACGCTGGTGGGCGGCCTCGCGCAGGGCGAGATACAGCCGCACCTCGTCCTGCGCCACGCCCAGGTCCTTGCCGAACTTCTCGATGTTCAGCGGAAGCAGCGCGGCCTTCCCGGCCGGGCCGAGCGGCAGGCCGATGTCGGTGGAGCCGACGACCTCACCGGCCAGCACGCCGACGGCCTGGCCGATCTGCGTGCCGAACATGGCGCCGCCCATGGAGCGCATCATGCCGATCAGCGGGCCAGCCATGGCCTGCATCTCCTCGGGCAGCACATCGCCCATGGCGGTGCCGACGCGCTCGGCGACCGGATCGACGAGCTCCTGCCAGGCGGGCAGGGTCGCCTCGACCCACTCCGCCCGGGACCACGCCACCGCGGAGGCGGCGCCGGACGGCAGGGACGTCACGTCGTCCAGCCACAGGTCGGCCAGGCGGACGGCCTCCTGCACGGCGGTGCGCTCGGCGGGGCCGACGCTCGCGTCCTTCGTGCCGTCCGATGTGCCCTGGGCGACCGTCTGGCGGGCGATCTGCTTGGCCATGTCCCAGTTCACCGGGCCGCCCTCGTAGGAGAGCATCTGGCCGAGCTGCTGGAACGCGGCGCCCAGGTCGGTGGGGTTCAGTGAACCGAACATCGCTGCGAGCGGATTCTCGGCGCCGGGCCCGCCAAGGCCTCCGGCTCCGGGCAGCCCGAAACCGAACGGGTTGGCCGGTCCCTGCCCACCACCGCTCTGCTGGTCCTTCTTCTTGCCCTCGTCGCCGTCGTCCGGCTCCTCCGGCGGAAGGCCGAATCCGAATGGGGTGTCACTCACGGGGTTCCTCGGCTGGTAAGGCCACCGGTTTCTCCGGCGGCGCGGCTGCCCGACAACACCACCCAGCGTAGACACCGCGGACGCATCGGGCCTCGGTGCTTCGCCGACAGATCGGCTGCGGCAGGATGGAGCCACCTGGTACGTACGCGTCATTCGCGCCCGTATGGAAGACAACCGCTGGAGACGCCCGGTGAGTTCCCCAGATCCACAGGTTCGCGCAGCGCGAAACCCTGAAAGCACCCCCGCCGTGCGCGGGCCCGTCGTCGCGGTCACCGGAGCCGCGAGCGGCGTCGGCGCGCTGCTCACGGAGCGGCTGGCCGCGTCCGACGAGGTCGGGCAGGTCATCGCCATCGACGAGCGCCGTGGGGAGTGCGCGGCGGCGCAGTGGCACATCCTCGACGTACGGGATCCGGCGATCGCCGACAAGCTGCGCGGTGCCGACGTCGTGGTGCACCTGGCGCTCGACCTCGACCTGGAGACCGACCCCGCCGCCCGTACGGCCTACAACGTCCGGGGGACACAGACCGTGCTGACCGCCGCCGCGGCGGCCGGTGTGCACCGGGTCGTGCTGTGCACGTCCGCCATGGTGTACGGCGCGCTGCCCGACAACGAGCTGCCGCTGTCGGAGGACGCGGAGCTGCGGGCGACCGCCGAGGCGACCGGCGTCGGGGACCTGCTGGAGGTCGAACGGCTGGCGCGCCGCGCGCCGCGGGCGCACCCCGGGCTGAACGTCACGGTGGCCCGCCCCGCAGTGTTGGTCGGCGGCACCGACACCGCACTGACCAGGTACTTCGAGTCACCGCGGTTGCTGGTCGTGGCCGGTTCGCGGCCCGCATGGCAGTTCTGCCACGTCGAGGACCTGTGCGGTGCGCTGGAGTACGCCGTGCTGGAGAAGGTCGACGGTGAGCTGGCCGTCGGCTGCGACGGATGGCTGGAGCAGGAGGAGGTGGAGGAGCTCAGCGGGATCCGGCGGATGGAGCTGCCCTCGGCGGTGGCGCTGGGCGCGGCGGCCCGGCTGCACCGCATCGGGCTCACCCCGTCCCCGGCCGGGGATCTGGCGTACACGATGTACCCCTGGGTGGTGAGCGGCAGCAGGCTGCACGACGCGGGGTGGCGGCCGAGGTGGACCAACGAGGAGGTGCTCGCAGAACTCCTGGAGGAGGTCGCCGGGCGGCACACGGTGGCCGGGCGGCGGCTGGGGCGCAAGGACGCGACCGCGGCGGGGGCCGCGGGGGCGACGGTCGCCCTGCTGGGTGCGGCTGCCGTCGTGCGGCGGGCCCGCAAGGCGCGGCGGCGGATCTGAGGGTGTGCTCCGGCGCGGTGGGGTGGGATCGCTCACAGCGCCGGAGGGGCGCGGGGCGGCGGGGCGCCCGCCCGGTCGGTCTGTAGGAGGCTCCAAACCGGCCCGCGCGCGTACCGGGCGATGACGCTATTCCGCGCGGTCGCGCGCGTGCGGCACGATGGAGCCATGGCACCCACCAACGATCACCCCGGCGAGCACGCCGCCGACGATCCCATCAAGCTGATCGCCATCCGGGAGACGGCGCTCTCCATGGACGAGGTCTTCAGGGCCGTCGGGGACGACGCCGCCGGTGGTACCGCGCTCTTCGTGGGAACGGTGCGCAACCACGACGGGGGTGTCGATGTCGACGAGCTCGGCTATTCCTGCCATCCCAGTGCCGAGGCCGAGATGCGGCGGATCGCCGAGAAGGTCGTCGCCGAGTACCCGGTGCGGGCGCTCGCCGCGGTCCACCGTGTGGGGGACCTCAGGGTCGGGGATCTCGCCGTCGTCGTCGGCGTGTCGTGTCCGCACCGCGGGGAGGCCTTCGAGGCCTGCAGGAAGCTGATCGACGACCTCAAGCACGAAGTGCCCATCTGGAAGCACCAGAAGTTCTCGGACGGCACCGAGGAGTGGGTCGGCGCCTGCTGACCCCCCCCGGGCAGCCTGCTGATACCACCCCCGACAGACCCCTTGCAGCCTGCTGACGCCACCGCCGGCGGACCTCCGGCGTCCGGCTGGCGTCACACCAGTGGCTCTCCGGCTGCCCGTCCGGCCTTTCCGTCGCAGCTCCGGTTGCGTAACCGCCCCCCTGGCCCGAGCGTTGTCAGTGCGGATGGTTAATCTGCTGATCAGTCAGTTGGGGTCGCTCGGTTGGGGTTGTGGGAGGTCGGCATGGCGGCGCTCGCCTGGTTGCTGATTCCGCTGGTGGCCGGGATAGCCGCCGGACTGTGGGGGGGCTGGGTGAACCGCACCCGCAAGGTGCGCAGCGACGGTCCCGAACTGGACGGGTACGCCCGTTTCCGCGAGGCCATGGAGAGGTCCACCTCCGGCACCTGAGCAGGCCCGCGTACGACGGCCCTGACGGTGCTCCGACAGGTACGTCACGTACTGTCGACTCATGCCACGCCGCACCGCGACGATGCTCGCCTCCACCCTGATGCTGATCGCGCTCCTGTGCGCGGGGGTCTTCCTCCCCGTGCCCTACGCGGAGATGTCCCCGGGACCGACGGTCAACACGCTGGACGAGCACGACGGCGAGCCGGTGCTGCAGATCTCCGGGCGCAAGACCTACCCGACGGACGGCCACCTCAACATGACCACCGTCCGGGTCACCAGCGCCGACTACCGGATGAACCTCGTCGAGGCCGTCTACGGCTGGCTCGCACACGACGACAAGGTCGTGCCGCACGACACGCTCTATCCCGACGGCAAGACGGAGGAGCAGTCGACCCAGGAGAACGCCGAGGAGTTCAGCCAGTCCCAGGAGAGCGCCAAGGTGGCGGCCCTGAAGGAGCTCGGCATTCCGGTGCGGTCCTGGGTGATCGTCTCCACGGTCGTCAAGGGCACCCCGGCCCAGGGCAGACTGCACGCCGGTGACGTGATCAAGGCCGTGGACGGCACCGCGGTCAAGCAGCCCTCCGACGTCGCGAAGCTGGTCACCAAGCACAAGCCCGGCCAGGACGTCGTCTTCACCATCGTGCCCGCCAAGGACCAGGCCGCCGCGGAGAAGCAGAACAGGACGGCGACCGCCACCAAGACGGTCACGATCACCACGGCGGAGTCCCACGACGTCGGCGCCAAGCGTGCCATCGTCGGAATCTCCGCCGGAACCGATCACACGTTCCCGTTCACGATCGACATCAAGCTCGCCGACGTCGGCGGCCCCAGCGCCGGTCTGATGTTCGCCCTCGGCATCTACGACAAGCTCACCCCGGGCAGCCTGACCGGCAGGAAGTTCGTGGCCGGCACCGGGACGATCGACGACGACGGCAAGGTCGGCCCGATCGGCGGCGTCGAGATGAAGACGGTCGGCGCGCGTGACATGGGCGCCCAGTACTTCCTGACCCCCGCCGACAACTGCGCGGCCGCCGCCCAGGACACCCCCTCGGGGCTCACCCTGGTCAAGGTCAACACCATCGGCGACGCACTCGCCGCCCTGAAGGACATCCGCTCCGGGCAGACCGCCGACCTGCCGAAGTGCACGACCAAGGGCTGACGGCGGGCGCCCCGGCAACGGAGGTCCCGGCAGGAGGGGCGCCCCCGGAAACAAGGACGCCCCGGCCACGTACCGACAAAGGCCGCATGCCGGCAAACCGGCACAGAAGCCCTGCAACCGGACGGCGGGTCTCAGCCCTCGAACGTCGGGCGGACGTCAGTCCTCGAACGTCGCAGCCAGCGCCTCCGCCAGCCCCGGCACGAGGCCGGCGCCCGTGAGCACCTCCGTGGCGGAGTCCTTCTCGCGCAGCCGCAGGGCCGACTCGCGGGCGCCGTCGCGCAGGACCGCCACCGTCATCCGGACCTCCTGGCGCTCGGGGTGGTCGGCCACCCACCGGGCCAGCTTCGCCTCGTCCAGCCCCTGCGGGACCTGGGCCTCGGCGGACGGCGGCAGCATCAGACGCTCCACGGTCAGCGCGCAGCCGGCCACCGCGTCGGGCCAGGCGATCGTGGCGAGGAACTCGTCGAGCGGCTGGTCCGACGGAATCTCGTCCTGCTCGATCGGGGTGAGACCGGAGGTCTGCTGCTCGTCCTCCAGGCCGAGCTGGGCCGCGAGAACGGGTTCCTGGACCCGCAGCCGCGCGGTGTCTACGAGGGCGAAGAGGCGAGCGGGCTGGTCCCAGCCGAGGCCGGAGGCGTACTCGTCGATCTCGAGTACGGCCCGAGTGAGCGGGCTCGCTGCCATGGGAGTGTTGGACATGGTCACAATCCTGCCTCGTTCCCGGCCGGAATCGGGAACCGGCTAAACCGTGAGTAAGTTGCATAGGTGTGCGCCCACGACCGTGGGCGCACCGTACGGTCCGCGGACACGGGGGCCAGACGCAACGACAGCGAACCAACAGCGAACTTCGAGGTGCGCACCTTGGCTTTCCAGATGCCGGACCGCGGCGGAGGCCCGTCCGGGCCGCGGATCAGAGTCGGCCGTCCGTCCCGGCGGGCCCGTGCCCTGCTGATGACACTGGGCGTCCTGGCCGTCCTCGGTATGGCGTTCACGATGTTCGCGGGCTTCTGGACGGACTGGCTGTGGTACCGGTCGGTGCACTACTCGTCCGTGTTCACCACCACCCTGTGGACCAAGATCGGGCTGTTCTTCGTCTTCGGACTGCTGATGGCGGCGGCCGTCGGTTTCAACATCTGGCTCGCGCACCGGCTGCGGCCCCCGCTGAGCGCCATGTCGATGGAGCAGCAGAACCTCGACCGCTACCGGATGGGGATCGCGCCGTACAAGAGGTGGCTGCTGTGCGGCATCACCGCCCTGGTCGGCCTGATCGCGGGTGCCTCCGCCGCCGGCCAGTGGCGGACCTGGCTGCTGTGGGTCAACGGCGTCCCGTTCCACAAGACGGACCCGCAGTTCCACCTCGACGTGGCCTTCTACGCCTTCGACCTGCCCTGGTACCGGTTCCTGCTGGGCTTCGGCTTCGCGGCCACGATCCTGTCCCTGATCGCGGCGGCGCTCACCCACTACCTGTACGGCGGGCTGCGGGTCACCAGCCCCGGCGCGCGGGCGACCGCCGCGGCGACCGGGCACCTGTCGGTGCTGCTCGGCGTCTTCGTGGCACTGAAGGCGGTCGCGTACTGGCTCGACCGGTACGGGCTCGCGGTCAAGTCGAGCGACTTCAAGGCCACCGGCAACTGGACCGGTCTGCGGTACGTCGACGCCAACGCCTATCTGCCGGCCAAGACGATCCTGTTCTGCATCGCGGTGATCTGCGCGCTGCTGTTCTTCGCCACGCTGTGGCGGCGCACCTGGCAGCTGCCGGTCATCGGCTTCGGCCTGATGGTGCTCTCGGCGATCCTCATCGGCGGCCTGTACCCGGCGATCGTCCAGAAGTTCCAGGTCCAGCCGAACGAGCAGGCCAAGGAGGCCCCGTACGTCGCCAAGAACATCGAGGCGACGCGCGAGGCGTACGGCATCGACGACACCAAGGTCAGCGGGTACGAAGGCACGAGCAAGACCAAGGACAAGTCGACGCTGCGCGACGACGTCGACAAGACGGCGAGCATCCGCATACTCGACCCGAACATCGTCTCGCCCACGTTCCAGCAGATTCAGCAGATCAAGGGCTTCTACGCGTTCCCGAACAATCTGGACGTCGACCGCTATCCCACCAAGGACGGCAAGGTCCAGGACACGGTCGTCGGACTGCGTGAGCTGAGCCTCTCCGGCGTCGAGCAGAACTGGATCAACAGCCACTTCCGCTACACCCACGGCTACGGCGTCGTCGCGGCCAAGGGAACCGAGGCCGACAACGGCGAGCCCGTCTTCACCGAGAAGAACCTGCCGTCCTCCGGCGACCTCGGGACGTACGAACAGCGGGTCTACTACGGCGAGAAGACCACGACGTACTCGATCGTCGGCGGTCCCCAGAAGGAGATCGACTACTCCGACAACAACGGTGAGAAGACCACCAGCTACCAGGGCAAGAGCGGCGTGAGCCTGTCCAGCCCGATCAACCGGGCCGCGTACGCGCTGGCGTTCGGCGAGCCGCAGATCCTCTACTCCGGCGCGATCGGCGACGGCTCGCGGATCCTGTACAACCGCACGCCGAAGGAGCGCGTCGAGGCGGTGGCTCCGTGGCTGACCATCGACGGCGACGCCTACCCGGCGGTGGTGGACGGCCGTATCCAGTGGATCGTGGACGCCTACACGACCACGAACGGCTACCCGTACGCCTCCCGCACCACTCTCGGTGACACCACGGCGGACTCGCTGACCGCGACCAACAACTCGCGCGCGGTGGTGGCCCAGCAGAACCAGGTCAACTACATCCGCAACTCGGTGAAGGCGACCGTCGACGCCTACAGCGGCGAGGTCAGGCTGTACCAGTGGGACACCGAGGACCCGGTGCTGAAGACCTGGATGAAGGCGTTCCCGGGCACGGTGAAGCCGAAGTCGGACATCTCCTCGGACCTGATGTCCCATCTGAGGTACCCGCAGGACCTGTTCAAGGTCCAGCGGGAGCTGCTCACCCGCTACCACGTGCAGGACGCGCAGACCTTCCTCAGCGGCAGCGAGGTGTGGCAGGTGCCGGACGACCCGACGAACAAGTCGGGCGACCCGGTGCCGCCGTACTACCTGACCATGAAGATGCCCGACCAGAACTCCCAGGCGTTCTCGCTGACGACGACGTTCACGCCGGACGGCCGGCCCAACCTGAGCGCCTTCATGGCGGTCGATTCCCAGGCGGGCACACCCGATTACGGCAAGATCAGAATCCTGAAGCTGCCGACCAGCACGACGGTCGGCGGCCCGAAACAGGTGCAGAGCCAGTTCAACTCCAACTCCCAGCAGAACATCGCCGAGTTCGTGAAGCTCATCAGGGGCGGTGACTCGGAGATCGAGTACGGCAATCTGCTGACCATCCCACTGGACGGAGGACTGCTCTACGTGGAGCCGGTCTACGTACGCGGCGGTCAGCTCAAGTACCCGCTGATGCGCAAGGTCCTGGTGACCTACGGCGGTGCCACCGCGTTCGAGGACACGCTCGACGAAGCCCTCGACAAGGTCTTCGGGAAGCCGAGTTCGGCACCCCCGCCCGACACCGGCACCACGAACCCGCCGAGTTCGAGCAACCCGACCGTCCAGCAGGCGCTGAAGGACGCGCAGAAGGCCTTCGACGAGGGCCAGGCCGCGCTGAACAAGCGGCCGGCCGACTGGCAGGCGTACGGGAAGGCGCAGAAGGAGCTGCAGGACGCGCTCAAGCGGGCCGAGGACGCACAGGCCCAGGCGGAGAAGCAGGGCGGCAGCGCCAAGAACGGCGCCGCCGGCGACGCGAAGGGCGGCGGTAGCGGCAAGACAGGAAGCTGACCGCTCCCGCCGAGTCGAAGGCCCGGGTCCCGGAACGGATCCGGGCCTTCGTGGTGCGCGCGTCGGGCGGTGGTGTGCGAACGGATGTGCCGACATGGTGGACCGCCGTGCCGCCGTGGGGAGTTGGGCGATCTGTGTTTGACTTGTCTCTCTGTGGGCATGTCGACAAAACGCTGAAGTGACCTCACTGGCTGCGGTATACCAGGTGTACCCGGGTTGCGGGTGGTGCGACGATGGACGTTATGGGGGACAAGGTAACTCTGTTCGAGACAGGGCGATTTGTGCAGACTTCCGATCCCGGGACCGAGGAGCCCGAGGGGATCGGAGCCGCGACCGCGGACGAGACCGTTGAGGCCGCCGAGGAGGTCGCCGAGCTGGCGCGCCGTCGGCTCGCCGCCGAGGCCGGCGACGTCGAGGCGATGAGCGTCCTCGGAGCCATGCTGCTGCGACGCGGCGACCTCGACGGAGCCGAACCCCATCTGCGCGCCGCCACCTCGGCCGGTGACCGCGCCGCCGCGAACAATCTGGGAGTCCTCCTCCACCAGCGGGGATACGCCGACGAAGCCGCGGGCTGGTGGCGGATCGCCGCCGTCGCCGGCTCCGCCGCGGCCGCGCACGCGCTCGGCCGGCACCACCGCGAGCGCGGCGACGAGCCCGCCGCCGAGTACTGGCTGCGCCAGTCCGCCGAGCAGGGCCACGTGCTGGGCGCCTACGCGCTCGCCGACCTCCTGGAGCACCGCGCGGACTCCGGGGCCGAGCGCTGGATGCGGGTCGCCGCCGAGCACGGCCACCGGGAGGCGGCGTACCGGCTGGCCCGGGCACTGGACCGGCGGGCGACGAGCGAGCCCGCCGTGGACAACGGTGTCGGCGCCCGTGGTGCGCGCTCACGCGGGACCGGCTCCACCGGCATCGGCGCCGACAGCGCGGGCTGCGACGGGGCCGACGCCCTGGCGGAGGCCGAGCAGTGGTACCGGCAGGCCGCCGCGCGCGGGCACCGGCGTGCCGCGCTGCACCTCGGCGCGATCCTGGAGAAGCGCGGCGCGCTCAAGGAGGCGGGCCGCTGGTACCTGACGTCCGCCAAGGACGGCGAGGCGCGGGCGGCCTGCGCCCTCGGATTCCTGCTGCGCGACGCCGGAGACACCGAGAGCGCGGCCGTGTGGTGGCTGCGGGCCGCCCAGGACGGGGACGGCAACGCGGCGAACGCGCTGGGCGCGCTGCACGCCGAGCGCGGCGAGACGCAGACCGCCGAGCGCTGGTACCGGGCGGCCATGGACGCGGGCGACGTGAACGGCGCCTACAACCTCGGGCTGCTCTGCGCCGAGCAGGGGCGGACCGCGCAGGCCGAGCAGTGGTACCGGCGTGCCGCCTACGCCGGACACCGGGAGGCGGCCAACGCGCTGGCCGTCCTGCTGCTCCAGAGCGGGGACACGAGCGGGGCCGAGCCGTGGTTCTCCCGGGCCGCAGAGTCCGGGAGCGTGGACGCCGCGTTCAACCTGGGGATCCTCTTCGCCGGGCGGGGCCTGGAGCCCGAGGCCCTGCGGTGGTACGAGCGGGCGGCGGCCGCCGGGCACACGGAGGCGGCGTTGCAGGTGGGGATCGCCCGGCTGCGCGCGGGGGACGAGCAGCAGGCCGAGCGGCACCTGCGCTGCGCGGCCGGTGGAGGGAGCCCGGAGGCCGCCTACCGGCTGGCGACCCTGCTCGACGCGCGGCGGCCGCCGGCGCCGGCGCACGAGCTCGGGGAGTCGGCGATCCACGAGAAGACCGAGTGCGAGGAGTGGTACGAGCGGGCGGCCACCCAGGGCCACCGGCGCGCGCAGGTGCGGGTGGGCATGATGGCCGCGGCCCGGGGGGACGTGGTCGAGGCGGCGCGCTGGTACCGGGTGGCGGCGGAGGCCGGCTCCCGCAACGGCGCGTTCAACCTGGGACTGCTGCTCGCCCGGGAGGGGAGCGAGCCGGAGGCCGTCGTGTGGTGGGCCCGGGCCGCCGACGCGGGCCACGGGCGGGCGGCGCTGCGGCTCGCCCTCGTCCATGCCCGTCGTGGGGAGCTCGCGGAGGGGCAGCGGTGGGCCGACCGGGCGGTGGCGCTCGGGCCGGCAGGGGTGACGGAGCGGGCGGCACGGCTCAGGGACGCGCTGCGGCAGGAGCTGTCGGCGTGACGTGCGCGACGCTCCCCGAAAGCGATTTGCTTCTTTCCCCGCCGGTCACGTAGTGTTCTATTCACCGACGCGGGGTGGAGCAGCTCGGTAGCTCGCTGGGCTCATAACCCAGAGGTCGCAGGTTCAAATCCTGTCCCCGCTACTGAAGGCCGAGGGCCGGAATCCGATCAGGGTTCCGGCCCTCGGTGTTTTGGCCGTGCCCTCGGTGCCATTCCGGCCTGTCTTCCCCGAGCCCGCCCGCGGGGCCGCCCCGGCGGTGTGCCTCTTGTCTGGCAGTGGGTGCCCTCCGCTTCCCGCGGTGAGCGCGACCCGTCCGCCCGTACGCACGAAGAAGCCCCGGCACTCCTGTGCCGGGGCTTTCACGCGTTCGTCAGGTCACGCGTTCGTCAGGTCGCCGCGCAGCTCGGGCACAGCCCGCGGTACGTCACCTCGACGTCCGAGACCATGAAGCCGAAGCGCTCCGAGTCCGGAAGGTCGGCCAGCGGATTGCCGCCGGGATGGACGTCGCGGATCGCCCCGCAGCCGGCGCAGACCAGGTGCTGGTGCGGCCGGTGGGCGTTCGGGTCGTACCGCTTGGCGCGCTTGTCGGTGCTGACCTCGATCACCTCACCGAGGGTGACCAGCTCGCCCAGGGTGTTGTAGACGGTGGCGCGGGAGATCTCGGGCAGCTTGGCCACGGCCCGCGCATGGACCTCGTCGGCCGTGAGGTGGACGTGCTCGCCGTCCAGGACCTCGGCCACGACGCGTCGCTGCGCGGTCATCCGCCATCCGCGTCCACGCAGCCGTTCCAGAAGGTCGCTCATAGGCACCAGCTTAACAGCAAGAGGAATAGATTCCGAACAAGTGTGACTTTGGAGCTCAACTTGACTTAGACATTGTCCATTGTAGGATCGAGGCTGGCTTTGGCCAAGCGACAGGATCAGACGAAATTGCCGGGAGGCGACGTGACCCAGCGACCGCTCACTACGGAGGCCGGTGCTCCGGTGGCCGACAACCAGAACAGCGAGACCGCGGGCGTCGGCGGCCCGGTTCTCGTCCAGGACCAACTGCTGCTGGAGAAGCTCGCCCACTTCAACCGTGAGCGCATTCCGGAGCGTGTGGTGCACGCCCGTGGCGCCGGTGCCTACGGCACCTTCACGGTCACCGCCGATGTCACGCAGTACACCCGCGCCGAGTTCCTCTCCGAGGTCGGCAAGGAGACGGAGACCTTCCTGCGCTTCTCGACCGTGGCGGGCAACCTGGGCGCCGCGGACGCCGTCCGCGACCCGCGTGGCTTCTCGCTGAAGTTCTACACCGAGGAGGGCAACTACGACCTCGTCGGCAACAACACCCCGGTGTTCTTCATCCGGGACGCCATCAAGTTCCCCGACTTCATCCACACCCAGAAGCGCGACCCGTACACGGGCTCGACGGAGCCGGACAACGTCTGGGACTTCTGGAGCCTGTCCCCGGAGTCCACGCACCAGGTGACCTGGCTGTTCGGCGACCGCGGCATCCCGGCGTCGTACCGCCACATGGACGGCTTCGGCTCGCACACCTACCAGTGGAACAACGAGGCCGGCGAGGTCTTCTGGGTCAAGTACCACTTCAAGACCGACCAGGGCATCAAGTGCCTCACGCAGGAGGAGGCCAACAGGCTCGCCGGTGAGGACCCCGACTCCCACCAGCGCGACCTGCGCGAGGCGATCGAGCGCGGCGAGTACCCGTCGTGGACCGTCTACGTCCAGATCATGCCCGCGGCCGAGGCGGCGACCTACCGCTTCAACCCCTTCGACCTGACCAAGGTGTGGCCGCACGCCGACTACCCGCTGGTCGAGATCGGCAAGCTGGAGCTCAACCGCAACCCGGAGAACGTCTTCGCCGAGGTCGAGCAGTCGATCTTCTCCCCGGCGCACTTCGTGCCCGGCATCGGCCCGTCCCCGGACAAGATGCTCCAGGGCCGCCTCTTCGCCTACGGCGACGCCCACCGCTACCGCGTCGGCATCAACGCCGACCACCTGCCGGTGAACCGCCCGCACGCCACCGAGGCGCGCACCAACTCCCGGGACGGCTACCTCTACGACGGTCGCCACAAGGGCGCGAAGAACTACGAGCCGAACAGCTTCGGCGGCCCGTTCCAGACGGACCGGCCGCTGTGGCAGCCGATCCCGGTCTCCGGTGTCACCGGCGACCACCGGGCGCCGCTGCATGCCGAGGACGACGACTTCGTCCAGGCGGGCAACCTCTACCGCCTGATGACGGACGAGGAGAAGGACCGCCTGATCGGCAACCTGGCGGGTGCCATCTCGCAGGTCTCGCGCGAGGACATCGCCGATCGCGCGATCGACAACTTCCGCCGCGCGGACGGTGACTTCGGCAAGCGGCTGGAGGCCGCGGTCCAGGCCCTGCGGGGCTGAGCCCTGCGGCCGGGCGGCTGATCCTCCAGCGACTGGACCGCTTGTCGTGGCCGGCGGGCCGGGCTCCCTCGGGAGCCCGGCCCGCCGTCGTTCCCACGGACCCGGTCCGCTGTTCTTCACGCGGACCCGGTCCGTCGTCGTGTGCTCAGGCGGACAGCTGTTCGGCGTGCCGTCGGGGCGGGGCCGCCGCCCAGCAGCGGATGATGTCGCGGACCGAGACGAGGCCCGCCGGTTCGCCGCGGTCGAGGACGATGAGGTGGCGGAAGCCACCGTGCGACATGGCGCCGGCCGCCTCCTCCAGGGTCCAGGACGGGGTGGCGAACACGACGTCCGTGGTGGTGTGGGCGTGGACGGGTTCGGTGTCCGGGTTCTGGCCCACGCCGACGGAGTTGAGGATGTCCCGTTCGGTGAGGATGCCGATGCCGCCGGCGTCGGGGTCGTGCACGACGGCCGCGCCGACCCGGCGGGCGGACATCAGGGCGGCGGCCTGTCGGAGGGTGTGGGTGGGGCCGATGGTGAGGACCACCGTGCTCATGGCGTCGCGGACGAGCATGGGATGGAGCCACCTCCTCGAGGAATCCACTTCGTGCATGGATTCACAAGTTCACAAGTGGGGGGACTCTCAGAGTTGCAGGTAAAGCAGGGGTCAACAAGAGGGCGCGTGCGGCTGGTTGGGGGCGTGCGCAGGCGTCCCCCTTTCCTCACCGGCGCCGGTTGAGATACCCCAGCATCTCGTCGTGCAGCAGTCCGTTGGACGCGACGGCGTTGCCGCTGTGCGGACCGGGCCGGCCGTCCAGGCCGGTGAACGTGCCCCCCGCCTCAGTGACGACGATCGCGTTCGCGGCCATGTCCCACAGCGACAGCTCGGGTTCGGCGCAGAAGTCCACCGAGCCCTCGGCGACCATCATGTAGGGCCAGAAGTCGCCGTAGGCCCGGGTGCGCCAGACCTGACGGGTCAGATCCAGGAAGCCGTCGAGACGTCCCTGCTCCTCCCAGCCGCTGAGCGAGGAGTACGCGAAGGAGGCATCGGCCAGCTTCGCCACGCGGGAGACCTGGAGCCGCGACGCCTGCGACAGGCTGCGGCCGGTGAAGGCGCCGTGGCCCTTGGCGGCCCACCAGCGGCGGCCGAGCGCGGGCGCGGAGACGACGCCGACGACAGGCTGGTAGCCGCCCTCACCGGCCTCCATCAGGGAGATCAGCGTGGCCCAGACGGGAACGCCGCGCACGTAGTTCTTGGTGCCGTCGATCGGGTCGATGACCCAGCGGCGGGGGCCGGTGCCCTCGACGCCGTACTCCTCACCGAGGATCGCGTCGCGCGGGCGGGCACGCTGCAGCTGGCCGCGGATCAGTTCCTCCGCCGCCTTGTCCGCTTCGCTGACCGGGGTCATGTCCGGCTTCGTCTCGACCTTCAGGTCGAGTGCCTTGAAGCGTTCCATGGTGGCGGCGTCGGCGGCGTCCGCGAGAACGTGGCCCAGGCGCAGGTCGTCAAGGTAGTCCGGCATGTAGGGAACGGTATCTGTCCGGGGTGATGCCGGGCTACACGGGGCGGGGACGACAGGGCTGGAACAGCGGGGCGTCGCCCAAAAGGGCGCACATGCCCCCGGACACCCTTGACAGTGCTGCCGAGCGCGTCAAATCTGTGCGCAGAGCCGCTCGCCCCCGGGAGGCGATGATGCCTGCAGCGCGGGAATCCCTGCTGGACGCCGCCTACACGGCGCTGGCGCGCCGCCCGTGGTCCGCGGTACGGATGGTGGACGTGGCCGCGGCGGCCGGAGTCTCCCGGCAGACGCTGTACAACGAGTTCGGCAGCAAGGACGGTCTCGCGCGTGCGCTCGTCAGGAGAGAGGCGGACGGCTATCTCGCCGGAGTGGACCGCGCCCTGGCCACCCACGCCGATCCGCGTGAGCGGCTCACCGCCGCCGCCGAGTGGACCGTGACGGCCGCTCGCCGGAACGCGCTGGTGAAGGCCATGCTCACGGGCTGCTGGAGCGAGCGGCTGCCCTGGCCGACGCTGTCGGCGGTGCCCTCTGCCTCCCCCGTTCCGGCGCAGCGGAGGGCGGACGGACCGCTGCCGTCGCCGGGCGACTTGCTGGGGCACGTCCGCGACCGTGCCGTGACCGCGCTGGCCGTCCCGGGCACGCCCGCGGCGGACGGCGGCGACCTGGCGGGCACCTGCGAGCTGGTGATCCGCCTCGCGCTGTCCTGCGTGGCGGCCCCGCCGGGCGAGGGAGGCGTCGCCGATCTGGTGCGCGAGGTGCTGCGCCGGCACCAGCTCGCCTGAGCGCACGGCGGGCGGAGGGAAAGCCCGCTGCTGGGGCGCGCTGGGGGGAAAGCCCGCTGCGGGGACGCGCCGGTCGGGAAGCGGCTGCGGGGGTGGCCGGGAAGTCACCGAGGGGGCGAGGCAGCCGGGAAGGCGCTGCTGTGGAACGCCGGTTGGGCCGCTGCCGCAGGGGCGTGCCGGTCGGGAAGCTGCTGAGACGGCCGAGGTGGTCGGGAAGCCGCGGCCGAGGCCCCGCAGCCGAGGAGCCCGCCGCGGGCGTGGGGTGATCAGCAGCAGGCCGGGACAGTGGCGCGGCGGTCGGCAGGCCCGGGAAGTCACCGAGGGGGCGAGGCAGCCGGGAAGGCGCTGCTGTGGAACGCCGGTTGGGCCGCTGCCGCAGGGGCGTGCCGGTCGGGAAGCTGCTGAGACGGCCGAGGTGGTCGGGAAGCCGCGGCCGAGGCCCCGCAGCCGAGGAGCCCGCCGCGGGCGTGGGGTGATCAGCAGCAGGCCGGGACAGTGGCGCGGCGGTCAGCAGGCCCGGGATCGTGCCGAGTTGGGCAGGAGGCCCGGGACGGCGGTCAGCAGGTCGCGACGGCCGCGGGTCGGCTTGGAGGCTGCCACGGCGGTGCCGTGATCAGTGGGTCGAGCCCGACAACTGCAGCCCGATCACCCCGATGATGACGAGGCTGATCGACACGATCTTCAGCGTGGACACCAGGTCGCCGAGGAAGACCATGCCGTAGATCGCGGTGCCCGCCGCGCCGATGCCCGTCCACACGGCGTAGGCGGGGCCGACGTCGAGCTTGCGCAGGGACAGGGTGAGCAGGCCGAAGCTGCCGAGGGCGAAGCAGCAGAAGGCGATGGTCGGCCAGAGCCTGGTGAAGCCGTGCGACAGCTTCAGGCACACCGCGAAGCCGGTCTCGAGCAGTCCTGCGACGATGACCAGCAGCCACGCCATGTGCCGTCCTCCCGTAGGTCCTCGCGCCGTGACCGCTCCGGCTCGCTGCGATTATGCACTTGCCGGACCCCGGGGGTCACAAACAACGCCAAGGTCACCGCGCGGGTCAGTCGCCCTCCTTGCGCTCCCGGGTGGAGAGCAGGCGGCGCAGCGAGTACAGCCGGGCCGGGTCCGCGTGACCCTCCGTGACCCAGGCGTCCAGCGCGCAGTCCGGCTCGTCGTGACTGCACGCGCGCGGGCAGCCCTCCGTGCCGGGTTCCAGGTCGGGGAAGGCGTGGATGACCCGGGACGGATCGATGTGGGCGAGCCCGAAGGACCGTACGCCTGGAGTGTCGACGACCCAGCCCCCCGAGTCCGCCAGCGGCAGCGCGAGCGCCGAGGTGGTGGTGTGCCGGCCCCGGCCGGTCACCGCGTTCACCTGACCCGTCAGCCGTCGCCGGTCCTCCGGCACCAGCGCGTTGACCAGCGTCGTCTTGCCGACGCCGGAGTGCCCCACGAACGCCGTGACCTTCCCGTCGAGATGCTCGCGCACCAGGTCAGCCGCGTCGCCGCTCTCCAGTTCCTCCCGGCTGGTGACGACATGGGGGATGTCCAGCGCGCCGTACAGCTCCAGGAGCTTGTCCGGCGGAGCCAGGTCCGACTTGGTCATGACCAGCAGCGGGTCCAGGCCACCGTCGTACGCCGCCACCAGGCAGCGGTCGATCAGGCGCGGGCGCGGTTCGGGGTCGGCGAGCGCGGTGACGATGGCCAGCTGGTCGGCGTTGGCCACGACCACCCGCTCGTAGGGGTCGTCGTCGTCCGCCGTGCGGCGCAGCACCGAGGTGCGCTCCTCGATGCGGACGATGCGCGCGAGCGTGTCCTTCATGCCGGACAGGTCACCGACCAGGGCTACCCGGTCGCCCACGACGGCGGCCTTGCGGCCCAGTTCGCGGGCCTTCATCGCGACGATCGCACGGCCGTCGACCAGGCAGGTCAGCCGACCGCGGTCGACGGTGAGCACCATGCCCTCGGCGGCGTCCTCGTGCTTCGGGCGGATGTTCGTACGAGGCCGGTTGCCCCGGCGGTTGGGCCGGGTGCGGATGTCGTCCTCGTCGGTGTGCTTGCCGTAGCGGCGCATGACGTGTTCCCCGAGCCCCTACGCCCCGAGCATTCCGGCCCACAGCTCGGGGAAGTCCGGAAGGGTCTTCGCCGTCGTAGCCACGTTCTCGATCTGCACTTCCTCGACCACCAGGCCGATGATCGCACCGGCCGTCGCCATGCGGTGGTCCTCGTAGGTGTGGAAGATCCCGCTGTGCAGCCGGCGCGGCCGGATGTGCAGGCCGTCGGCGGTCTCGGTCACATCGCCGCCGAGCTCGTTGATCTCCTTGGTCAGCGCGGCCAGCCGGTCGGTCTCGTGCAGCCGCAGATGGGCCACGCCGCGCAGGGTCGAGGGGGAGTCCGCGAGCGCGGCGACCGCGGCGATGCCCGGGGTCAGCTCGCCGACCTCGCTCAGGTCCACGTCGATGCCGTGGATCGACCCGGAGCCGGTGAAGACCAGGCCGTAGTCGGTCAGCTCGCAGGAACCACCCATCTCGGTGAAGATCTCCCGCAGCCGGTCACCCGGTTGGGTGGTTCGCTCCGGCCAGTCCGGGACGACCACCTTGCCGCCGGTCACCAGCGCCGCCGCCAGGAACGGCTGGGCGTTGGACAGGTCCGGCTCCACGGTCAGGTCCCGGCCGAGCAGCGCACCAGGCGTGACCCGCCACACGTTCGGCTCGCCACCCGACTCCGGGGTGTCCACCTGGGCGCCGACCGCGCGCAGCATGTCGACCGTCATCCGGATGTGCGGCATCGACGGCAGCGTCGAGCCGACGTGCCTGACCTCGACGCCCTGGTTGAAGCGCGGGCCGGACAGCAGCAGGGCGCTGACGAACTGCGACGAGGAGGAGGCGTCGATCTCGACGGAGCCGCCGTCCAGGGCACCGCCGCCGTGCACGGTCATCGGCAGTGCGCCACGGCCGTCGTCGTCGATGCGGGCGCCGAGCATGCGCAGCGCGTCGATCACGCCGTTCAGCGGACGCTCGTACGAACGCGGGTCGCCGTCGAACCGGATCGGGCCGTCGGCCAGGGCGGCGACCGGCGGCAGGAAGCGCATCACCGTGCCGGCGTTGCCGACGTCGACCGTGGCCGGGCCGCGCAGACCCGCGGGGATCACCCGCCAGGCCTCGCCGGAGGCGCCCGCACCGGAGGCGGAGGACACCGTCTCCTCGATGCCCACGCCCATCGCCCGCAGGGCGCCGGCCATCAGCAGTGTGTCGCGGGAGCGCAGCGGGCGGCGCAGCCAGCCCGGCTCGGAGGCGAGGGCGGCGAGCACCAGCGCGCGGTTGGTGACCGACTTGGACCCGGGCACGTGGACCGTGGCGTCGACGGCTCCGCTCGCGTGCGGGGCGGGCCAGAGGGCGGTGTGTGCGGGGTTCGGGGCCATGGACCCACTCTATAAGGAGGCGGTTGGACGGGCCGTCGTTCGGGTCGGCGCCGGCGCCGGTCGCGCCCGCGGGCCCACCCCGCGCCGGGCCCCCAGGCGTGGCCCGGAGGGGCGCGTCACATGCCCAGGAGCCAGCGGCCCCCGCCCATCAGCGAGCACAGCGACACCGCGTGGAACAGGAACAGCCACAGGCCCGCCGGTACGTGCGTCAGCCGGGACAGCTGGTCCGCATCCGAGTCCCCCGCGCCCCCGCGGGACCGCTTGGCCTGCAGCTCGAAGGCCGGCCGCACCCCGCCGAGCAGCAGGAACCACACCACCGCGTAGGCGAACGCGGCCTGCACCTGGGCCCCGGTCAGCCACGACACCAGCAGGAACGTGCCGCCGGTCAGTATCACGGTCAGGGCCCCGTACGCGTTGCGGATCATCACCAGCATCGCCACCAGCAGCGCCGTGGCCGCCCACAGCAGCAGCGTGATGCGCCCGGCGGCGAGCAGGGCCGCGCCGCCGAGGCCGAGCAGCGGGGGAGCGGTGTAGCCGGCGGCGGCGGTGAGGATCATGCCGGCGCCGTACGGCTTGCCCCGGCTCACGGTCAGGCCGCTGGTGTCGGAGTGCAGTCGTATGCCGGTCAGCGTGCGGCCGGAGAGCAGCGCCACCAGGCCGTGGCCGCCCTCGTGGGCGATGGTGATGGCGTTGCGCGAGACGCGCCAGAGGGTGTGCGGGACGACGACGGCGAGCGCGGCGACCGCGGTGGCGATCACCACCCACAGGCCGGGGTCGGGCTGGGTGCCGGTGAGTCGGTCCCAGAGGTCGGGCAGCGCGATGGCGGCGAGGCTGTCCATGTTTCCGAGTGGCTCCCTGGGCTTGGTTCAGAAGGCGTCGGCGCGCGGCGCCGAGGGGTGGTGGTCGGGTGACGGTCGGGCCTGGCAGTGTGGCACGTATGTGCGGACGGTATGCAGCGAGTCGCGGCCCCGAGGATCTCGCAGGAATCTTCGAGATCGAGAAGTGGGAGCCGGAAGAGACCCTTGACCCCGACTACAACGTGGCTCCGACCAAGGAGGTCCATGTCGTCCTGGACCGTCCCTTGAAGGACGCCGAGGACGAGCGTCCGGTTCGTCAGCTGCGGAAGCTGAAGTGGGGCCTCGTGCCGTCCTGGGCGAAGTCCCCCGAGGGCGGCGCCCGGATGATCAACGCGCGGGCGGAGACCGTGCACGAGAAGCCGTCGTACCGGCGCGCCTTCGCCGTCCGGCGCTGCATCGTGCCCGCAGACGGCTACTACGAGTGGGTCACCGGCACCCAGGAGCGGGAGCTGGAGGTCGAGGGGCGGCGGAAGCGGCCGCGCAAGCAGCCGTACTTCGTCACCCCGGCGGACGGATCGGTGTTCGCGATGGCGGGGCTGTACGAGTTCTGGCGGGACCGCACGCTGCCCGACGACCACCCGCAGGCCTGGTGGGCGACCTGCTCGGTGATCACCACGGAGGCGGAGCGGACGCCGCTGGCGGTGGCCCCTGCCGAGGGCCCGCACTCCCTGGCCGACATCCATCCCCGGATGCCGCTGATGCTCACGCCCGACCGCTGGGACGCCTGGCTGGACCCGGCCCGCACGGACGTGGACGGCCTGCGCGGCCTCCTCGTCCCGCCGCCGGCCGGCTTGATGCGCGCCTACCCGGTGTCCACCGCCGTCAGCAACGTCCGCAACAACGGACCGGAGCTGCTCAAGGAGCTGCCGGCGCCGGAAGAGGGCACACTCTTCTGACATGACTACGGAGACGGTCGGCGCCCGGGAGAGGGTCGTCACGGATGCCGGGGACGCCCGCATCACCTGGCACAGGGCGAAGAAGCCCACGCTCGTCCTCGCCGTCGGCCATGGCGCCGGGGGCGGCATCGAGGCGCGGGATCTGCGGGCCCTCGCGGAGGTGCTGCCCGCCCACGGGGTGAGCGTGGCCCTCGTCGAGCAGCCCTGGCGGGTCGCCGGGAAGAAGGTCGCGCCCGCGCCGAAGACCCTGGACGTCGGCTGGCGGGGCGTGTGGCCCGCGCTCGCCGGGCAGGGGCTGCCGGTCGTCTCCGGCGGCCGCAGCGCCGGGGCCCGGGTCGCCTGCCGCACCGCCGGCGAGCTCGGCGCGCACGCCGTGCTCGCGCTGAGCTTCCCGCTGCACCCGCCGGGCAAGCCGGAGAAGTCGCGTGCCGACGAGCTGCTCGGCGCCGGGGTGCCGACGCTGGTCGTGCAGGGCGGGAACGATCCGTTCGGGAAGCCGGAGGAGTTTCCCGAGGGCTCTTACGAGCTGGTCGAGGTGCCGTACGGAGATCACGGGTTCGCCGTGCCGAAACGTGCGGAGATCAGCCAGGAGCGGGCGCTGGGGATCGTCACCGACGGTGTCGTGGAGTGGATCGCGTCACTCGGGTGACCCCCGGGAATGCCGGGTGGCGGACCACTGTTGAGGCGGACAGAAGTGCTGAGGCCTCGGCACCGACGTCGTAGGAGAGGAAGTCCGCCGCATGGGTTCGACCATCTGCCCGAGCCGTGGCCGTGCTGACCTGGACTGGTCGGTGCTGCACGCGGCCAAGACCGCTCCTATTCGAGCGGCGGGAGGCACGGGTCGTCGTCTATCCTCCGAATCGAGTGGGGCTGGTCTGGGCCCCGCGCCATCGCTTGAGGAGGTGGGTCCGGTTCCCGGTACCGACGCAGGGACCGACAACGGCCAGGCGGAGCTGCCCGAGGGCCAGGGCACGGGCGTGAGTGCGTCCGCTGAGTCGACCGCCCAGCGCAGTGCGCGCTTCGAGCGGGACGCGCTCGAATTCCTCGACCAGATGTACTCGGCCGCGCTGCGCATGACGCGCAACCCGGCCGACGCCGAGGACCTGGTGCAGGAGACGTACGCGAAGGCCTACGCGTCCTTCCACCAGTTCCGTGAGGGCACCAACCTCAAGGCGTGGCTGTACCGGATCCTGACCAACACCTTCATCAACTCCTACCGCAAGAAGCAGCGTGAGCCGCAGCGCTCCGCCGCGGAGGAGATCGAGGACTGGCAGCTCGCGCGCGCCGAGTCGCACATGTCGACGGGTCTGCGCTCCGCGGAGTCGCAGGCGCTCGACCACCTGCCCGACTCGGACGTGAAGGAAGCGCTCCAGGCCATCCCCGAGGAATTCCGCATCGCCGTGTATCTCGCGGACGTAGAGGGCTTTGCGTACAAGGAGATCGCGGACATCATGGGGACACCCATCGGTACGGTGATGTCCCGGCTGCACCGGGGCCGCCGTCAACTGCGCGGCATGCTCGAGGACTACGCCCGCGATCGCGGGCTGGTCCCGGCCGGCGCCGGAGAGTCGAACGAAGCGAAAGGCTCGGGCTCATGAGCTGCGGAGAGCCGCACGAGACGGACTGCAGTGAGGTACTCGACCACCTGTACGAGTTCCTCGACAGTGAGATGCCGGAAGTCGATCGCACCAAGTTCGAGCACCACTTCGAGGAGTGCTCGCCGTGCCTCGAGAAGTACGGCCTGGAGCAGGCCGTGAAGAAGCTGGTCAAGCGGTGCTGCGGGCATGACGACGTACCCGCCGACCTGCGCGCCAAGGTCATGGGGCGGCTCGAGCTGCTCCGCTCCGGTCAGACCGTCTCCGAGCGTGATGTGACCGAGACACCGGTGACCTCTCAGGAGTCCTGACCGCCGCACCCGCGACGCAGGCCTCGTCACCCATACGTGCTAATCCGCGGGTTATCGGCCCACGGACGTCCCCCTGCGCGCCCTAGTCTCCCAGCCGTGGGCAGGCATGACCGGCGCGACGGGGGGAGGGGCGGCATGGAGGCGGTGCCACCACTGGCCCGTGTGTACGTCGCCTGTGTCGCCCTCGGAGCCGTGGCCTGTCTGCTGCCGGTGCCGCTGTCGACGCCGGTGCTGCCGCCTGCCGCGGTGACGCACGCGTCCTGGTGGGCCGTCGCCCTGCTGGCCGCCCTGTACGCCTGCTGCAAGCAACTGGCCCGGCGGAGCCTCGCCGGCCCCTTCTACCCGGTGCTGCTGGCAGCGGCCTTCCTGCTGCCGCCGGCCGCCGCCGCGCTCGTCCCGCTGCCCGGTGCCCTGCTGACCCCGGTCGGGCACCGGCCCGAGGCGCTGCGCCGCATCTGGAGGGCGGCCCAGCTCGCGCTCGCCGTGTGGGCGTCCGCCCGGGCGCACGGCGCGCTGGGCGGCCGGGGCGCCGTCGCCGACTCCGACTTCCCCTACGCCCTCGTCCCGGCCGGTGCCGCGGTGGTGGCGTTCTGTGCGGTGCTGACCGCTCTGGACGGCGGGATCCTCGTGCTGGCGGCGGGGGCGCCGCCCGCGCCGTCGAGCCGGCCGGGAAGCGCGCCCGTGCCCATGCCCCCGTTCGTGTCCGCGCGTCGCGCCTGGCGGGGGCTGTTCGCCCGCTCCCTGGCGCCGATCGCGGTCCACGGACTCGCCGGCCTGATGATGGCCGTGCTCTGGCGCAGCCCCTACGGGCCGGTGGCCGCCCTCCTCGTGCTGCTGCCGATGTGCGTCTCCTGGTGGGTGTACGCGCAGTACCACCGGGAGCGGGCCGCCCACCAGGCGACGATCCGGGCGCTGGTGCAGGCGGTCGACATCAAGGACGGCTACACGCGCGGACACAGCGAGCGGGTCGGACAGGCCTCCATGATGATCGCGCGCGAACTCGGCATGGACGACGAACGCGTCGAGGTGCTGCGCTTCGCCGGCATCCTGCACGACGTGGGCAAGCTGGGCGTGCCCACCCGGTTGCTGCGCAAGGACGGCCCGCTGACGCCGGAGGAGCGGCGGGTGATCGAGCTGCACCCCGAGTACGGGCACGAGATGGTGCGCGGGATCTCCTTCCTCGGCGAGGCACGCGCGGCGATCCTGCACCACCACGAACGGCTGGACGGGAGCGGCTATCCCTACGGGCTGAGGGGCGGCCAGATCCCGGAGTGCGCACGGGTGGTGGCCGTCGCCGACGCGTTCGACGCGATGACGTCCACCCGGTCCTACCGCAGGGCCCGGCCGGTCCGCACGGCGCTGCGGGAACTGGAGCGCTGCGCGGGCGCCCAGTTCGACCCGCGCATGGTCACGGCCCTGGTGCGCGCCCTCGACCGGCACGGCTGGCACCCGGCGGTCACGGCCGGGGACGCCACCCCGTCGCCTCCACCTGAGAGCGCCATCCCGCCGTCCTCACCAGAGGACGGCGGGATGGCGCTCTCAGGTGGAG
>NZ_MUBM01000114.1 GCF_002154505.1 Streptomyces carpinensis | reverse complement strand
GGAGTCGATCCGCAGCGCGAGCCGGGCGGCGATCTCCTTGCCCTCCGCGGAGGACGGGACCAGCACGGCGGCCGGGGAAACCTGCTCGACGGCGGCCTGCAGGGCGTCCACCTTCGGCACCACCAGGTACTGGCCGTACTCGGCGGCGTCGTCGGTCAGCACGCGGGTCGCGCCGTGCTCGGCCAGGGTGGCGGCCGTGTCGGCCGCACCCGCCCCGAGGGCGACGGCGACCGGCTCACCGATCCGGCGAGCCAGGGTGAGCAGTTCCAGGGTGGGCTTGCGGACGGCACCGTCCACGTGGTCGACGAAGACGAGGACTTCAGCCATGAGAAAGCAACTCCTAAAGAATCAGATGAACTTCTGGCTCGCGAGGAACTCGGCGAGCTGCTTGCCGCCCTCGCCCTCGTCCTTGACGATCGTGCCCGCCGTGCGCGCCGGACGCTCGGCCGCCGACTGAACCACCGTGTAGGCGCCTGCCAGGCCGACCTCGTCGGCCTCGATGTCCAGATCCGACAGGTCCCAGGACGCAACCGGCTTCTTCTTCGCCGCCATGATGCCCTTGAACGACGGGTAGCGGGCCTCACCCGACTGGTCGGTGACCGACACCACCGCCGGCAGGGAGGCCTGAAGCTGCTCGGAGGCGACGTCCCCGTCACGACGGCCCTTGACGGTGCCGTCCTCGACGGACACCTGCGACAGCAGGGTGACCTGCGGGACCCCCAGACGCTCGGCCAGCAGCGCGGGGACGACGCCCATCGTGCCGTCCGTGGAGGCCATACCGGAGATCACCAGGTCGAAGCCGGCCTTCTGAACCGCCTTGGCCAGCACCAGGGAGGTACCGATGGCATCGGTGCCGTGCAGGTCGTCGTGCTCGACATGGATCGCCTTGTCCGCACCCATCGACAGCGCCTTGCTCAGCGCGTCCTTGGCGCCCTCCACACCCACCGTCAGCACGGTCACCT
>NZ_MUBM01000113.1 GCF_002154505.1 Streptomyces carpinensis | reverse complement strand
GCTGCCCGCCGCGCGGCGGGCCCTCACCGGCCTCGCGGACGGCCTGGCCGCAGCCCGGGCCGTCGGCAGCGGCCGGGTCGGCCGGCTGCGGATCGGTTTTGCCGGCTCCCTCGCCCTGACCGTCCTGCCCGGCCTGCTGCGTACCTTCCGGCAGCGGTTCCCCGGCGTGCACCTGGACATCCGTGAGATGACCACCGCGCCGCAGATCGCCGCCCTGCACGACAAGACCATCGACATCGGACTGCTGCGCGAACCCCCCGCCGACGAGGCGGAGCTCGGCTTCAGGACGGTACTCAGCGAGCCCTTCGTGGCCGTGCTGCCGACCACGCATCCCCTGGCCGTCCAGCGGACCGTGCGGCTTGCGCAGTTGTCGGACTCACCCTTCGTGCTGCTGCCCCGTACGGTCGGCCCACAGCTGTACGACCAGATCGCCGGCCTGTGCACCGAAGCAGGCTTCACACCCCGGATAGCCCAGCACGCGGTGGAGTGGCAGACCGTCTGCGCGCTCGTGGAAACCGGTCTGGGCGTGTCCCTGGCTCCTGCGAGCATCCGACGCATCCGTCTCAAAGGCGTCGCCTTCCGCAGGATCGAGTCCAGCAAAGCCCGCACAAGAGTCGCCGTCGGCTGGCGCAAGGACGACGAGAGCCCCCTGGTCGCGAACCTGCTGGCGACCGTCGGCCGAGATCTGCCGGACACGCCCCGGAAGGTCCGGGCGTCGGCGGTGATCTGATCCGACTCCTATGGGGGGTGACGTGGAGCGCCACCGCCAATCCTCGTTCCTCACCCTCCATGGCCGGAGCAGGTCACCGTCACCACGAGCATGGTGCGGAAGCCGAAGTCCAGGCGGAATCGGGAGTGCGACCTGCCATCCGGAACATTCCCGCGGTCTCGCGTTGTTGAGGCGATGCCCGAGCACCTCGGCAGGTGCCTTCGGGCACAGAGCGAGGTCTCCTTCACGCAGGCGCTCCCGGCGGCTGCCCCCTGAAGAGGGCTCCGATCCACCGCAGAGAGGTAAGAGGATTTCAATGTTCCAGCGCATCCTTGTCGCTGTCGACCCGAGCCCTGCCCGCTACTCCGCCGTGAGGCTGGCCGGCGACACTGCACGGCTGACCGACGCCAAGGTCCGTGTAGTGCATGTCGCGGCTTCCGTGGCCAACCTCGCCGCCGTCGTCCCTCTGGAGGACGACGTGCAGGCCAAAGCCGTTGTCGATGACGCCGTTGCCGCACTGCGCGACATGGGCGTCGACGCCGACGGCACCGTGGCCGGCGGCCTGACCACCCAGATAGCCACCATCATCTCCGAGGCGGCGGAGGAGTTCCACGCCGACCTCCTGGTCCTCAGCCCCCATCACCGCGGTTCGATCGAGGCCTTCTTCAACCCCCGCGTCAGCGATGCCGTCGCCCACATAAGCCGTACCGCCATACTCCTGGCGCCCGAGGACACCGACACCGACCAGAACTGAACCGAGCCCCCGGGACACGTCGGCAACGCCGACGTGTCCCGGGACTGGCAGGACCGGCTACCCGGGCGCTCGATGCCGCCGCATCACCGACGCCGCACCCGACCTCCGCACCTCGCCCCCCGGGGCCGTGCCGGGACGGGCCGCGGAGTGCGGCCGTAATTCGCTTGACCTTGGAACGGTCGACACTGCACTGTCACGGAGCACCACGGGTCGTGGTGCCGGTACCCCGGGGAGGCAGCGGCAGCAATGGAGATCCGTTCCACGACCGACCAGGACCTCGACGTCTTCGTCGACACACTCCATGCCGCCTTCGGACGCTTCCCGGAAACCCCCACCCAGGACGGCCGCGGGGTGTGGTGGTCGGCGCTCGAAATGGACCGCAACCTGCTCGCCATGACGCCGGACGGACGACCCGTCGGTACCGCCGGTGCGTACTCCTTCGAGCTCACCCTGCCCGGTGAGATCCTCGCCCCGGCCGGCGGAGTGACCGCCGTCGGCGTCCTGCCCTCGCACCGACGCCAGGGCGTGCTCACCGCGATGATGCGGCGTCAGCTCACCGAACTGCGGGCCCGCGGGGAGTTCCTCTCCGTCCTGCTGGCCTCCGAGGCCCTGATCTACCGCAGGTTCGGCTACGGACCGGCCACCTACACCCAGCGGCTGACAGTGCCACGCCACCAAGGCGCCCTCGCCCTCCCTCGTGCGCGCACAACGGCCGACGCCCCAGCGACCGGCTCGGACACCGGCACGGTCGAGGTCCTGCGGCGTGCCGAGTGCGGCGAGATCCTGGAAGAGGTCTACGACCGCTACCGCCGCGCACAGCCCGGCGCGCTGTCCCGGCCGCACCGCTGGTGGGCCTCGGGCGCGGGACAGCCCCCGATATCCCCGGCGCCGCGCTACATCGCTGTCCATCGTGACGCCGACGGCAACCCGGACGGATACGCCAGCTACTCGATCGGCGAAGGCAGCACGTTGACGGTCGACGAGACCATCGCCACCGACGACGCCGTCCTCACGGCCCTGGCCCGGTTCCTGCTCGGACACGACCTGGTCACTCAGGTCGTGTTCAAGCACTTCCCGCCCCAGCACCCACTGCGCTGGCAGCTGGCCGACTTCCGCGCCGGCGAGGTGAGCGGCGACACCGACTGGCTCTGGGTACGGCTGCTGGACATCCCGGCTGCGCTGACCGCCCGCGGCTGGTTCACGGACGGCGAACTCGTCCTCGACGTCGACGACCCGTTCCTCGGCGAGCACGGCCGCTACCTGCTGACCGTCCGGGACGGCAAGGCCGACTGCGCCCCGGCGGACCAGGAGCCCGACCTGTCCCTGGACATCAGCGACCTGGGCTCGATCTACCTCGGAGGCACCACCCCGAGCACGCTCGTGCGCGCCGGACACATCCGGGCCCACCGCCCGGACGCGGCCACCCTCGCCGACACCCTCTTCCGCGCCGAGCGCACCCCACACTGCCTGCACTGGTTCTGACCACGCACTCACCGACCCCGCACCAGCCTCGTCACTTGCCGCCGGTCGTCAGCGCCCGTCGTCTTTCGAGCACCCTCCGACGGCCCCGAGACGGCCCGGGAAGGCGACGACGCCGACTGCCAAGCGGAGGGTTCAAGCAGGCGAAACGGCAGCGCGGTCAGGCCGTCCTTGTGGTTACTGAGCGTAGAGAACACCGTGATCACGTAGACCCTTCTGCGGGCAGCGACCCCGAGGTGCTCCGGGTGTCGGTGGGCTCGCCCTGGGGTACGGCGGTTCGGGCCAGATCGGTTCCGCCGCATCCTGCTGATCGGGGAAGGGGACGCCCTCGGCGTGGGCGACCGGTCGAGCCAGTACGACGCTCGGGTCCAAGCCCTCTGCGTCGATCCAGTCTGCGCCCGTCTCTTCCAGCGACGTCCGCGGAGCCGGTCGCCGTCGGGGCCGATGGCCTGGTTCACCGCCGTGGTGTGGTCGGTCGCGTGGAAGTAGTCGTACAGCACGCCCATGTCGGTCTCCGTCGCTCACCGGACCTGTCCCGCGCCGAAGCAGAACAGGCGGCACTGACATGGGGCCGGCGGAGTCGTTCTCTCCGGCACATTCTTCACGTGTGCGCGATGAGTTCGGGCGGCGGATCGGGTCTGCCCTGGTATGCCTCGAATCATCGCTGACATCTCGGTCTCCCTCGACGGCTTCGTCACCGGGCCCGACCCCGGCCCGGACAACGGTCTGGGCACCGGCGGGAAGGCCCTGCACACCTGGGCGTTCTCCGACGACCCCGACGACCGCCGGGTCCTGCGCGCAGCGACAGCCCGATCGGGCGCCGTCCTCCTCGGCCGCCGGCTGTTCGACGTGGTCGACGGGCCGAACGGCTGGGACGACGAAACCGGCTACGGCGCCGGCGAGGTCGGCAAGCCCGCGTTCGTCGTCGTGACGAGCTCGCCGCCGGAGTCGGTACGGCTCACCCACCTCGACTGGACGTTCGTCACCACTGGACTGCCGGACGCCGTCACCACCGCGCGCGAGCGCGCCGAGGCCGTGGCGTCGGACAGCGGCAAGGATCTCGACGTCGTCCTCATGGGCGGCGGCGCCACGATCGGCTCGGCGCTCGACGCCGGGCTGGTCGACGCGCTGACGCTGCATCTGGCGCCCGTCGTGCTGGGCTCCGGGACCCCCTGTTCACCGGCGGAACGCCGCGCACGCTGGTGCAGCGGAGCGTGATCCCGACATCGACCTCGACGCACCTGACCTACGACGTCCTCTGACGATGTCGCTGCGGGACCTCGCAGCGAGCAGTCAGCCGCGCCCCGGACGGCGACTGAGGGCAGCACTCGTTCCAGCGACGTCCGCCAACCACCCTCGGCCTGAGCCTTCGCCATCGGTTCTTCTCCCCGCAGCCGGGGTTGTCACAGAACAAGCCATGTCCCCGAATGCCTTGACAAGATCCACCGCACGCCACCATCTTTGGCAACGTTGTCATTCAGCGACAACGTTGTCACTCCGGCTCTCGGGCACCACTTGTGTGATTGGACGTCCCCCTGATGGCAGAGCAGCCACACACGCCGCTCCCTTCCCGGCGATCGATCGTCGTTGCCGGCTCCACTCTTCTCGCCGGCTTCAGCCTGGGTGCTGCGCTCCCGGGGACCAGTTCGGCCGCCGAGCGCGGAGGCTCCCCTCTCGCACCGGCGTCCGCGACCGAGCTGGCCACGTACCGTCCTGTGCAGGTCTCATCGACCGACTACGCCCCTACTCCCGGCGAGTTCGTGGTGGACAGGATCACCTCGGCCGGTGTGCGGGGCACCGGATGGCGTGCGGCGGCCGGCGACCCGCAGTGGATCTCGGTCGATCTCCAGGCGGACTGCCAGGTCACGTGGATTCGTCTCACCTTCGAAGCCGATGCGAGCGATCCGGTGTTCACCCCTCCGGCGACCGGCAACTGGGCCGACGGCACCACGGGGAAGGAGATCCTCTCGAGTTACGCGCGGGACTTCGTGGTCGAGACCTCCCGCGATCAGAAGTCCTGGACGAGCGTGTACCGCACGACCGCCGGCACCGGCGGCGTCGTCAACATCCAGCTGCCCCAGCCGGTAACGGCCCGCTGGGTGCGCATGACCGCCCGCAAGCGGTCCAGTGACAACCCCCTGGGCCTGAACGGCTTCGAGGTGTTCGGCACCACCATGGGGCACCGGCCCTCGGCCACCGGCTGGACCGACTGGGGCACGCACCACGGCGATGTACCCGCGTTGGCGGTGGCCGACGACGGTACGGTGCCTGTGGAGTCCGGGTGGATGCTGACCATGGACGACTGGGCCGAGGGCGACGGCCCGGTCATATCGAAGGCAACAGTGGACACCACCGGCTGGCTGCCCGCCACCGTTCCCGGGACCGTCCTCGCGACGCTCGTCGACCAGGGCAAGCTGCCCGACCCGGTCTCCGGCTTGAACAACTTGCACATCCCCGAGGCGCTCTCCCGCCACTCGTGGTGGTACAAGCGGGACTTCGACCTGCCGCGCGGCCTGCAGACCGGGGCCGGGCGCAGGGTCTGGCTCGAGTTCGACGGGATCAATCACCAGGCCGAGATCTGGCTCAACGGACAGCATGTGGGCGGCCTGGTGTACCCGTTCGCCCGCTCCGCGCACGACATCACGGGATTCCTCGCCGCCAAGGGCAAGAACGCGCTGGCGGTGAAGATCACACCGATGCCCGTTCCCGGCAGCCCGGGCGACAAGGGGCCGGCGGGCGAGTCCTGGGTGGACGCCGGCGCCGGTCAGATGAACCTCAACTCCCCCACGTATCTCGCCTCCTCGGGCTGGGACTGGATGCCGGCCGTCCGTGACCGCGTCGCCGGCATCTGGAATCATGTCCGGCTGAGGTCCACCGGTCATATCGTCATCGGCGATCCGCGGGTGGACACCGTACTCCCGGGCCTGCCCGACACCTCGACCGCCGAACTGACCATCGTCGTCCCGGTCCGCAACGGCGACACCTCCGACCACAAGGCGGCCGTCTCCGCCGCTTTCGACGACGTACAGGTCTCCAAGACCGTCACCGTCCCCGCCGGTCAGAGCATCGATGTCGTCTTCGCCCCCGATGCCTTCAACCGGCTGCGACTGCGCAACCCCAAGTTGTGGTGGCCCAATGGACTCGGAAACCCCGACCTGCACGACCTCACTCTGGTCGCCCAGGTGGACGGCGCTGAGAGCGACCGGCGCACCACCCGGTTCGGCATCCGCCAGTTCGGCTACGACTACGATGTGCCGCTGCCCTTCGTCGCCTCGACCGACGCATACACCCAGTCCGTGGACCTTGGCCGGCAGCAGGCTCGGTACCTGAGGATCAGGTGCCTGACCCGGGCCACCGGCTGGGGCAGTTCCCTGTGGGCCTTGTCCGTGTTCGACAGCTCGCGGCCCGGGACCGACCTCGCCCTGCATGCCGGCGCCACCGCCTCCAGCGTGGACGAGGACGACCACGGACCCGGCAACGCCACCGACGGGAATCCTGGCACCCGCTGGTCCTCGGCCTTCCAGGACGACCAGTGGATCCAGGTGGACCTGGGGTCCATGCAGTCGTTCGACCGTGTCGACCTGGTCTGGGAACAGGCTTATGCCCGGACCTACGTGGTACAGCTGTCCGCCGACGGCTCGGCCTGGACCGATGCGAAGTCCGTGGACAACACCGCGGTACCGCTGCCCTTCAACAGCGGCGACGCAAGCCTGCAGGTGGAGGACTTCACCCCGCTCACGGCCCGCTTCGTCCGGCTCGACTGCGGCCTGCGCAACACCAGTTGGGGCAACTCTCTGTGGTCCTTGTCAGTGATCGACAGCACCGAACCGGGAACCGATCTCGCGCTGCACCGGAAGGCCACTGCCTCCACAGAAGACCCTGATCACCCGGCCGCCGGCGCCACTGACGGCAACCCTGGCACGCGCTGGTCCTCACAGTACGAGGACCACCAGTGGATCCAGGTCGACCTCGGCAGCGCACAGCGCTTCGACCAGGTGGCCATCGTGTGGGAGCAGGCATACCCGAAGACCTACACGATCCAGGTGTCCGACGACGGCAACACGTGGACCGACGTGAAGTCCGTGACCAACACCCCCGACCCGCTGAAAATCAGCGTGAACGGCGTTCGGGTCCTGGCCCGCGGAGGAAACTGGGGCTGGGACGAACTGCTGCGCAGGATGCCGGGCGCACGGATGGACGCAGCCGTGCGGATGCACCGCGACATGAACTTCACCATGATCCGGAACTGGGTCGGCAGCAGCAACCGCGAGGAGTTCTACGCCAGTTGCGACGAGCACGGCATCCTCGTCTGGAACGACTTCCCCAACGCCTGGAGCATGGATCCGCCGAACCACGACGCCTTCAACGCCATCGCGCGGGACACCGTACTGCGCTACCGCATCCACCCCTGTGTGGTGGTCTGGTGCGGCGCCAACGAGGGCAATCCGCCGGCCGCGATCGACCAGGGCATGCGTGATGCGGTCCAGCAGCAGGCCCCCGGCATCCTCTACCAGAACAACTCTGCCGGAGGGATCGTCACCGGCGGCGGCCCCTACGGCTGGGTCGAACCGGAGAAGTACTACGACCCGTCGACCTACGGCAGCAACGGCTTCGGCTTCCACACCGAAATCGGCATGCCGGTCGTCTCCACCGCCGCCAGCCTGCGAAACATGGTGGGCGACGAGACGGAGTGGCCGATCCAGGGTGCGTGGTACTACCACGACTGGAGCGAGCGCGGGAACCAGGCTCCGCAGAACTACAAGGCGGCCATCGAGGCGCGCCTCGGTGCGGCCCAGGACCTCGACGACTTCGCCCGCAAGGCGCAGTTCGTCAACTACGAGAACACCCGCGCCATGTTCGAGGCGTGGAACGCCCGCCTGTGGGACGACGCCAGCGGCCTGATGCTGTGGATGTCCCACCCCGCATGGCACAGCACGGTCTGGCAGACCTACGACTACGACTTCGACGTCAACGGCACCTACTACGGGGCCCGCACCGCCTGCGAGCCCCTGCACGTACAGGCCGACCCGTCCACGGGACAGGTCCTCGCGGTCAACCACACGCGCGCGCAGGTGAAGGGGGCAAGGGTCACTGCCCACCTCTACGACCTCTCCGGCCACCAGCTCGGCCACATCCGCGACGCCACCGTGGACGTCTCACCGTCGGCTACCGCGCGGGTATTCGCCGTCGGATGGACCGACAACCTGCCCGATCTGCACTTGCTGCGACTGAACCTCCAAGACGGCGCAGGCCGCACGCTGTCGCGCAACACCTACTGGCGCTATCGCACTCCGGCCGCGATGAAGGCCCTCACCACGGCCGAGCCCGTCAAGGTGACGGCCTCCGTCACGCACCTGTCCCGCTCCGGTGCGCGGCACGAGCTGACCGCCACCATCCACAACCGCGGTCCGGCCGTCGCCGCGATGGTCCGGCTCTCTCTGCTGGATGACGACGGCGGTAACCGTGTCCTGCCGACGCTGTACAGCCACAACTACCTGTGGCTCCTGCCCGGCGAATCCCAGACCGTCACACTGTCCTGGCCCGCCACGGCACTACCCGCCGGCCGCCCCTCACTCCAGGTACAGGCGTACAACAGCCGGCCGACGACAGCCCGGTCCCAGTAGGCCCGACTCCGTCGGGGATCGGGCACTGGCCGAGACAGCCGGCCGCTGACGGCCTGCCAGGTCTCCATCCGAAGGAACACATGGTGGTCCCGGAAGTCCTGGAAGGCGGTCGGCGGCCGGGGCGGGGCCTGCCCCGGTGAGAGCGGGCGGCACGAGCCCGGTGTGCACGTAGTCAGCACGCCGCTCACGGTTGTGCCGGGCGGGCCAGAGGCCGCCTGGTTTTCGGAGCCGCGGTGCCGGACCCCAGGCCGGTGGCCGGGGTCGGGCATCGTCGTCGAGCACGGCGGCGGTCCGGCCGACGTCAGCTTCCGACCGGGCCTCGGCATCGGGGCTGCGCCGTGAGGAGACGCACCCGGGCCGGCTTCGTCACCGGTGGTTCACCGAAACGAAGGCCCGTTGCGGGGTGACGCGGTCATTGCCGCACATCCACCACGTCATCCACCGCGCTCCCGGGCTGGACCCTGCTGTGCCACCAGGACCTGGCCCCGCCGCCGGCTTCGGCCGGGCCGCCTGACCCGGCGGCGGACGAGTCGGGACCACGACGGCCATGGACGATGCGCCGGAGCCGACGTCGGGGTGCTTCGCGGGTGTGACTCCGCCCGTGGCACGGCACTGTGACGACCGGGGCCACATGACCGTGATCCTGGTCAGCTTGTCCCGGGGGCGAAGGGGCCGCCACCGCGGAACGCGAGCCGTGCGAAGTTCTCGCCGATGCGGCGGTGTCCTGCGGGATCGGGGTGGACCTCGTCGGGCAGCGGGAATTCGGCATAGTCCGTCTCACCGTAGAGGTCACGTCCGTCGAGGTGGTGCAGGTTCGGGTCGTCAGCCGCCCGCTGTTCGACGATCCGGGCAAGTTCGTGGCGGATGACATTGAGCGTCAGGCGCCCGGCGGCGCGTTCGGCCGGATCGCCCGTGGCCTTGAACCGCAAGGTGCCGCCGTCGAAGTCGGGCGCGAGGGGGCCGGGGGTGTCCTCCTGGACCGGGCACAGGACGGGGGACACGACCAGCAGCGGCGTCGTCGGATGCCCCTCGCGGATGGTGTCGAGGAAGCCGTGGACGGCAGGGGTGAAGGCGCGCAGGCGCATCACGTCGGAGTTGACGACATTGATGCCGACCTTGAGGCTGATCAGGTCCGCGGGGGTGTCCCGCATGGCACGGGCGGTGAACGGGTCCAGCAGCGCGCTGCCGCCGAACCCCATGTTGACCAGTTCCACGCCGCCCCGGGCGGCTGCCAGGGCCGGCCAGATGGCGGTCGGATGGGCGGCGTTCGAGCCGTGGCTGATGGAGCTGCCGTGGTGCAGCCACACCCTGCGCCCACTGTCCGGCGCGGGCTCGATGGGGGCGTCCGTGCGCAGGGCGATCAGCTCGGTGATCTCCGTATGCGGGAGCCAGATCTCGACGTCCTTGTCACGTGCAGGTAGATCGGTGAAGCGGGCGGTGCCGGCAGGCCCCTCCGACAGTTCGGAGGACTGGGTGACCATGTCGGTGATCGTGCGGACGTTACCGCCGGCCACCGTGGCCTGGGCCGCGAGACGGCCGTCGACCAGCAGGTCGTACAGGCCGTCCGCCGGGGCCGGGAAACCTCGGTAGACCCGCTTGGTGGGCAGCGTGTCCAGTTCGATGGTGGTGGCCCGCGTGCGGAAGACCAACCGCACGCCGGAGGGCTGGGCCTCGGCCACGGCCAGTTGGTCGTCGGGGATCTGCCGGCGAGCCCGGGCCGGCAGCCGATGCGGCAGCAGACCGTGGACGGTCGCTTCCACGTCGAGGTGACCGCGCAACATGTCCGCGGTGACAGGTGTGGTGATCGTGTGGTGCTCGGTGTCCATTGCCTCAGCCTGTTGATCAATATTTCCGGAAGTGTTCGGACGCACCGGTGCGCGGCGCGGCGCACCGCCTCCTGCGGTGCGGGGCTGCTGGTCAGGGTGTGCCCCGCTTCTGTTGCGCATGCCGGCACCCCGGCACTGGCGGCCGCGTCTCGAGATCGAGCCGGAGGCGGGCGACGGGCGGCGACGACAACCATTATGTAGTTACCTAAAGCTTTTAGGCAAACCTCCCCTCATGAATCCGCTGACCGAACGAGGGATCCGTAGCGCGTTCCTGAACGGCACCAGGGGTTCGCACACCCCGCTGCGGAGCGTGGGAACCCTGGCCGCGGCATCAAGTAGCCGATCAGCTGGTCCGCCTCTCGAATGAGCTGGTCACAGCCACTCGTTGACGGCCGCTGCGAGGACGGTCACGCGGTCGCTTCGCAACGCCTGCGACACCCCGGCCAGCGCGAAGCACCAGCCGCTCAGCACCGGGAAGAGAGGCGCGTTCGGGCCCGCGGTCAACGCTGAAGGTGGGCGAGGAAGTCTGCCAGGACGGTCGCGACGGCGCCGGCGGCTTCGGCGGGGAGCAGGTGGCCGGCGGCAGGGACAGTGGTGAGCGTTGCGTGCTGAATGTGCGGTAGCAGGTATTCACGCAGGACGTCCGGCGGTTCCACCGCGTCGTTCTCCGCGGCCGGCACGGTCACCGGGACTTCGATGTCGCGTACGGCGCATGTGATGTCCTGCGCGATTCCGCGCAGCGGCCACTCCCGCCGGGTCTCGGCACCGGTGAGGCAGTCGCGCACCGCGGCGGTACGCACCGCTTCGGGCAGCGGTGCGGCGGTCAGGACATCGTCGAGGGCATGCTGCACCGTCTCGGGTGAGTCGTATGCGTGGGACAGGCCCCGCCGGTACTCCTCGGTCACCCCGGCGGGCGGCTGCGGCGGAGCGGGTGCGACGAGCACCAGGCCGGCCAGCGCGGCGGCCTGCGGGCCGCGACGAGCCGGCTCACTTTGCCGCCCATCGAGTGCCCGACGAGGACGAACGGCCCTGACACGCTCGCGTCGACGACGCGCGCCAGGTTCGTCGGCGAACTGGTCGAGGTGATAAGGCCACGGCAGGGTCCGCGAGGTGCCCCAGCCGCGCTGATCGAAACGGACGGTCGCCTGCCCAGGCGGCCAGATGTGGGCGGAGCCGCCCCAGTAGTGCTTCACGGCGGCGGAGGCCACCGCGCCGGCGTGCCGGCACCTGGACCACCAGCGCCTGGACCTCGCGCTGCTCGCAGCCGAACACCTCGGCCGCGAGCACGGCACTGCAGCACCCCCCCATCCGGCGTCTCCCGCACTGCTGTCCCACCTGCTGGCGGCACTGATCCTGCGCGCACTCCCCGACACACCCGCTGAGAAACGCGGCCGTCCCGACCCGAGTACGGGCTACGGTCCGGCCCCGTGCCGGTGGAGTTTCCGACCGACGAGCAGGCCGGGCAGTCGTCCCGGTTCGGCTGCGGCGGCAGGCTGCGTGGACGGCGGCGGGTCAGGGCTCCCTCAGGCCCGTCCTCGGGACTGGCGCGACCTTGCCCTCGACGTCCGGGCCGCGATCACCGGGTAGGCGAAGGATGAAGCCCGGACACGGAACGAAGTCGAGCCCATCGTGAAGAAAGCCGCGCGGCACGAGTTCAGGCACATTGCGACAGGCCGGGCGCCCGTTTGTCCGTGCCGTCCAGTGCCTGCCGGGCCTCGGCCACCACCTGAGGGTCGGTCACGAAGTGGGTGTCCTGGAGGGCGGAGGTTCCCGAGACTCCGAGGGGTATCCACGCACCGCCGCGCCGGGCCTCGGCCCGGGCCTTGGCGGAGAGGTGAACCGCGGCGACCCCTGCGGTCACCAGGGCGGGGATGTCCGTGGTACGCACGCCGCCGCCTGCCATGACCTGCACACCAGGAGCGGCGGCGACCATCGAGGCAAGCGTGGCCAGTCCCGCGGCCGCGGTGGCCGCGCCACCGGAGGTGAGGACCCTGGTGATCCCCAGCGCGGGAAGAAGCGCCGCGGCGGCGGCCGGGTCGGCGGACTGATCGATCGCACGGTGCAGGGTGACGTCTATGGAACGCCCTTGGTTCCGTGCGGCGTCGTGGGCGGCGTCGGCCAGGCGGGTGACGGCGTCGATGTCCAGTGAGCCTGCTGTGGTCAGCGCGCCGACGACCACGCCGGAGGCGCCGGACGCGACGACGGAGCGCACCTCGGCGACCATCAGGGCGATCTCCTCGGCCTCGTACACGAAGTCACCGGGGCGGCACCGCACCAGCGCCTGCACCGGCAGTCCGACGGCTGTCACCGCCTCCACCGAGGCCGCGGACGGGGTCAGGCCGCCCAGTTCGAGTCCGGTGCTCAGTTCGACTCGGTCCGCACCGTGTTCGCGGGCGGCACGGGCCCCGGCCGGGGAGGTGACCGCGATCTCGAGGGCGGCTCGCGACGTACCGGCGCCGCCGGGAGAGCCGGACGGCACGTCGGGCCGGTCCTGGTGAGGCGTGGGAGCGCTGCGGCCGGTCACTCGTCGTCCCCGGTGAGCGGCTGGTCGGAGGCCGGGATGATCCGGGCCGTCAGGTCCGGGTCG
The DNA here is from genome assembly GCF_002154505.1 of Streptomyces carpinensis. GTDB lineage: Bacteria > Actinomycetota > Actinomycetes > Streptomycetales > Streptomycetaceae > Streptomyces > Streptomyces carpinensis. The sequence continues at coordinate 12,049 of NZ_MUBM01000113.1, read as the reverse complement.
GCCATGTCGCGGTCGAAGGGGAACATGGGTCGGCGGATGCGGTGGTGGCCGAGTCGCACCAGGTCCTGGTCGACACCACCCGGTGTGAGGGCCATCTTCCACGCCGCGGCCATGCCGAACAGCTCCGGCTCCAGGTAGCCGATCTTCACGATGACGATGTCGGCGGAGCGGGGGTCGAGGTCCAGGTCGGTGAAGTCGTGTTCATGGTGGTAGGGCTTGCGCAGCCGGGTGAGGATGGCGTAGACGCTGCCGACGCGGATGACCACCTCGGTCTCGGCGTCGCGGTCGCCGTGCCGGATCGCGTGCACCACGCCGGTGAGGGTGACGGGGCCGGCGTGCCGGTCGTCCACCTCGGCCCCGGCGGTGACGGTGACGGTGGCGCCCACGCCGGCGGCGACCGCGGTGCCGACCGCGGCGGGGCCGGGCACGGAGGCGTACAGGACGGTCGGGCCGTCGTCCTTCTGGAACTCCGGGCGCTCCAGCAGCCGGGTCAGGCCCCAGGTGACGTCGCCGGCGCCGCCCGCGGTGGGGTTGTCGCCGGTGTCGCTGACGAAGTACGGCCGGTGTCGCGAGCGCAGGGCCTCGTCGAGGATGCCGTCGAACGTACCGGTCGGGGCGACGAAGTCGAAGTCGTGCCGGGCCTGCCAGAACCCGCGTGCGAGGCGTTCGGCGCCGGCCGACACGGCGTCCCGGTCGGGACCGGTGACGACGACGGCCGCTCGGTTGCGGGCTTCGTCGGCCCAGGCGTAGCCGACCCATATCGCCGCGTCGGTCACCCCGTCCGTGGCCTCGACCGCGTCGACCGCCGCGTACACGCTCTTGGCGGGCTCGATGCGGGTGGAGGTCTGCTCTCCGGCCAGCAGCACCGGGACCGGAACCCACGCCTTCACCGGGCGGGGGGCGCCGGAGGCGAGCAGGTCGACCAGGTTGCGGACGGCACGCTCCTTGGTCTCCATGTGGTCCTCGTGCGGGGCCATCCGGTAACAGGTGATGAGGTCGCTGCGGTGGGTGAGTTCGCGGGAGACGTTGCCGTGCAGGTCCATCGAGGTGGAGACGATCACGTCGGGGCCGACGGTGGCACGGATGCGTTCCAGCAGGACGGCCTCGGCGTCCTCGACGCCCTCCACGGTCATCGCGCCGTGGATGTCGTACCAGAGACCGTCGAGCCGGGGCAGTGCGGCGAGGCGGTCGATGAGTTCGTCGGTGAGTGCGGACCAGGCGGCGGCGGTGACCATGCCACCGGGCAGCGACTTGCCCACCAGGGCGCCGTGCCAGTCGGCGGCTTCGCGCAGTTCCTCGCCCGGGGCGAGGAAGGGGTAACGGTCGAGCACGTCGGCGCCCCGCGAGGGGTGGAAGGCGGGGGCCTCGGTGCGGGCCGGGGAGAAAGTGGACGACTCGATGCCGAGCCCGGCCACGGCGATGACCGGGCGGGCGGTGGCAGTGCTGGATTGCGACATGGCTCCTCGTGCGGGGTGCGGTGCGTCAGGGGGTGCGGTGTGCGGGGAGGCTGAAGCGCTCGGCGCCGATGTTGCGCAGGGAGTGGGCGATGGCGCGTTGCAGGGCGAACTGCCCGGCTCCGACGACTCCGGCGTCGGGCCCGAGGCTGGCTCGTTCGATGGTGAGGTGCTCGGTGACCAGCGGGTGGCAGCTGTCGTAGAGCCGGCTGCGGACCGCGGCGACGAAGGGTTCGAGGGTGGAGAGGATGCCGCCGAGATACACGGCGTCCGGGTTGAAGAAGTTGACGTTGGCGGCGAGAACCTGCCCGAGGTGTTCTCCGGCTCGGCGGACCGCGCGGGTGGCCTCGGGGTCGGCGTCGGTGACGAGGCGTACGACGTCCTCGAGGCTGTCGACGTCGACGCCGCGCTCGCGAAGGATGCGCACCAGGGCGGCGCCGGAGGCCACGGTCTCCAGGCAGCCGGTCTTGCCGCAGGAGCAGGGGATGTCGGCGGCGCCGTCGATCCGGATGTGGGTGATGTCGCCGGCCGCGCCGGTCGCCCCTCGGTAGAGGTGGCCGTCGACGATGACGCCGGCCCCGATCGCCGAACCGATCTTGACCATGATCGACTGGCGGTGTTCGGCGGAGCGCACGGTGTGCTCGCCCATCGCCATGGAGTTGGCGTCGTTGTCGACCGCGGCCGGGACGCCGAAGCGCTCCTCCAGCCAGGCGGCGACAGGGAAGCGGTTCCACCCGGGCATCCGCGACGGCAGGACGACCGCTCCGGAGTCGATGTCGACGGGGCCCGGCAGGGAGAGGCCGACGCCGCACAGCCGGTCGCGTCCGCGTTCCTCGGCCAAGGCCTCCAGGGTCTCGGCGAGCCGTGGCAGCGCCTCCTCCGGGCCGTCGGCGATGACGAACGGAACGGTGGAGACCCTGTCCAGGCGGCCGCCCGGCGACACCACACCGATCCGGGCGTGCCGGCCGCCGAGGTCGGCGGCGACGGCGAATTCGTCGGTGCCGCCGAGCCGCAGAACCTTGCGGGGGCGCCCGCCGGTGGACGACTGGGTGCCTTCCTCGGCGATCAGCCCGCGCTCGACCAGTTGTCCCACGGTGAGGGAGATGGTCGAGGGGGCGGCGCCGAGCAGGGCGGCGAGTTCGGCGCGTGACGAGGCCTCGCCCGAGGCCACGAGTTCCAGGACCCGGGCGGCCAGGGAGGAAGTCCCCTTGGCGGGCTGGCGGTTCTGCGCACTTATTTCAGTCATGTACGAAGTAACTTCCGCAACGGTGGTTGTGGCGAAGACAGTACGCCCGCACAGCGCGGACGGGAACCGCTTCCCGGACGGCATTGCCTTGACCCGTAACACGGCAAACCAGGTCAAGAGTGGTCATTCCAAGCCCCGGACATGGTCTCGGATGGTTATGTCGAGCCCGCAGAAACTTACTTTTTACAAATCCTTGTTTGTTTGTTCGGCGTGTGGGACGTTGACTGTCGTGCAGACAGCGCCGATCTCCGCGGCGCCCGCCCCGGCCGACCGGGGCACATCACGGGTCCTTTCACTCCGAGGGAGAGTCATGTTCCTTGCTCGTACGGCGTCCGGCCGCCGCTGGGCCCTCGTCGCGGGTGCCGCCGCCACGTCCGGCGCTCTGCTCACCGGCTGTTCCGGCGGTGGCACCTCGTCGGCCGGCGGAACCTCGACGGACACCATCAACTACGCGCTCCCGGCGAACTTCACGCCGAACTGGATTCTCCCGGTCGGCACGGCCGCGCACCTCAACACCAACAACTCCTCCATATCCCAGTCCCTCTGGGAGCCGCTGATCGCCTACGACGGCTCCAGCGGCCAGGTCGGCTGGAACAAGGACAACTCCCTCGCCACCGCAGCGGACTTCGCCAAGGACAGCAAGAGCGTAACGATCACCCTGGGCGACCGGCACTGGAACGACGGCAAGCCGATCACCTCACGCGATGTCGAGTTCTGGTTCAACCTGGTCAAGGCCGACAAGGCCGACTGGGCAAGCTACAGTCCGGGCAAGGCGCCGGACAACTGGACCTCGCTGAAGATCGTCGACGACACGCACTTCACCATCGCGTTCGACAAGGCTTACAACCAGCAGTGGATGCTCGCCAACGAGTTGAGCATGATCCGCCCGATGCCGCAGCACGTCTGGGACAAGACCAGCGACTCCGGTGCCGTCTCCGACCTGGACCGCACCCCCGCGGGCGCCAAGAAGGTCTGGACGTACCTCAACAACGCCGCCAAGAACATCTCCGGTTACGCCACCGACCCGCTCTGGAAGACGGTCAGCGGCCCGTACACCCTCAAGTCCTTCTCCACCGCGGGCAAGGTCGAGCTGACCGCCAACGCCAAGTACGACGGCGGCGGCAAGGCCAACATCAAGAACGTCAACCTGCTGCCGTTCACCACGACCGACGCCGAGGCGAACGCGCTGCGGGCGGGCACGGTCGACTACGGCTACATCAACGCCACCGACCTCAGCCAGGAGGCCTCCTTCAAGTCGCGGGGCTACACGGTCAAGCCGTGGGCGGGCTGGGCGATCACCTACATGCCCTACAACTTCAACAACCCCGCCATGGGCGCCGTCTTCAAGCAGCTGTACGCCCGCCAGGCGATCCAGATGTCGGTGGACCAGACCAGCCTCTCCAAGGTGGTCTTCAACGGCACCGCGGTCCCCACCTACGGTCCGATCCCCCAGGGGCAGACCTCCGACTTCGTCTCCCCGGAGCAGAAGAACAACCCGTACCCCTTCGACACCGCCAAGGCGAAGCAGCTGCTGACCTCGCACGGCTGGACCGAGCAGAACGGCACCATGGTGTGCACCGACGCGGGCAACGGCGCCACCCAGTGCGGCTCGGGCGTCGCCAAGGGCACCAAGTTCCAGATGCAGGTGCTGTCCCAGTCCGGTTCGACCGTGACCGACAACATGATGAACGCCCTCCAGTCCTCCTTCGCGAAGACCGGCATCAAGTTCACCATCAAGACCGCCCCGGTCAACTCGGTTCTTTCGCAGTCCGGTCAGTGCACCTCCGGTGAGTCGGGCTGCAAGTGGCAGCTGTCCTTCTTCGGCACCGCGGGCAGCTGGTACTTCCCGGCGTACCCGAGCGGTGACTCGCTCTTCCAGACCGGTGGCGGCTCCAACTTCGGCAGCTACTCCAACCCGGCGGTGGACAAGCTGATCACCAAGACCACCACCTCCGAGTCCACCGCGGCCGTCCAGGAGTACAGCGCCGCGCTGGCCAAGGACCTGCCGGTGATCTGGCTGCCGGAGCCGGACTACCAGGTCTCCGTGGTCAAGAACGGCCTGGGCGGTTTCGCCCAGGACTCGCTCGCCAACTTCCACCCCGCCATGTGGAAGTGGACGAACAAGTGAGCTTGGCCGCTGACCGAGCGCAGCCCTGAGCCGAAGCGACCGGAAAACACATGAGCACTCCCTCGTACCTGATCAGACGCGTCCTCCAAGCCGTCGCCGTGATCGTCATCGTGACGATCGTGGTCTTCGGTCTGCTGCACGCCCTGCCCGGCGGTCCCGCCCGCGGCATCCTCGGCCCACAGGCCACGGCACAGCAGATCGCCCGTTTCAACCATGAACAGGGCCTCGACAAGCCACTGCCTGTGCAGTACCTCTACTACCTCAACCAGCTGCTGCACGGCGACCTCGGCACCTCGTACACCCTGAACGCGCCGGTTGCCCGGCTCATCGGGGAGCGTCTGCCGAAGACCCTGGTCCTCACCGTCCTGTCGGCCGTCATCGGCCTTCTCCTGGCGATCCCGCTGGGTATGTGGCAGGCGGTGCGGCGCAACAGGCCGGTGGACTACGTCATCACCACACTGAGCTTCATCGCCTACTCCACGCCCGTGTACTTCCTCGGGCTGATCCTGGTGCTGGTGTTCAGCCAGGTGCTGCCGTGGTTCCCGTCCCAGGCGCCGCAGGGGGACACGCTCGCCCAGGTGTTCTCCGACCCGCAGGCCCTGGTACTGCCGGTGGCCGCCGGCGCCGCTTCCATGATCGCGGTGTTCAGCCGCTACATGCGCGCGGCCACCTTGGAGAACCTCTCCGAGGACTACGTCAGGACGGCGCGGGCCGGTGGTTCCCGCTCCCGCGCCATCCTGCGGCGGCACGTCTTCCGCAACTCCCTGACCCCGGTGGTCGCCATGCTCGGCTACTACGTGCCGGTGCTCTTCGGCGGTGCACTGGTGGTGGAGCAGCTCTTCAACTACCCCGGTATGGGGCTGCTGTTCTGGTCCGCCGCGCAGTCCTCCGACTACCCGGTCCTGCTGGGCTGCGTGCTGGTCATCGCCGTCGCCACCGTGGTCGGCACGCTGCTCGCCGACATCGTCCAGCGAATCATCGACCCCCGAGTGAAGGCAGGCCGGGCATGAGCGCCGTCATCCAGCCGGCCACGACGCCCGGCAAGGCCGACACCCCCCGTGAGACCTCCGGCACCCGGCTCGCCGTCCGGCGCTTCCTGCGCAACCGGCTCGCCGTCGCCGGACTCGGGGTCGTGGTCTTCTTCGTCCTGTTCTGTTTCGTGGGCCCACTGGTGTATTCCACGGACCAGACCCACACCGCGCTCCAGCAGGTCAACCTCTCCCCGGGCGGCGCACACTGGCTCGGCACCGACGCCGTCGGCCACGACGAGCTGGGCCGACTCATGTACGGCGGCAAGGTGTCTCTGATCGTCGGTCTCGCCGCGGGCGTCCTGGCCACCGTCATCGGCACTCTGTGGGGCGCGGCCGCGGGCTACGCCGGCGGCTGGATCGACGCGGTGATGATGCGGATCGTGGACGCCGGCATCGCCATCCCCGCCCTCTTCATCCTGCTGGTGGTCTCCGCCATCACCACGCCCGGCCTGGCCGGCCTGATCCTCATTCTCGGCCTGGTGTCGTGGCTGGTGCCGTCCCGGCTGATCCGGGCCGAGACCCTGAGCCTGAAGAACCGCGACTACGTGCTGACCCTGCGGGCCATCGGGGGAACGCACGCCCGCGCGATCCTGCGGCACATCCTGCCCAACTCCGTATCGACCATCATCGTCGCCACGACCTTCCAGATCGCCGACGCCATCCTCCTCGTCGCCTACGTCTCCTACCTGGGCCTGGGCGTGCAGCCGCCCGCCACCGACTGGGGCGGCATGCTCTCGGCGGGCCTCACCGCCGCCTACTCCGGCTACTGGTGGCTCATCCTGCCGCCCGGCCTGGCCATCATCCTGGTGGTGTGGGCGTTCAACGCGATCGGGGACGGGCTCCGTGACGCATTCGACGTAAGGGGACGCGGATGACCGCCACCCAGGCCTCCGCAGTCCCGGCGGCCGAGCCGATTCTCGAACTCGACGGCCTCGGCGTCGTCTTCACCGCCGAGTCCGCGCAGGTGCCCGCCGTACGGGGCGTGTCCCTGCACGTTCGTCCCGGCGAGACGCTCGCTCTGGTCGGCGAGTCGGGCTCCGGCAAGTCCACCGTCGCGCTGGCCGCGATGGGGCTGCTGGCCGGCAACGCGCGTGTCTCCGGCCGGGCCGTGATCGCCGGCACCGACATCGTCGGCGCCGACGAGGCCGGGCTCGCCGCGCTGCGCGGACGGACCGTCTCCATGGTGTTCCAGGAGCCGGCCACCGCGCTCGACCCGCTCACCCGGATCGGCAAGCAGATCGCCGAGGTGATCCGCAACCACCGCGACGTCTCCGCCAAGGACGCCGCCGCTCAGGCCGTCGACCTGCTGCGCAGGGTCGGCATCCCCGAGCCGGAGAAGCGTGTGGAGGCCTACCCCTTCCAGCTCTCCGGGGGCCAGCGCCAGCGGGTGGTCATCGCCATGGCCATCGCCAACGACCCCGCCCTCCTGATCGCCGACGAACCGACCACCGCGCTCGACGTCACCGTGCAGGCCGAGATCCTCGACCTGCTGCGCAGGCTCGCCGCCGAGACCGGCACCGGCGTCCTGCTCGTCACCCACAACATGGGCGTGGTCGCCGACTTCGCGGACCGGGTCGCCGTGATGTACCACGGCCGGATAGTGGAGACCGGACCGGTCGAGGACGTACTGCTGCGCCCGTCGCACGAGTACACCCGGCGGCTGCTGGCAGCCGTGCCCCGGCTGTCGGTCGCCGAGGCCGACAAGCGCGCGCCGGCCGGCGAGGCCCGCCGGGACGACGGGCCCGGCAGCGGGTCCGGCACCGCACCGGTGGTCGAACTCCGTGACATCTCGGTGGTGTTCGGCCGCGGCAAGCGCGCGGTGCGCGCCCTGGACGGAGTCTCGCTCGACGTCCGCCCGGGCGAGACCCTGGGCCTGGTGGGCGAGTCGGGCTCCGGCAAGTCCACCGTGGCGCGGGTCGCGCTCGGCCTGATCCCGCCGACGTCCGGCACCGTGTCCCTGTTCGGTGCCGACCTGGCCCGCACCCGTTCCCGGGCCCGCCGGGCGCTGCGGTCCGGCATCGGTGTGGTCCTCCAGGACCCGGTCGCCTCGCTCGACGCCAGGATGACGGTCGGCGAGTGCGTCGCCGAGCCGCTGCGGGTGCACCGCCGTGAACTCTCCGCCCAGGAGCGGCGCAGCAGGATCGAAGCAGTGCTCGAGCGGGTACGGCTGCCCCGCGAAGTGGTCCGCCGGGCCCCCGGCGAACTGTCCGGCGGTCAGCGCCAGCGGGTCAGCCTGGCCCGCGCGCTGGTGCTCGAGCCGCGGCTGCTGGTCGCCGACGAGCCCACCAGCGCCCTCGACGTGAGCGTGCAGGAGTCCGTGCTGGAGGTCATCACCGAACTCCAGGACGAGCTGGGCTTCGCCTGCCTGTTCGTCTCCCACGACCTCGCCGTCGTCCAGCACTTCGCCCGCCGGGTCGCCGTCATGCGGGCCGGGCGGATCGAGGAGCAGGGGCCCACCGGTGAGACGCTGCTGCACCCGGAGACCGCCTACACCCGGCGGCTGCTGGCCGCCGTGCCGGTGCCCGACCCGGTGGTCCAACGCGGACGCAGAGCCGAGCGCCTGGCCACCTTGGCGGCCGGGCTCACGGAGGCCGGGGCGTGAACGAGAGCAACCGCACTCTGTTCGCCGGGGTGGACATCGGTGGGACGACGACCCAGGTGGTTCTCTGCGACGACGAACTCACGGTGCTGGACCGGGCCGGGACGACCACGCCGGCGGCCTCCGGCGGGCAGGCCATGATCAACGCCGCGCTCGGTGTGCTGGCGCAATTGTTGCGGCGTACCCCCGGCCGGCTGGCCGGCGCCGGCGTCGGCGCGGCCGGGGTGGTGGACTCCGCCGCGGGTCGCATCCTGGTGGCCAGCGACTCCTTCCGCGGCTGGTCGGGTTTCCCGGTCACCGCCACCGTGGAGGACGCCCTGGGCGTACCGGCGTTCCTCGACAACGACGTCAACGCGTTCCTGCGCGGGGAGGTGTCGTCAGGCGCGGTGCGAGGCGAACCCGATGTTCTCGGCATCGCGCTGGGCACGGGCGTGGGCGGCGCCCTGTGGGCGGGCGGCCGGCTCTTCGCCGGACCGCACGGCGCGGCCGGCGAGATCGGGCACATCCCAGGATTCGGCGACCTGGCCTGCACCTGCGGAGGGCGCGGCCACCTGGAGACCTTGGCCTCCGGCCGTTCCATCGGTGCCCGCTACACCGACCGCACCGGCCGCCGGCTCACCGCGCGAGAGGTCGCCGACGCGGCCGCGCACGGCGACGAGGACGCCCTCGCGGTCTACCGCGACGCCGGTGCCGGGCTCGCCCGCGCGGTCGTCATGACAGCCGGCGTGGTGGACATCACCACGGTGGTGATCGGCGGCGGTGTCAGCCGCGCATGGCACCTTCTCGAGCCCGCCATACGGGCCCGGCTCACCGAGGAGCCCCCGGTCAGCGGTCATCCGGTCCGCCTGGTCCGTGCCCGGCTCGGCGCCGACGCGGTAGCCGTGGGCGCCGCCACCCGCGCCCGCCTGGAGACGACGCCAGGTGTGAGAGCCGAGCCGACACCGGAAGGCCGTCGAGGACCCAGCGGCCCGGAGAGGCCGCACCGTGTCGGCATCGGTTCGTGATCGCCCGCGGCCAGGCTCGTGAAGGCTGAAGACGCGGTCCTCCTTTGAGAATCACCAGTGCGCCCGTCCGGGCAGCCGAGGCTGCCCGGACGGGTCTCTGACTTCACAAGGCACTGGCCGCGGTCGGCACCCTCACCATCCGGCGAGTGGTGAAATCATGCGACGATGCCGGACGATGCTGTTCAAGCGGTTCCCGCCCAGGTCTCTGCCCGTCTAGTGGCCACCGCCGCGGCTCCGCTCGACCCCGCATCGGCGGACGCCCCCAGGTGCTGCACTGGCCCGGGCGCAGGCTGCTGCTGCAGCGCGGGGACACCGAGCTGGCCGTCCGCGACCTCACCGGGCGGGGGCGGAGGTTCGCTTCCCCGCGCCCTGGCCTCGCCGGCACGGCTCGGTGCCGGTCTCGCCCACGGCCGATGTCGCCGTGTCAGCCGGCGTGCACGCGTTGAGAGCCGTGAGCTGAGCGGCCGATAGCGGACGGGCTGTAGAAAATCTTCCAGGACCGCACGGCGCCGGAGCCGCGGATGCGGGTACGAGGCGGCGGCCGGCAGCGGTGTCAGACCGCGCCGCGCCCGGAGCGATCACCCTTGTCGCCACCTCCTACGGCTGGAAGTACTCGACCGCGACCCGCGACGACCGACTTGTCGCGAGTCCTGTTCCCCATACCGTCGGGGTCGGTCCCCGCGCGCACGCGCCGGCGTGTCCCGCAATGCCGGGTAGGGCCAGTAGGCCCAGTGGAAGGTGCGCCACCTGAACGGCGGACCTGATGTGCAGCAGGTTGCCGGGCCCGGAAGTCTAGGATCCGTCACTGGACAACGGGGCATCGTCCGCCTGCCTGAATGGGGCGGACCGGCCTGAGCACCGAGGAGACCGGATGCCGCATCAGGCAGGGAGAACTCGCTGGAGGCGCTTCGCTGCGATCCTGGTCACCAGCATCTCCGCCTGCGCAGTTCTCGGTATCGCCATGGCGCAGGGAGCACTCGCAGCGTCGTTCTTCATCTCCGGCCAGACATTCAAGATCGCCGCGGACACTCTCACCGCCCGCGGGGTCAGCATCTACAGCATGGTCGACGTCACCAGGAAGCACGAACTCGTGCCGGTCGTGGTCACCGGAACCCGGCACGCGACGATCAGCGGCCTGTGCCAGTCCGTTCTGGTAGACATCCCGGTGCTGGGCCCTCAGACGCTGAGGATCACAAGTGGCTACGAACGGCCGGCCACGGCATCGAATCTCTTTCTCGACATCACAAGCCAATCGGCCGATGAAGCGCAGTTCAAGGGCCTCGATATCGGAGTCGCACAGGGCGCCATCACCAAGGGACCCATCAATCCGGGAGACAGGAACTCGCGATTCTTCGACCCCGACGGCGTCGGCCAGCAGGCCGACTCGTCCACCCTGACCCAGGTGCGCTGGACGACGGTCGCGCTCTCCTCCAGCACGTTCAACCTGCCCGATCTGCGTCTGCAGCTCAAGCCCGGCAACCACGAATGCTTCTGACCGCCGTTGCGGAGAGTACCCGCCCACGCCCCGCGCCGGCCTCACGCTCTCCAAGCACAGCCGCACCGCTGACCAGGACAGGACCTGTGATCACCAATTTCCTCGGAAGGCAACAGGAACTGCGCAGCACAGCGGCAGACGCCCGGTGCAGATTCAGAACCTGGCGCGGCCTACGCCCCTTCTGGGCCGGACTGTTCACGTTCACGGCCGGCCTGCCGATCCTGTACTGGCCCTACGCGAACCTCAACATGAACGGCATTCCGCTGGCGCTGTCGACCACCTCCGGTGCCGGATCCCTCGTCATCGGCGTCCTGCTCATGGTCCTCGGGCTCAGCCTCTGGCACCGCTCCGCCCTCCGCGTGCCCGCCGGGATCGCCACCCTCCTGCTGACCCTCATCTCCTTTCCCGTCGCGAACTTCGGCGGTCTTTTCCTCGGACTGATCTCCGGTCTGATCGGCGGCTCCCTGGCCTGCGCCTGGACGCCACCCCATACCGCCGAACCGTCGCCGGCATCGACAGACCACGCGTCCTGCCTTGTTCCGGAAGGAGAGAGCCGGCGCGGCAGCTGACCTTCACACGTCCCGGACCGCGGAGTCCTCCGATCCGGAGCTCCGCGCGGTCGCCGCCGGGTGGGAGGGGCCGGCCGATCCCGAGGGTGCGGTGCGCAGGCTCGGCCGGGATCGTCGTTCGCCGGTTCGGTTTCCTGTGCTCGGTCCAGGTCCGGGAACTCCCGGCGTCCAGTAGTCGTGGAGGGCCGCGCCGCCCTGGTCCGGCGTGGCAGGGTGCCTAGCTGCGGACGAATCCGGCCGGGTCGGCCAGGTAGCGATCGAGGTCCGGGTCTTCGTGGAGTTCGTCGAACTCGTCATGGATCTGCCATGACGGTCCGAGCTCGGCGCGAAGACGGCCGAGAGTTCGGTGCACCGCCTCGTTGAACTCGCGGCACTCGGCTTCACGCCACGGCCCTGGGTCCGGTGGGTAATCCCAGTTCAATGAGGTGTCGTACCGTGCCACCAGGCTCTTCAGTTCGTCGCGGAGAATCCGGCTGATCGGCAGTCGGTCCGGATCGACCCATATCGGGTAGGCGGGCCGGTT
>NZ_MUBM01000112.1 GCF_002154505.1 Streptomyces carpinensis | reverse complement strand
CGGTCCCGACTTTATCAGAGACTCTGAGCCGGTCTTACCGGCCTTCGCTTCCGATTCATCGGGAGGCTTCTTTGAAATGATGTTTCCAAGAAGCAGATAAATGCTCACTGCGCCCGGTGGACTGGGTCCACCTCTAGGCAACTGTTCGAATCTACCTCCCCACCCGCTCCGTGTCAACGGCTCCGGTGGGGCGAAGAGGAGACTAGCAGGTCAACGGGCCTTCCCGCACATCACGCGGCCATCGGCACGCCGGCGCTTCGCTCGTCCGCCACGACGTCGCCCGTACCGCCGGCGCGCACGGCGCGGCCGCCCAGGACGTAGACATAGGTCAGGAAGCACAGCTCGGCGACGACTCCGATGCCTATCCGGCCCCAGGTGGGCAGGCCCGACGGGGTGACGAAGCCTTCGACCGCGCCGGACACCAAGAGGACCAGGGTGAGGCCGATCGCCATGCCCACAGCCGCACGGCCCTCCTCGGCGAGGGCCGTGCGGCGGGTGCGCGGGCCCGGGTCGATGAGAGTCCAGCCGAGGCGGAGGCCCGTGCCGGCGGCGACGAAGACCGCGGTCAGTTCGAGCAGACCGTGCGGGAGGACGAGGCCGAGGAAGGTGTCGAGCCGCCCGGCCGAGGACATCAGCCCGATGCCGACGCCGAGGTTGAGCATGTTCTCGAAGAGAATCCACAGGACCGGCAGTCCCAGGAAGACGCCCAGGACCAGGCACATGGCGGCGGCCTGGGCGTTGTTCGTCCACACCTGTGCGGCGAAGGCGGCGGCGGGGTGGCTGGAGTAGTAGGTCTCGTACTCACCGCCGGGGCGGGTGAGCTGCCGTAGTTCACCGGGAGCCGCGATGGAGGCCTGCACCTCCGGGTGGGTGCCGATCCACCACCCGAGGAGTGCCGCGATGACCGTGGAGACGATCGCCGTGGGCACCCACCAGTGGCGCGCCCGGTACACCGCTGCGGGGAAACCCTCCAGGAGGAAACGGGTGACGTCGCGCCACGAGGCGCGGCGGGTTCCCGTCACGGCACTGCGCGCGCGTGCCACGAGTTGGCTGAGGCGGCCGGTCAGCTGCGGGTCCGGGGCGCTGGACTGGATCAGGGACAGGTGGGTGGCGGCACGTTGGTAGAGGGCGACGAGTTCGTCGGCCTCCGTGCCGGTGAGGCGGCGCCGGCGGCGGAGCAGGGCCTCGAGGCGGTCCCACTCGGCTCGGTGGGCGGAGACGAAGACGTCCAGGTCCATCGTGTCTGCCTGCTCCTCGGCTGGTTGGTCGACTGCCCGTCGGACGCGTCAGCTTGTCGTACTGCGGCGCGAATGCCCACAGCTTGGCAGACTGGCGGTCTCCGAGGCGGGCCAGGGGAAGGCGGCGGGCGTGAGTGAGCTGGTGACGGGCGAGGCGGTGGCGCTGGAACTGCGCCCTGCGAGGCTGCCCAGCAGGGCGCTGGCCGTACTGCTCGACCTCGCCGTGGCGATGGCGGTCTACGTGGCCGTGACCATGGCTGTGGTGGCGGCCACGGCGTCGCTGGACGATGCGGCGCAGATCGCGCTGTCGATCGCCACGTTCCTGCTGGTGCTGGTCGGCGGGCCGATCGCGGTGGAGACGCTCAGCCACGGGCGGTCGCTCGGGAAGCTGGCGTGTGGGCTGCGTGTCGTACGGGACGACGGTGGGCCGATCCGGTTCCGGCACGCGCTGGTGCGCGGGGCGATCGGCGTGGTGGAGATCCTGATGACGTTCGGCGTCGTCGCGTGCATCTCCTCTTTGGCATCGGCGCGCGGACGTCGGCTCGGTGACGTCTTCGCGGGAACCCTGGTGGTCCGGGAGCGGGTGCCGGCCGGGCAGGCGCCCTTCGTGCCTCCGCCCCCGCCCTGGCTGGCCGGGCGTTTCGCGGCTCTCGACCTGTCGGCGGTGCCCGACGGGCTGTGGCTTGCGATCCGGCAGTACCTGACGCGGATGAGGCAGCTGGATCAGCAGGTCGGCTGGGACATGGCGCAGCGGCTCGCCACCGACCTCTCGGCGCGCACCGGGGCTCCGGTGCCTCCCGGGGTTCCGCCGGCCATGTATCTGGCGGCGGTGGTGCAGGAGCGGCAGGTCCGCGAGGCCCGACGGGCCTTCGGAAACGGTTCGGCGGCGGCGCGTGGGCCGGCCCCCCAGAGTTATCCCACGCCCGAGGCGTCGCCCTCTCCCGCGCCCCCGGGATCGGCCTTTGCCTCGCCAGAGGCGCCCACCGCACCGCAGGCGCCCAGCGCACCGGGGACACCAGCTCCGCCGCAGGGTCCTACCGAACCTTCGTCTGCTACCTCGTCGCCGTCGTCGCCGTATTCGGACGGTCGGGCCGATTCGGGTGGCCGGACCGGCCGCGATTCGGCGGGCGAGAGGCGTGGCACCGGGTTCGTGCCGCCTGCGTAGAGCGGCCGGTTAGTGCCCGTTCGGCGTTCGCTCAGGGACGGAGGACGGAGGGTGGTGACTGGAGGTCCTCGAGCTCGATGCCGGGGGCGGCCAGGACCACGTCGCCGGCGATGTGGACGGTGTGCCGTTCGCCCGTGTCCATGGCTGTGAGCTGGTATTCGTCCACGGTCAGAGGGCCGTTGTCAGTGGCGTGTGCTTCTCTTTTCACGAGGGCCCAGGACTGGTCCACGGTGCGCGGGGCGAGGACCGGTTCCGTGAAGGTGACGAGGCGTACGCGAGTCGCGGAGGCCGAGGGGGTGAGGCGCAGGAGACTGGTGGTGGCGATGAGGAACGCGGGGGACGTGCCGGTGAAGGCGTGGGCGCGCACATTGCCTTCGGTGGCGTGGGTTCCGGTGGGGTCGGTACGGACCCAGGTGACACCGTCGAGGGCGGCGCCGCGCACCTGCCAGCCTCCCGCGTGGAGTTCCAAGCGGATGGGACGGCCGAGTTCGTCGATGGCGAGGTCGACGGAGCCGCGGTGATCGCCCGAGGGGGTGGTGACCTGGGAGACGTAGCGCCAGCCGGAAGGGCCGGGCGCGCACTGGAAGTGCTCTTCGGCGAGGGGGGTGTGATCGTGCGGATCGTGGAGCGAATAACGGCCGCGGGGCATGGGGTTCCTGGGGCTTGACGGGTCGGTCCGGCCGGTCGCCGGTCTGTCCGGCCAAAGGGGCAGGCCCCCGACACGGGGGTGCGGGGGCCTGCCTCGGAGGACCTGGGTGAGACGCGGCTGCGGCTCGGTGGTCGATCAGTAGCGGTAGTGGTCCGCCTTGAACGGGCCGTCGACGTCCACACCGATGTACGCCGCCTGCTCGGGACGGAGCCGGGTCAGCTTCACGCCGAGGGCGTCCAGGTGGAGGCGGGCGACCTTCTCGTCGAGGTGCTTGGGCAGGACGTAGACGCCGGTGGGGTAGGCGTCGGGCTTGGTGAACAGCTCGATCTGGGCCAGGGTCTGGTCCGCGAAGGAGTTGGACATCACGAACGAGGGGTGGCCGGTGGCGTTGCCCAGGTTCAGCAGGCGGCCCTCGGACAACACGATGATCTTCTTGCCGTCCGGGAAGGTCCAGGTGTGGACCTGCGGCTTGACCTCGTCCTTGACGATGCCGGGCACCTTGGCCAGGCCGGCCATGTCGATCTCGTTGTCGAAGTGACCGATGTTGCCGACGATCGCCTGGTGCTTCATCCGCGCCATGTCGGAGGCCAGGATGATGTCCTTGTTGCCGGTGGTGGTGACGAAGATGTCCGCGGTCTCCACCACCTCGTCCAGGGTGGTGACCTGGTAGCCGTCCATCGCCGCCTGCAGCGCGCAGATCGGGTCGATCTCGGTGACGATCACCCGGGCGCCCTGCCCGCGCAGGGACTCCGCGCAGCCCTTGCCCACATCGCCGTAGCCGCAGACGACGGCGGTCTTGCCGCCGATCAGGACGTCGGTGGCGCGGTTGATGCCGTCGACCAGGGAGTGGCGGCAGCCGTACTTGTTGTCGAACTTCGACTTCGTCACCGAGTCGTTGACGTTGATCGCCGGGAAGAGGAGGACGCCGTCGCGCTGCATCTCGTACAGGCGGTGCACACCGGTCGTGGTCTCCTCGGTCACGCCGCGGATCTCGGAGGCCAGCCGGGTCCACTTCTGCGTGTTCTCGCCCAGGGTGCGGGTGAGCAGCTGGAGGATGACGCGGTGCTCGTCGGACTCGGCGGTGTCGGGCGAGGGGACCTTGCCGTCCTTCTCGTACTCGACGCCCTTGTGGACCAGGAGGGTGGCGTCCCCGCCGTCGTCCAGGATCATGTTCGGGCCGCCGGTGGGACTGTCCGGCCAGGTCAGGGCCTGCTCCGTGCACCACCAGTACTCCTCCAGGCTCTCGCCCTTCCAGGCGAAGACCGGGATGCCCTTGGGGTTCTCCGGGGTGCCGTCCGGGCCGACCGCGATCGCGGCGGCAGCGTGGTCCTGGGTGGAGAAGATGTTGCAGGAGGCCCAGCGCACCTGCGCGCCCAGGGCGACGAGGGTCTCGATGAGGACCGCGGTCTGGACGGTCATGTGCAGGGAGCCGGTGATCCGGGCGCCCTTCAGCGGCTGCTTCTCGGCGTACTCCTTGCGGATCGCCATCAGGCCCGGCATCTCGTGCTCGGCGAGGGAGATCTCCTTGCGGCCGAACTCGGCCAGGGACAGGTCCGCGACCTTGAAGTCCTGTCGGTTCTCGACAGTCGTCATTGCGAGCTGCTCCTCGGGGTTGGATCGAGGTGGATACGGCTGACCTGCGCGGCGGCGGACACAGGGGTGCCCGAAGAGGACACAGGCATGCCCGCGTGCGCGCAGCGCAGTCCGTCGGAGGCCCTCTCTCCCTCGGCCGGCCCGTCGTGGGTCCGCCCGACCGCCATCAGCAGCGACGTCTGGCTCCGTCCCAAGCTACACCGGACGGCCGGGCGGCCCCAGCCCGCCTCCGGACAGACCGGGCCGTTCGCGGGAGTTCGGGAAGAGGGACGGGGCCCGCCGCTCGAGGAGATCGGCGGGCCCCGTGAGGGTTCGCGGTCGCGGGCTCAGTGGCCCGTGGTGGAGTGCGGTCCCGGTCCGCCGGGGGTCGCCTCCGGGTCCGGGCCCTTGGCCGCTTCGGTCTCGCTGTAGACGTCGGGTTCGAGGTAGATGACGCGGGCGATGGGGACGGCGGCGCGGATACGGGCCTCGGCGGCGTCGATGGCGGTGGCGACCTCGGTGGCCGTGTCGTCGTGCCGCACGGCGATCTTGGCGGCGACGAGCAGTTCCTCGGGGCCGAGGTGGAGCGTGCGCATGTGGATGACGCGGGTGACGGTCTCACCGTCGACCATGGCGGTCTCGATCTGCTGGACCACGTCGGCGCCGGCGGCCTCACCGAGCAGCAGCGACTTGGTCTCGGCGGCCAGGACGAGGGCGATCAGGACGAGCAGGACACCGATGCAGACGGTGCCGATGCCGTCCCAGACGCCGTCACCGGTGAGCAGGGCGAGTCCGACGCCGCCGAGGGCGAGGACGAGACCGATCAGCGCGCCGAAGTCCTCCAGGAGGACGACCGGCAGCTCGGGTGCCTTGGCGCGGCGGATGAACTGCACCCAGGACAGCCCGCCCCGCAGCTCGTTGGACTCCTTCATGGCCGTGCGGAAGGAGAAGCCCTCGGCGATGATCGCGAAGACGAGCACGGCCACCGGCCAGTACCAGCGCTCCACCGCGTGCGGGTGGCTGATCTTCTCGTAGCCCTCGTAGATGGCGAACATGCCGCCGACGGAGAAGAGGACGATGGAGACGAGGAAGGCGTAGATGTAGCGCTCGCGGCCGTAGCCGAACGGGTGCTGCGGGGTCGCCACCCGCTGCGCCTTCTTGCCGCCGACCAGCAGCAGGAACTGGTTGCCGGAGTCGGCGAGCGAGTGCACGCCCTCGGCGAGCATCGACGACGAGCCGCTGAAGGCGAAGGCCACGAACTTCGATGCCGCGATCGCGAGGTTGGCGCCTAGTGCCGCCACGATCGCCTTGGTGCCGCCTGACGCGCTCATGTGTTCGCGTTGTCCCTTCGCCTTCGTGCTGCTCGCCGCCGTACGAGCCGGTGCCGCACGGACCCGTGCCGGTCGCCGGCCATTCCGTGCACGGTCACCGGCCCGTTCGGTTTCCGGCTTTGCCCGTCCTTTGCCGGTGGGCCATTGTTGCAGCCCCCTCGGGCAGCGGTACGTCAGGTCACCGCAAGCGGGGTCATACGACGACCGTGGCCCGGAAGACCGTGCCGGCCCCGGACACCTCGGTCTTCTCCCCGGCCGGGACGAACACGGACTGCCCGGCGGTCAGCTTCTGGTCGCCGGCCCGTACGGAGCCTGCAGTGCACAGCAGGATCTGCGGGGTGCGCAGGCTGAGGTCGTGGGCGGTGGTGCCCTCGGGGAGGACGTAGCGGGACAGGCGAAACTCGTCGATGGGGGTCTCGTAGACCTCCTCGCCGTCCGGGGCGGCCTCGGGGCGCAGCACGCCGGGGTCGCCGGCCTCGAAACGGACGATGCGCAGGAGTTCGGGGACGTCGACGTGCTTGGGGGTCAGGCCGCAGCGCAGGACGTTGTCGGAGTTGGCCATGATCTCCACGCCCAGGCCGCTGAGGTAGGCGTGCGGGATGCCGGCGCCGAGGAACAGGGCCTCGCCGGGCTGCAGGCGGACGTGGTTGAGGAGCATCGCGGCCAGCACTCCCGGGTCGCCGGGGTAGTGGTGGGCGATGCCGGCATAGGGGGCGTGGTCGCCGCCGAGGCGGGTGCAGGCGGCCGCGGCCTCGGCGACCGTGTGGGCCATTTCCTCGGGGGCGGCGGTGAGGATCGCGGTGAGGACCTCGCGCAGGGCCGCCTCCTCGGGGCGGGCGTGCAGGAGGTCGACGTACGGCTTGAGGGAGTCCACGTCGAGGGCGGCGAGCAGGTCGGCGGCCTCGGACGGGGCGCGGAAACCGCACAGGCCGTCGAACTCGGTGAGTGCGCAGATCAGTTCGGGCTTGTGGTTGGCGTCCCTGTAGTTGCGGTGCGGGGCGTCCACGGGGACGCCCCTGCGCTCCTCCTCGGCGTAACCCTCCTGGGCCTGCTGGAGGTTGGGGTGGACCTGGAGGGAGAGGGGGGCGCCGGCGGCGAGGATCTTGAGCAGGAAGGGCAGGTGCGGACCGAACTTCGCGACGGCCTCGGCGCCCAGTTCGCGCTCCGGGCCGGACTCGATGACCTCGACGAGGGTTCCGCGCGCGGTGCGCGAGGGCGCGCCCGGGTGGGCGCCCATCCACATCTCCGCCTGCGGCTCACCGCTCGGTTCGACGCCGAGCAACTGCGGGATGGCGGTGGTGGAACCCCAGGCGTAGGGGCGGACGGTGTTGTCGAGGCGGTCCATGCACTTCTCTCTGCGGTTGTTGTCGGGGCTCCGGCACACCCGTCCGGGGGGCCGGCCGGATCCCCAGGTCAGACCCTGGAGGCGAGCGACAGGTAAACGGCGGCGAAATCCGTGACGGCGATCAGTTCCGCGAGGGTCTCGATCTCGCCACCGGGCTCCGGCTCCAGCTCGCTGATCGGCGTGTCGTGGCTGAGGGCCAGGTCACGGGCGGCGGGAGCGGCGGTGAGACCTTCGAGCGGCCGGTCGCGGAGCAGGACCACGCGCGCGTGCAGCGCGGGCGGCTCCTCGACGCGGTCGCGGAAGAAGTCGCCCGGGTCGGCGCTGGCGGCCAGCGGTCCGGCGAGCAGGGCGCTGTGCGCGGCGATCGCTTCGGGCAGTTCGGCGACGACCGCGGGGATGCCGGACAGTTCGGCGAGCCCGGCGGCGAACCGGCGGCCGGCGGGGCCGGCGGCGACGCCCTCGGTCCAGATCACCGGCAGCGCGTCGGCGAGTTCGGCGGCGAGGGTCTTGGCCGGGTTGCTGTAGGTGGCGATGGCCGGCCCGCAGCGCTCGGCGATGTGGTCGAGCCGGTCGGCGGCCGCTAGCAAGGCGTCGGGCGGGGCGGTGACCAGGCCGATCCGGTCCAGGAGTGCGAGCAGCGGGGTGAGCAGCGCCCACAGGACTCCGGGGGCGGACCCGGCGAGGGGCTCGTCGTGGTCGTAGGGGGCCGTCGCCATGGGGACGAACAGGCCGTGGGCGCCCTCGACGGCCTCGGCGAGCGGGGTGCCGGCCGGGGCGACGGCGACGACCGTGCACCCGCGGCGGTAGGCCTGGTCGGCGAGCAGGGACAGGCTCGGCTCGGTGCCGTCCGGGGTGGCGATCAGCAGCAGGTCGACGGAGCCGGCCCAGCCGGGCAGTTCCCAGCGCAGCGCGCCCGAGGCGGATGCGACGCCGGTGGGGGCCAGCCGGGTGACGGGGCTGCCGACGCCGGCGAGCGTGCCGATCAGATCGGCGGCGTGGGTGGCGGAGGCGCCCGGTCCGGCGATCAGTACGGCCCGGGGTCGGCCGTCGGGTTTGAGGTCGCCCACGCCGGCCTCGGCGGCGTGCCGGGCGGCGGTGCGGACGCGGGCGCCGGCCTCGGCGGCACCGCGGAGCAGTCCGCGGCGGTCGGCCTCGGCGAGTGCCTCCGGGGCGTCGAGCAGCGATTCGTCGAGCATGGGCGGCAGCCTCCGATCGGGCTCCGAGCGCCGGGGCGCCGGGACGTCGAGCGTCGGGACGTCGAGTCGTCGGGAATGGGACGTCGGGGACGTCAGGACGAGGACGAGGACGAGGGGGACGCCAGGACGTCAGGACGGTGGGGCGTCGGCTCGTCCAGTCGTCGGGACGTCGGTCACGCGGGGCGGCGCGCCTCGTCGACGAGCAGGACGGGAATCCCGTCGCGAACCGGGTAGGCCAGGCCGCAGCCCTGGCCGGTGCAGATCAGCTCCGCGTCCTGCTCCTTGAGCGGGGCGTGGCAGGCCGGGCAGGCGAGGATCTCCAGGAGGCCGGCTTCGAGCGGCATGGGCGTTCCCTCCGGGGCGTAAGGGGGCGTGTGCGGTTGTACGGACGTGCCTGGTCAGGGTACCGCCGGTGAGGGCCCGGTGACGGAGCCGGGCGGGGCCGTACGGCATCGGGCCGGGCCCGGCGGAGCCGTACGGCATCCGACGAGGACCGTACGGCATCCGGCGGCACGGGCGGCCCGTCAGCCGCGGATGATCGCCAGGGCCTCGTCCCGCACCTCGGCCATCGTCGCCGCGTCCCTCGCCTCCGCGTTCAGGCGGAGCAGCGGTTCGGTGTTGGACGGACGGACGTTGAACCACCAGTCGGCGGCGGTGACGGTGAGGCCGTCGAGTTCGTCCAGGGTGACGTCCCGGCGGTCGGCGTAGGCGGCCTTGAGCGCCGTGAGGCGGGCCGCCTGGTCGTCGACCGTGGAGTTGATCTCGCCGGAGCCGACGTAGCGGTCGTACTGGGCCACCAGGGCCGACAGGGGGCCGTCCTGGCCGCCCAGGGCCGCGAGGACGTGCAGGGCGGCCAGCATGCCCGTGTCGGCGTTCCAGAAGTCCCTGAAGTAGTAGTGGGCGGAGTGCTCGCCGCCGAAGATCGCACCCGTCCTCGCCATCTCGGCCTTGATGAAGGAGTGGCCCACACGGGTGCGCACGGGAGTGCCGCCGTTCTCCTCGACCACCTCGGGGACCGACCACGAGGTGATGAGGTTGTGGATGATCACGCCCTGGCCGCCGTGCCGGGCCAGTTCGCGGGCGGCGACCAGCGCGGTGATCGCGGACGGGGAGACCGGCTCTCCCTGCTCGTCGACCACGAAGCAGCGGTCGGCGTCGCCGTCGAAGGCGATGCCCAGGTCGGCACCCTCCTCGCGGACGCGCTTCTGCAGGTCGACGAGGTTCGCCGGGTCCAGCGGGTTCGCCTCGTGGTTGGGGAAGGTGCCGTCGAGTTCGAAGTACATCGGGACCAGGTCGACGGGCAGGCCGGTCAGGACCGTGGGGACGGTATGGCCGCCCATGCCGTTGCCCGCGTCGACGACGGCCTTCAGGGGGCGGATGTCGGACACGTCGACGAGCGAGCGCAGATGCGCCGCGTAGTCCTCCAACGTGTCGCGCCGCGTGATCGTTCCGGCCCGGCCGGCCGGCTCCGGGGCACCCGACTCGCGCCACTGCTCGGCCAGTTCGCGGATCTCGGCCAGGCCCGAGTCCTGGCCGACGGGGGCCGCGCCCGCCCGGCACATCTTGATGCCGTTGTACTGCGCCGGGTTGTGCGAGGCGGTGAACATCGCGCCCGGCAGGTTCAGCGCGCCCGAGGCGTAGTAGAGCTGGTCCGTCGAGCACAGTCCGATCTCGGTGACGTCGGCGCCGAGCCGCGCGGCGCCGCGCGCGAACGCACCGGCCAGGCCGGGCGACGAGGGCCTCATGTCGTGCCCGGTCACGATGGCGTTCGCGCCGGTCACCCGGACGAAGGCCGCGCCGAAGAGCTCGGCCAGCGACTCGTCCCACTGGTCCGGGACCACCCCGCGCACGTCGTACGCCTTCACGATCTGCGACAGATCAGCAGCCACGGCCAACCCTTCTGGAGTCCAATCGGTCACCACAAACTACCCGCCCCGGGCGGCGGAGCCGACGCCTGAGTGACGGGGCACGCGTACTGCTGGAAGAACTGGGAAGGACTTGCGAGCCGTTGGGGGTTTTCCTCGGCTCGCGCGGTGGCGCACCGCTGGGCACAGGCCTCGGCTCGCGCGGTGGTGAACGGTTTTGTCAGTTGTCCGGTGACCGGAGCACCCGCAGATGACCGCGCCGGGCGACCTCCATGGGGTCCGCCCCGCGCGCTCCGCCGCCACCGGCCTGCGCCGCCCGCTCCTGGGGCCGGGCCGCCTCGCGCACCGCGTTGGCGAGCGCTTCCAGGTCGTCGCCGCTGGGGCGGGCGGGCGCCGAACCGTCGATGAGCCGGACGACCTCCCAGCCGCGCGGAGCGGTGAGGCGCTCGGAGTGTTCGGCGCACAGGTCGTAGCAGTGGGGTTCGGCGTAGGTGGCGAGCGGGCCGAGGACAGCGGTCGAGTCGGCGTAGACGTACGTCAGCGTCGCTACGGCAGGACGGCCGCAAGCGGTGCGCGAACAGCGACGTACAGGGCTCACGATGTTGGACGGTACCGCACTCTTGAGCGGGCCGCGACGACTCTCCACGAGGTCACCCCACCGTGTCGTCCTGTGAGACGCCCCACACACTCCTTCCGACACTCCCTGCTGACCTGCGCAGACGGCGGAGAACGCGATCTCGGGCGCCTCTCGTTCCGGTCACGACTGGGTACAAACACTGTCAATTGCCTTGAGCTCGACGGTCTCGGAGAGATACGGAATCGAGCCCGAGCTTGGCTGGAAAGGGCATCAAGTGACACGCGATCACGCGGATGACGCGGTGTCCGGTATGTGCTGGGCATGCCGTGCCGAGCCGGGCGCGGACAGGCGGCGGGGACTACCCTTCAGCAGTGATGGACAACCGTGTACCGCCCCGTTCCGCCGGCCCCGGGCCCCGACGACGTGATCGCCACGGCAGGGGCATGCGCGGCCCGATCGCGCCGCCTCAGGTGCCGCTGGCCGCGAGCCGTGCCGAGGCGTTCGCGGACCTGGTGCAGGACTCCGTGGACCGTCTGGAGCGGCGGTGGCCGCAGCTGGCCGACATCGACTTCCTCGTGCTGGAGGTGCCGCGGCTGGACGGGCCGGGGCAGGCCTGGAGCGACGAGCCGGTGCCGCTCGGGGGCACGGTGCCCGCGCAGGACGGCCGCCGGGCGCGGGTGGTCGTCTACCGGCGGCCGGTGGAGATCCGCAGCAAGGGGCGTGACGAGCGGGCCGCCCTGGTGCACGAGATCGTGGTCGAGCAGGTGGCCGAGCTGCTCGGGCTGACCCCGGAGACGGTGGATCCCCGGTACGGGGAGGACTGAGCCGAGCCGTGGCCTCGGCAGGGCCCGCCCGACCCTCATCAAGGCCCTCTCCCCCTCACCAGAGGCTCTCCCGGTCCTCACCAGGGGCCCTCCTGATCAGGACGGGTCCTCCCGATCACGCCCCCGCTGCCTCCTGCCGACCCCTGCCGGTCACGATCCCTGGAGCACCGACACGTCCTCGTCCGCCTGCGGCACCGACACCGTTCCCCGGTCGTCCGGCAGGGTCTGGATCGTGAACCCGGCGACGCCCTCCTCCGTACCGGTGAGGGTGCGCGCCCCGTACACCGGGCCGCCGGACAGGCGCTCCACCGTCAGCGCGTAGGTGCCCTTCAGCCCGGACGGGACCGGCGGGGTGATGTCCTCGGTCGTGCCCGCCTTGATCGTGTACGTCTTCGTGGTCGCCGTTCCGCCCTCGCTGCCCGCCGAAGCCGTGACCTTGACCTGAGCGGCGGCGGTGGGGGCCGTCAGGGAGAGCGTCGAGCCCTTCTCGCTGTTGTCGGCCGAGGTGGCGCGCGCACTGACGGGACCCGTCGCCGGGATGAACGCCGTCTCCTGCTTGTCGCCCTTGCCGCGTATGACCCGGAGCGCGGCGACCACCGGCACGGACGGCGAGGTCTGGGTCAGCACCAGCGAGCCGGCCTCCCCGCGGGTGACGTCGCCCAGATCGACGGCGGTCGTCATTCCGCCCTTCACGTGCACCGTCTCGTGGCCCGCGGGTGTGATCAGCCCGGACGGCGAGGCCAGTCTCACCTTCAGGTCGGCGTCCGCGTCGGCGGGCGTGAAGGCGATCAGCCGCACCGAGGTGGCGTCCTTGGGGATGCCCGGCAGGACGAGGCTGTCCGCCGGGTCCGCGGCGGCCGCCAGCCAGTCCCCGCCGAGCTTGTCGTCGAGAGCCTGCACCGCCGCCCCGACCCGGCCGCTGCGCACGCTCACGTGCACCGTGAGGTCCTGCTGCGGTGCGTCGGCGAGCGTGGACAGCAGGATGGGCTTGCTGGAGTGCGGAGCGACGGTGATGCCCTCACCCACCGTCGACTTCACGGCGCCGTCCTTGCCGTAGAGCTCGACGTCGACGACCGCGGCGGAGTCGTCGGGGTTGGTCAGGTGGACGTAGTCGGACCGGTCGGCCGCGGTGCTCGCGCCGGGAAACCAGAACTCCGTGTCCGGGGCGGTGCAGTCCACGCCCAGCAGGCCGCGTCCGGTGCCCGCGGCGACCTCGGTGGTCTGCTGCACGGTCCAGCCGGGCGCGAACCTGCCCTCGGCGGTGCCGATCAGCGCCGGCGCGTCCGCGCCCGAGGTGTCGCCGGTGACCGGCGTACCGGGCTCCTTTGGCTCCAGGGCGGGCTTGGATGCCTTCTTCTTGCCGGCGCCGCCCTTGCCCTTGCCCTCGTCCGGAGTGGCCGACTCCTCGACGGCGGGCTGGAGTTGCGCCTTGCCGTGACCGTCGGTGCCCTTGGTCACGGGCGTGAAGGACGTGTACGAGGTGTCGGCGATGTCGGAGTTGCTCGGGGTCGGGCACACCAGGGTGGTGCGCTCGACGGGCAGCCGGGCGGCGGCCTTGGCGCTGCCGGCGCCCGCCGCGTCCGGGGTGTCCAGCGCGGCGAATCCGGTGACGGCGGCGAGCGCGGCCACGCCGGCGATCAGGGACAGGGTCGTGCGGTTCACTGCTGGCTCCCGTCGGGGCGCTCACTGCCGATGCCGTGCGTGTGGTCGTGCGCGTGGTGCTGTGCCGGGTCGTACGGCTCCTCGTAGCCCTGGTGGTACGTCGTGTGGTCGTAGGACGCCGGCGCCTGCCCGCCGTACGCGTACGGGTCGTACTGGCCGCCCTGGTACGGGCCGGCCTGGCCGTCCTGGTACGCCTGGTCGTAGGCACCCGCCGGGTACTGCTGGGCCTGGTCGGGGATGGTCTGGTACGGCTCGCCGCCATAGGCGCCGTACTCCGTCGCGGTTCCCGCTCCGGCGGCGCCGGCGTAGGCGGTGGTGTCCCACTCGCCGTAGGACGGCTGGTGCGGTACGGCGGCGGGGGCCTCCTCCACGGCGGCGGGGGCCTCCTCCGCAGGAGGAGGCGTGACGCCCGGATCCGGCGACGGCGCTTCCTGGGCGGCCTGTTCGGCCTCCTCCTGAGCGCGCAGCCGACGGGCCCGCCGGCCCTCGCCGGTGACCGCCGGTGCGGCGACGAGCTGCTCCTCGGGCAGGTCGTCGTCGATGTCGCGGCGCCGGCCCGGCAGGGCGAGGACGACGAGGACGACGGCGAGGAGGCCCTGGGCCCACAGCCAGGCGGTGTGGCCGACCGGGTCGTCGAAGGCGACGTCGAGCTTTCCACCGGATGCGGGCAGCTGGAAGCCCTGGGCCCAGCCGTCGACCGTGGTGCGGGTGAGCGGCTTGCCGTCCAGGGTGGCCGTCCAGCCCGGGGCGGCGGCGTCGGCCAGGCGCAGGACGCGGCCCCCGGCGCCGGACGGGATCGTGGTGTGGATCTCGACGGGTCCGGCGGCCACGGGCTGCGTGCCGGTGCCCGATCCGGAGTCCGAGCCCGAACCGGAGGCGGGCACGATGGCGGCGCGCGAGACCTCCTGGTCCACGCGCCACAGGGCGTTGCCGTCCTGCTGGCTGAGCCGGCTCAGGCCGGGGGTCGAGTCCAGGACGCGGCTGATCTCGCGGGGCGCGCCCTTGTGGACGAGGACGTAGCGCACGGCGAAGCCGCCGAGCTGGCCGGCCTGGTCCGCGCCGGAGCCGGCGACCAGGTTGGCGACGACCTTGTCGAGCCTGCTGTTGCCGCCGTCCGCCGCGGCCAGTTCGGCGTCGCCCATCCGGACTCCGGAACCGCGTACGAGCATGTAGCCGACGTGGGCTGCGGAGTCACTGTCGAGGACCAGGGTGCGGGCCTGGTCGCGGGTGCTGCTCTCCTCGGCGACGAACGCGGGCACCTGCGCCACGTCGCGCCGCTCCAGTGGGCCGTCGGCGCCGCGGATCATCCAGCCGGCGACGATGAGCAGGGGGCCCGCGGCCGAGGCGAAGGCGATGAGCGCGGCGACCGGCTGGCGCCAGCCGAAGCTCTGTTCGGCCACGCGCGCGCGTGCCCCGTCGGCGCCGAGAGCGGCGGCGGCCAGGAGGGCGAGGCCCTGGACAAGGGTGGCGGGACCGGCCCAGGCGGAACCGTTGGACAGGACCGCGAAGACGAGAGCGACCAGAGCGACGGCCCAGGCGGTCCAGATGGCGAACTGCCGCTCGGAGCGCAGCAGGGCGGCCAGCGCGGCCAGGACGATGCCGATGAGCATCAGCCCGTGCACCGTGCCCGGTCCGCCCGGGCCGGCGCCCATCAGGTCGAGCGCGGAGGCGGCGGAGGAGCCGTACTCCAACCCGGCCTCCTTGAAGAAGCCGAACGGCAGCAGCGACAGCGACCAGGGCGCGAGGACCAGCAGCGGGGTGCCCAACTGGGCGAGGAAGCGCAGTCCGTGGGCCACGATGTCGCCGCGGCGCACGGCCAGCACGCCGAGGCCGAGGACGAGCGCGATGGGCCAGACGATGGGCGTGAAGGCGGTGGTGACGGTCAGCAGGAGTGCGTACGCCCAGGTGGCGCGCCAGCTGCCGCGGGCGCCGGAGGCGCGTGCCAGGCCGCTCGCCGCGATGCCCGCGCGGGCGATGAGCGGCAGCAGCACGGCCAGTACCGCGGTGCCGATGCGGCCGCCGGCCAGCGCGCCGGTGGTGGCGGGCAGGAAGGCGTAGACGACGGCCGCCCAGGCGCGCAGCAGCCGCGACGGGACGAGCGGGCGGGAGGCGAAGTACGCGGTGAACCCGGCCAGCGGTACCGAACCGATCAGCAGCACCGTGACCGCCAGGCCCGTCGAGCCGAACAGCACGGAGGCGAGCATCGCCACGAACGCCAGGTACGGCGGCGCCGACGGGGTGCCGCCGGTGCCGACCGGATGCCAGGAGTCGAGGTAGCGCGACCACAGTTCGGAGGAGTCGGCCGGGGCGGGCAGCAGGGCGCCGCCCGCGAGCGCGCCGCCGCCCAGCAGGCTGCGGCAGGCGACGAGGGAGACGGCCAGCAGCACCAGGAAGAGCACCGGGCCGGGCTTGCGGGCGATGCGCTTGAGCCGGGCGAACTGCTCGATCTCCAGGAAGTCGGCGTCCTCGCCGCCGGGCCCGGACTCGACCGCGCCACCGTGCCGGCCGGCCGAGGAGACCTCGGGGTCGGAGCGGCCGACGAGGTTGCTCGCGACCTGTTCGACGGTGGCGCGGATCGTCGCTCCTGGCGGCGGGAACAGGGCCCGCAGCTCGCCCTTGTCGATCTGCGGCTTCCCGCGCCTGCGCCGGCCCGCGATGATCCGCTCGGGCCGCAGCAGCGTGCCCACCAGGCCGCGGATCTCGTCGACGGCCTGTCCGGGGACCTTGCCGACGAGGTAGGCGACCGTGCGCAGCAGGGTGCCGAGGACGAGGCGCAGCAGCACCCAGGGGAGTGCGGCGGCGCGGGTGTTGACGAGGAGGGTGTAGATGGCACCGGCCTTGTCGACCTTGTGCGGCGAGGCGGCGGTGCGCCCCACGCAGTCGACGGTGCGGCGCTCGCGGGAGGCGGCTTCGGCGTGCCGTACCACGGCGTCGGGGGCGATGAGGACGCGGTGGCCGGCGGCGTGCGCGCGCCAGCACAGGTCGACGTCGTCGCGCATCAGGGGCAGCCGGCGGTCGAACCCTCCGAGCTGTTCGAAGATGTCACGCCGGATCAGCATTCCGGCGCTGGAGACCGACAGCACGGTCCGGACGTGGTCGTGCTGGCCCTGGTCCTGTTCGCGGCGGTCCAGTCCGGTCCAACGGCGGCCCGAGTTGGCGATGCTGACGCCCACTTCGAGAAGCTGGCGGCGGTCGTACCAGCCGCGCAGCTTGGGGCCGACCACCGCCACGTCCTCGCGGCCGAGCTCGTACTCGTTGTCGACGACCCGCAACAGCTCGGCCAGGGCGCCGGGTTCGGGGGCGCAGTCGTCGTGCAGCAGCCAGAGCCACTGCACCGGTTCTCCGTGGGGGAGTTCGGGCAGGTCGTAGGCGTCGTCGCGCCAGGTGCGCGTGACGGGGTCCCAGCCGCTGGGGCGCTTGAGGTACGGCAGTTCCTGCGGGGTGAGGACCGGGGTGGTGCGGGTGACCTCCTCGACGGCCTGGCCGAAGCCGGTGCGCCGGGCGAGGTGCAGCACGCGGTCGGCGCCGAGGGCGTCGGCGAGCACCTGGGCGGAGGTGTCCGCGCTGCCGGTGTCGGCCGCCACGGCGTACTGCACGGGGCGTTCCTGGCCGAGCAGGCCGGCGAGCGCGTCGGGCAGCCAGCGGGCGCCGTCGTGGGAGACGAGGACGGCGGTGACGACGTGCCGCGGGAACTCCGGCGGACGGGTCGGGTCGGACTGCGGGGCGAACTGCGTCGCGCGCGCGTGGTCCGACGACGCTGCTGCGGTGACGTCGTAGTGGGCTGCCGTATGGCTGTGCACGGACATCGAGATACACGGCCCCGGTTCGGTGGACTGCGGTGGACGCCTGTGCTCCCTGAGGGCAGCGGGGCGTCTCGGACGAGCGACCACACTACTGGCTGGCCATGACGGCGGCCCGCCGCCTGTGGATAACCCACCTGCGACGGGCCGTTCGTGACGTTTGCATGGGGAATGTACGCGGAGTCCGCGTACGGACGGTGACCGGGCGGCGGTCGGACGGCGCTCGACGGAGGGTCAGACCGCGGCCTTCTTCAGACGGCGCCGCTCGCGCTCGGACAGGCCGCCCCAGATGCCGAACCGCTCGTCGTTGGCGAGGGCGTACTCGAGGCACTCGGAGCGGACCTCGCAGGCGAGGCAGACCTTCTTGGCCTCGCGGGTGGAGCCGCCCTTCTCGGGGAAGAAGGACTCGGGGTCGGTCTGGGCGCACAGCGCGCGCTCCTGCCAGCCGAGTTCCTCGTCCGCGTCGTCGACCAGCAGTTGCTGCACCAGCTCGGTCATGTGCGCCCCTCGTCTGTCTTTCGCGTCCCCGTGATGTAGCCGTTACCGATCTCGGCTGAACGACACGAGTGAAATTACAAGTGTGCTGCTCCGGGCGAGTCAAGCCGAGATCTGCTATTGGGTCCCTTATTCACTCTGCGGAACCAAGGCCATGCGGAAAGTGTTCAAATCGGCA
This sequence comes from Streptomyces carpinensis, assembly GCF_002154505.1. Lineage (GTDB taxonomy): Bacteria > Actinomycetota > Actinomycetes > Streptomycetales > Streptomycetaceae > Streptomyces > Streptomyces carpinensis. The sequence goes on along the minus strand of NZ_MUBM01000112.1, from coordinate 10,241 downwards.
TAAACCTTGACACGCAGCCGAGGCCCCGAAGACCCGTCGCCCCGCGCGGAACCCTCGCGGAGCCCCAGAAGTGAAGGACGCCCAGGCCATCGATCCCGTTCCGACACGCGCACCGAAGCGAACCGGATCACAGTCGGATCACGAGACCGCAACGGGGCTTGCGCGCCCGGCATGTGCGCCATGTGTCCCACTCTCCCGCTGAGCAAACCTTTCACCCGAGAGATGAACCGGAAGAGGTGAAACATGTCCCACATTCCGGGCGTCGAGTTGACAGTGGTGGTGTGAACCGGTCTGCTTGTGGGCATGCTCGCGAACTCGGCACTCACCTCGACCCGCACCGCCGGGTCCCACGGTGCTGCCCGCGCTCGCTGTAGCTGTGGCTGTTCCGGCTGTTGAGCCCTCGCGCACACGCGCGCTCCAGCCGCCGTCCGGGCCCCCCTTCCACGGCCCGGCGACCGTTCCCTCCGATCGGCCCACCGAGGAACCACGACACCCTCATGAACAGCGACAGCGACCTCCAGATCGCCGGCGACATCCTCGAAGTCCCGCACCTGCTCCAGACCCCGCCCGAGCACCCGGCCACCGTGGCCGACTTCGTCGGTCTGGCCCGTTCCATCGCGGCCGACCGCGCGCAGTGGGAGGACCTCGTCCGGTACGACGCGACCACCCGCTGGTACTACCGGCTGCGCACCGGTCCCGGCTACGAGGTGTGGCTGCTGTCCTGGGTGCCCGGCCAGGGCAGCGGACTGCACGACCACGGCCGCTCCTCCGGTGTGCTGACCGTCCTGGACGGCACCCTGACCGAGCACACCTCGCGGGGCACGCGCGCGCTGGGCGCGGGCGCCCAGCGCGTGTTCGCGCCGGGGTACGTGCACGAGGTCGTCAACGACACGCTGCGGCCGGCGGTCAGCCTGCACGTCTACTCCCCCGGACTGACCGAGATGCCCATGCACTCCACCGCGTCGTGCGCGGGGGCGGCGCACCAGGCGGTGGACGCCGTCGGCGCGTAGCAGTCGGACGCGGGGCGGGGAGGAGCGCCGCACTGAGTTTCGACGGGGCGGCAGATGCCCACGTCGAAGTCCGGGGGGAGGGCGGGCGAGGCGCCGCATCGCCCTACCGGCACCGCGTTGTCCGACCGGCCTGCAAGACTGGGCCCCATGCGGATTGTGGTTCTGGCAGGCGGCATCGGTGGTGCCCGGTTCCTGCGCGGTCTGAAGCGGGCCGTGCCGGACGCGGACGTCACGGTCATCGGCAACACCGGCGACGACATCCACCTCTTCGGGCTGAAGGTCTGCCCGGACCTGGACACGGTGATGTACACGCTCGGCGGCGGTATCAACGAGGAGCAGGGCTGGGGCCGGGCGGAGGAGACCTTCCACCTCAAGGAGGAACTCGCGGCCTACGGCGTCGGACCGGACTGGTTCGGACTCGGCGACCGCGACTTCGCCACACACATCGTGCGCACCCAGATGATGAGCGCCGGGTATCCGCTCAGCGCGGTGACCGAGGCGCTGTGCGAGCGGTGGAAGCCGGGGGTGCGGCTGATCCCGATGACCGACGACCGCGTGGAGACGCACGTGGCGGTGACGCTGCCCAGCGGTGACTCCGCCGCGGAGGACGGCGAGCGCAAGGCGGTCCACTTCCAGGAGTACTGGGTGCGGCTGCGCGCGTCGGTGCCCGCCGAGGCGGTCGTGCCGGTCGGCGCGGAGCAGGCCAAGCCCGCGCCCGGCGTGCTGGAGGCGATCGCCGAGGCGGACGTGATCCTCTTCCCGCCGTCCAACCCGGTCGTCTCCGTCGGCACCATCCTGGCCGTGCCCGGTATCAGGGAGGCGATCGCCGACGCCGGGGTTCCGGTGGTAGGCCTGTCCCCCATCGTCGGGGACGCGCCCGTGCGCGGGATGGCCGACAAGGTCCTCGCCGCGGTCGGCGTGGAGTCCACGGCCGCGGCGGTGGCCGAGCACTACGGCTCGGGGCTGCTCGACGGCTGGCTCGTGGACACGGTGGACGCGGCCTCGGTGGAGCGGGTCGAGGCGGCCGGGATCCGGTGCCGGGCGGTGCCGCTGATGATGACCGACGTCGACGCCGCCGCCCAGATGGCGCGGGAGGCACTGGTGCTGGCGGAGGAGGTGCGGGGGGCTTGAGCGAGAGGGCGCCCGGGTATTGGGTCTGGGCGATCGCCGGGATCCCCGAGGTACAGCAGGGCGACGACCTCGGCAAGCTGATCGCGGCCGCCGAGCCGCGACTGGCCGACGGCGACGTCCTGCTGGTCACGTCCAAGATCGTGTCCAAGGCCGAGGGCCGAGTCGTCGTCGCGGCCGACCGGGAGGCCGCGATCGACGCGGAGACCGTACGGATAGTGGCCCGGCGCGGACCACTGCGGATCGTCGAGAACCGACAGGGCCTGGTCATGGCCGCGGCCGGGGTCGACGCCTCCAACACCCCTTCGGGGACCGTGCTGTTGCTGCCCGAGGACCCCGACGCCTCGGCGCGCGCCATCAGGGAGGGGCTGCGGGACGCGCTCGGCGTCGACGTCGGGGTCGTCGTCACCGACACGTTCGGGCGGCCCTGGCGTGCGGGGCTCACGGACGTCGCGATCGGCGCCGCGGGCGTACGCGTGCTGGACGATCTGCGCGGCGCCACGGACGCCCACGGCAATCCGCTCAGTGCGACGGTGGTGGCGACGGCGGACGAACTGGCCGCCGCCGGTGACCTGGTGAAGGGCAAGGCGGCCGGGCTGCCCGTCGCGGTGGTGCGCGGGCTGGCCCACGTGGTGTCCGGGGAGCACGGCGAGGGAGCGAGGGCCATGGTGCGCGACGCGCGCGATGACATGTTCCGGCTCGGTGCCTCCGAGGCGGTACGGGAGGCGGTGACCCAGCGCCGTACCGTACGCGCCTTCACGGACGAACCCGTCGACCCCGGGGCGGTGCGGCGGGCGGTGGCCGCGGCGGTGACCGCGCCGGCGCCGCACCACACGACGCCGTGGCGGTTCGTGCTGCTGGAGTCCGCCGAGTCCCGGACCCGGCTGCTCGACGCCATGCGGGACGCCTGGATCTCCGACCTGAGACGGGACGGCAAGACGGAGGAGTCGATCGCCAAGCGGGTGCGCCGCGGCGACGTGCTGCGGAACGCGCCGTACCTGGTGGTGCCCTGCCTCGTCATGGACGGCTCGCACACCTACGGCGACATACGGCGGGACGGGGCCGAGCGCGAGATGTTCGTGGTCGCCGCGGGCGCGGGCGTGCAGAACTTCCTGGTCGCGCTGGCAGGGGAGCGGCTGGGCTCGGCATGGGTGTCGTCGACGATGTTCTGCCGCGACGTGGTGCGCGAGGTGCTCGGCCTTCCCGAGACCTGGGACCCGATGGGCGCGGTGGCGGTCGGGCATCCGGCGGAGCAGCCGCGACCGCGGCCGGAGCGGGAGGCGGGCGCGTTCATCGAGGTGCGGTGACCGCTGCTTCCGAGCGGAGTGGCCGCCACTTCCGGCGGCTCGTCCGTAGCGCCGCTTAGTCTCATAGGAACCACTCCGGCGAACTTACGGAGACCCATTCGTGGCAGGACGCTTCGCTCCGCGGCCCACGCGTACGACCGTGCGCGGTGGCCATGTCGCCGTGCCCTCCGCCGGTGTGCCCCGGCAGGCCACCGCGCCGGGGCGGCAACGCACCTGGGTGCCGGACGGGCCCCTGGACCTGGGGCTGGTGCTCGGGCCGCTGCGGCGCGGGCCGGGCGATCCGACGTTCCGTGCGACGCCCGACGGGTCCGTGTGGCGGGCGGGCCGTACGCCGCTGGGGCCCGGGACGCTACGGGTCTTCGCGCGCGGCCGGGAGGTGTGCGGCCAGGCGTGGGGACCGGGGGCCGAGTGGCTGCTGGAGCAGCTGCCCGACTTGCTCGGGGCCGCCGACGATCCGTCCTTGTTCGTGCCGAGGCACCGGCTGCTCGCACTCACCCACCACCGGCGGCCCGGGCTGCGGCTGACCCGGACCGGGCTGGTGCTGGAGTCGCTGATCCCGTCGATCCTGGAGCAGAAGGTCACCACGGTCGAGGCGTACGCGGCGTGGCGGACGCTGGTGCGCAAGTACGGGGAGCCGGCGCCCGGTCCGGTGCCCGTGCGGATGTACGTCATGCCGGCGCCGCGCACCTGGGCGCTGATTCCCTCGTGGGACTGGCACCGGGCCGGGGTCGACGACAAGCGGGCGGCCACGGTGCTGCGCGCGGTGCGGGTCGCGGCGCGGCTGGAAGAGGCGGTACGGATGCCTCCGGCGGCGGCGCGGGAACGGCTGGAACTGGTGTCCGGTATCGGGCCGTGGACATCGGCGGAGACCGTGCAGCGCAGTCATGGGGCGGCGGACGCGGTGACGATCGGGGATCTGCACCTGCCGGGGATCGTGGGCTTCGCGCTGGCCGGGGACCGGCATGCCGACGACGCTGCGATGCTGCGGCTGCTGGAGCCGTATGCGGGACAGAGACATCGGGCGGCCCGGTTGATCCTGCTCAGCGGGCGGGTGCCGCCTCGGCGGGCACCCCGGATGCCCATCGGTGACATCGGGCGCCTCTGAGCACTCGCGCGCTGACGGGGTGCCTCCCCCGCGCTCCTGTGCGTCGGGCACCGGAGGAGGCACGACTGCCCGCAGCCGCGTGGCGTACCTACTGGTCCGAGGAGAATCTCACCGCGCCCGCCGGGATCCGGGCGTCGCACCATACCCGTACGCCGTCGCGCAGCTCGTTGTCGGCGCCGATGACCGCGCCGTCGCCGATGACCGTGCCGGTGAGGACGGAGCGGGTGCCGATGCGGGCGCCGTTGCCGATGAGGGAGTCGGTGATGACGGCACCGGGTTCGATGACGGCACCGGGCAGGATCGTACTGCCGCAGACACGCGCGCCCTCGGCGACGAACGCGCCCTCGCCGACCACTGTGCCACCGGTCAGCTTGGCGTCGGGGGCGACGAAGGCCGTGGGCAGGATGAGGCGGTCGCCGCAGCGGCCGGGCACGGCCGGGGAGGGGGCGCGGCCCAGGACGAGGTCCGCCGAACCGCGGACGAAGGCGGCCGGGGTGCCCAGATCGAGCCAGTAGGTGGAGTCCACCATGCCCTGGAGGTGGGCGCCGGCGGACAGCAGGTCCGGGAAGGTCTCGCGCTCCACCGACACCGGGCGGCCCTGCGGGATCGTGTCGATGACCGAGCGGCGGAAGACGTACGCCCCCGCGTTGATCTGGTCGGTGACGATCTCCTCCGGAGTCTGCGGCTTCTCCAGGAAGGCCAGCACGCGGCCCGTCCCGTCGGTCGGGACCAGGCCGTAGGCGCGCGGGTCCGTCACCTTCGTCAGGTGCAGGGAGACGTCGGCGCTCGTCTCCTCGTGGGCGCGCACCAGTGCCCGGATGTCCAGGCCGGTCAGGATGTCGCCGTTGAAGATCAGGACCGGATCGTCCGGGCCGGAGTGCAGGCGCGAGGCGACGTTGCGGATCGCGCCGCCCGTGCCCAGCGGCTCCTCCTCCGTGACGTACTCCAGGTGGAGTCCGAGGGAGGAGCCGTCGCCGAAGTACGGTTCGAAGACCTCGGCCAGATAGGACGTGGCGAGCACGATGTGCTCGACGCCCGCCGCCTTCGCCCGCGCCAGCTGGTGGGTGAGGAACGGCACCCCCGCCGCCCGCACCATGGGCTTCGGGGTGTGCACCGTGAGCGGGCGCAGCCGGGTGCCCTTGCCGCCGACCAGGAGGATCGCTTCTGTCACCTGTCGTCTCTGCTTCCTGCCGGGACCGGCCGATCTGTCCTTCGGCCGGCCAGTGTATGCAGGCCGTTCCCGGCCGCCTTCGAGGGCCGTGCGGTGTGGTCCGGCCTCAGCGCCCCTGGTAGCGCGCCGCGTCCTTGCGGACCGTGCCGAGCTTTGCGTAGAGCTTGCTTCCGGGGCAGTCGGTGGCGAATCCGTCCCGGTGGCCGGAGATCACGTTCAGGCGTACGTTCTTTCCTTTTTGGTAGAGGTTGCCACCGGCGGACTTCAGATATGTCTTTCCGCGCGGATTCATCCCGTAGAGACCGAGCTTCCACGCCAGCAGCCTGGCGACGGCCCTGACGGCGGCCGAGGAGGGCTTGGACTTGCTGTAGGTGCCGATGACGGCGATCCCCACGCTGTCGCTGTTGAAGCCCATGGTGTGGGCGCCCAGCACCGGCTTGGCCACGCCGCCGGCGCGGCCTTCGTAGATGGTGCCGCACTTGTCGACCAGGAAGTTGTAGCCGATGTCGCGCCAGCCCATGCTCTTGACGTGGTAGCGGTAGATACTGCGGATGACCGAGCGGGCCTGCGAGCAGCTGTAGTTGTTGCCGGTCACGGTGTGGTGGACGAACGCCGCCTTGACCTTCTTCGTGTAGACGAAGCCGTCGGCGCGCAGTGACTCGTCCGCGCCCCAGCCGCGGCGGGTGACGATCGTCGGGCGCGGGCCGACATGGGGCTCGACTCGCTGACCGGTCGTCAGCTCGCCGCCGCGCAGGGCGAACAGCTCGTCTTCGGTGTCCTCGCGGTCGAGCGCGGGGATCTCGGTGGCGCCGATCGGGGCGAGGCCGGCGTTGGCGGCTGAGGCGGCGGTCGCCGCCTCGCTCAGTTCGCCGGTCCGCGACTGGTCGGGCTGGTCGGGGTCGGGGCCGGCGGGCGGGGGCTCGTCGCCGGGGTCGACGAGTTCGACCCGCAGCCCCGAGGGCAGCGGCAGCGCTGGGTCGAGGGCGCCCTGGCCGCGGTCGCCGGTGTCCGCCCGGACGCGTACGTCGACGCCGTCGCAGTCGCCCACCCACAGCGGCGCGGTGGCGCCGCGCACGTGCCCGGCGGTGCGTTCGGCGGTGCCGGGGTCGGCTCCGTGGTCGGCGTTGTGGGTGTCGACGGTCTGCCAGCCGGACCAGGTGCCGGTGGCGGCGGAACGGGTGCGGATCTGGACGCTGCCGTGCAGTTCGGTCTCCGGGTCGTCCCAGACGACGCCGACCAGCGAGAAGTGCCGCACATCCGCGCGGTACAGGCCCCATTCAGAGGCGGCGCCCGGGCTTCGGCCGCGGGCACGGCCCTCGGTGAACGGGACGAGGGGCAGGGATCGGGTGCTGCCGGAGGCGTCCGCCGCTTCCGTGCCGGCGCGCTCCGCGGCCGGCGCGGCCGAGACCCACGCGGCCGAGGCCCGTGCCGGGGCGGCCGTCGCCAGTGCCGCGAAGGACTGTCTCGCCGTCGTCGCGGCCGTTGCGGGGAGGGCGGGCGCCAGAGCGAGCGCCGCCGAACTGATGACACCGATCGAGGACGCAAGAAATCCGTATCGTCGACGCATGCCCACGATCTTGGACATAGTCATACATATCTGTCCATTAGGCAACTGACGGTGCGTCGGATGAACCTTCCCCCGAACCGGTGGCCGCCCGCCGCCCCCCATGACTGCCACAGCGCGGTGCGCGGGCGCCGCGCCGCGTACGCTAGCCCGGGTGAACGCCACCGAACGCACCCCTGCCGACCTGCTGCGTTCCGCGCTCGCCGCGGATCCCGGACGCCCCCTGGTGACCTTCTACGACGACGCCACGGGCGAACGCGTCGAATTGTCCGTGGCCACCTTCGCCAATTGGGTGGCCAAGACCGCGAACCTCCTCCAGGGGGATCTCGCCGCCGGACCCGGCGACCGGGTCGCCCTGCTGCTGCCGGCGCACTGGCAGACGGCGGTGTGGCTGCTCGCGTGCGCGTCGGTGGGCACGGTCGCCGACGTCGGCGGAGATCCGGGGGCGGCCGACGTCGTGGTGAGCGGACCGGACACGCTCGAGGCCGCGCGGGCCTGCTCCGGCGAGCGCGTCGCACTGGCGCTGCGGCCGCTGGGCGGACGGTTCCCGCAGCCACCGGCGGGTTTCGTCGACTACGCCGTCGAGGTGCCGGGACAGGGCGACCGGTTCGCGCCGTTCGCGCCAGTGGACCCGGAGGACCCCGCCCTGATCGTGGCCGGCGCCGAGTACACGGCGGCGAAGGTCGTGGAGCGGGCCCGGGCGGACGCCCCGGGGCTGGACCTGACGGGGCCGGGTTCCCGGCTGCTGTCGGGGCTGCCGTACGACACCTGGGAGGGGCTGAGCGCGGGCCTGTACGCGCCGCTCGCCGCCGGAGGCTCGGTCGTCCTGTGCCGGAACCTGGACCGGCTGGGCGAGGAGTCGCTGGCCAAGCGCATCGAGGCCGAACGGGTCACGGCGACCGCGCGGTGACGGCCGTGGAAGCGGTCGGAGGCACGGCCCGACACCTGATCGCCGGAGGCACAACCCCGATGCCCGGCAGCCGCAGGCACGGCCCGCCACCTGACGGCCGCAGAGTGACCTGGCACCTGACGGCCGCGGACGTGACCCGCCACCTGTCCGGAGACATGGCCGCACACCCGCCTCCACGGCTCTGACGACCGCCCCCGGGCCGGACGTGTCCCTCGTTCGGTCCATCACGACCCCTCCCCCGCTCCCCCTCCGGGCCATGGTCGTAGAACGGGCCGAGGAGAGGGGTGGTCTCAGACGTGACCCGCAGGTCAGGCGAGAGCCGCGCCGAGGACCGCGCCGGCGCCCCGGCCGGGCCGGCAATGGGGCCGGCCCTGGGGGTGTCGGCCACCGGGGCCGGGCTCATGCGCCGGCGGCGCATGCGCTGGCTGCGGGGCACCGCGCTCGGGGCGGCCGTCCTGCTCACCGCGGCCGCCGGGATCGGGTGGGCGGTCTACGTCAAACTCAGCGACAACATCACCCCCGACGAGGCGGCCGCCGCAGAACTTCGGCGCTACGCGAAGGAGCGGCCCACCGCCCTGGTCAAGGGCGCGCAGAACATCCTGCTGATCGGGTCGGACACCCGCTCCGGCGACGGCAACGGGCGATACGGCCGGGACGGCGGCACCGAGCGGTCCGACACCATGATCCTGCTGCACCTGGCCGCCGGCCGGCGCAACGCCACCGCCGTCTCACTGCCCCGCGACCTGATGGTGGACGTGCCCGGCTGCCGCCGCCCGGACGGCAGCCGCTCCCAGGCGACGTTCGCGATGCTCAACTACGCCTACCAGACGGGTGGTCCGGCCTGCGCCATCCGCACCGTCGAGAAACTGACGGACATCCGGATCGACCACCACGTCGTCGTCGACTTCAGCGGGTTCAAGGAGATGGTCGACGCGGTCGACGGCGTCGAGATGTGCCTGAAGAAGCCCGTGAACGACAAGGACGCCGGACTGCGGCTGCCGGCGGGCCGGGTGACGCTCGACGGCGAGCAGGCCCTCGGCTACGTCCGTGCCCGCAAGTCCCTGGGCAACGGCAGCGACACCGACCGGATGGAGCGCCAACAGCGGTTTCTCGGCGCCCTCGTCAACAAGGTGCGCGGCGACGACGTCCTGCTGAACCCCGTGAAGCTGTATCCCGTCCTGGACGCGGCCACCTCGTCCCTGACCACCGACCCCGCGCTGGCCAGCCTGCGCGGTCTCTACCAACTCGTGCGCGGGCTGCGCGAGATCCCCACGGAAGAGGTGCGGTTCCTGACGGTTCCGCGGGAGTCGTACGTCTACGACGCCAATCGTGACCAGCTCGTGGAACCGGAGGCCGAAAAGCTGTTCGCCCGGCTGCGGGCGGATCAACCGGTGGAGGTCGCCAAGGAGGATTCACGGGATTCCGGAGCAAACGGCGGCAATTCGGCTGCGGTGCATTCGGATTACCCGACGGGGGTGCCAGATTCCCGTCCCACCGAAGGTTCGGCTGCGCAGTCGTACGACTACGGTCGGTACGTTTCCAGGGGCACGCCTGAAGACCGCACCCTCGCCGCGGCTTTCGCGGTCCCACCTTCACCCACCCCGGCGTTCCCCGGCAACACCGCCGCCGAGGACTTCTGTGGGTAAAGCCGCGACCAAAGGCGAACTTCTGTTCAAGGAAATGGGCGGATTGCCCAGTTGTAAGGGGCGTGGAATTTGTCACCGGCGTCGCTCAATCCTCAACCGGCCGGATAGTGTGAGCGATCCGGTGCTACCGGCCGCGAGGTCTCCCTGGGGTCGTGCACTGCGTGAACAGACCCGAGCGCCTCTTGAGGGGGGAGGCGCCGCGTGGCCCCGACGGAGGATTCGGACAACCGTGGACGCGCAAGGCCGTGGGCGGGCGGACAACATCGATCCCGCAGACCAGTGGGTGCTCAATCCGAACACCGGCGAATACGAACTGCGACTGACTCCTTCCGCTCCGCAGTCGGCGGTTCCCAGCCCGCGCAGACCCGCCCCGCGCGGTGCGGGTCTGCGCGGGCTGGGA
>NZ_MUBM01000111.1 GCF_002154505.1 Streptomyces carpinensis | reverse complement strand
GCGGCGTCGACGCTGAGGCCCCAACGGGTCTGGCCGGCCACCCAGTCGGTGACGGACGTGCACCGGTAGCCCACAGTCGGGGGCAGCCAGGTGCTGGGGTCCCGGTCCGCCTTCAACCGGTTCGACGCGGCTGACACCGCCATCAGAGACCGCCAGCAAGACCGTCGAGCTGAGTGTCGACCCCGTCGAACGCCAGGACCCGGAACCCGCCCGGTCCGCGTGATCCGCGTCACGCCCCGCCGACGGCCCGCCTCACGGGCGGTGGGCTGTCGGTCGCGGCCACGTCCGGCACGTCCCGGCTGGGCGCCAGCGCTTGTGGGCCTTGCCCCGCCGCCCCTGACGCTGCCGCTACACCGCACGCAATCACGGCAGGAGCTGAACCCATGACCGACACCACACCCATTGACCGCCGACACCGTCCGACCCTTTCACCGCCTTCGGCTTCGCCCCGACACGTACGCGGAGATCACCTTCTACCAGTGCCGCGAATGGGGAGCCCGGGGCCCGGTCGGCCGCGCTCTGCTGGACGGAGACTTTCGCGACCTGCCCGGGGAGGAACAGGCCGCGCACACGTGGCCGACCGACCACTTCGCCGCCGCAGGGCATGAGTACTCCGACCGCATCACCCTTTCCCCGGGCTCGCCTGGCACCCCGCCCGGCGCGACTCTGCTCCGCCCGGCAGTGCTACCGGGCGGAGCGGAGGTGTCTCAGGTCAGCGGGAGCAGAGGGTGAGGTCGATCTCGACACCATCGACTTCTTCGGGCTGAGCCTGTACGACCCGCAAGCAGAGGAACCGGCAGCTCACCGTGCAGGAGTCCCGGCACAAGCTCACCCGGGATATGTGCCACGGCAAGCGCGGCACCATCCACCAGGCGACGGGGACGGCATGGAGGACCAGCACGGCTCCCGCGGCCTGGTCCTCAACGCTGACGTGCTGTGGACCACCTGGTACATCGACGCCCCGGGCCCGCGACCGACTGCGACCAGGACGCCGACGCCCAAGCCGTCGACGCCCTCGAGCACGCCCGCCCCGACGCCCAGCGATTCACCGGACGGCATGTGAGACCCGAATGCGACGCGACGATCGGCGCCGCGTTCCACGCTCACGTGCCGACTCCCTCGGCTGGCTCAAGTCCGAGAACGCTCTCGGGCACGCAAGTAGCCCGGGGCGTCGTGCGATCCTGGGACGGAGATCGATTTCTGGCACAGGAGAGAGCGCGGCGGTGTGAGGACAGCGGGACGGCCGGGACAGGTACGGATGTGGGACCGGCTTGCTGCGTCCGATCCCGGGCTGCTCAGGCTCAGCGCGGGACTGCGCACGGTCATCGCGATCGCGCTCACCCTGGCCGTCCTTGCCGCCCTGCGGGTGTCGGTGCCCCAGCTGGTTGCCGGCGTGGCGGCGGTGTTGTCGACCTTCGCCGTCCGGGAGAAGCAGCGCTCCCAGCAGGCCGTCACGCTCGCGCTGGGCCTGCCGGTGGCGCTGGCCTCGGTGTCGCTGGGCGCGCTGCTGAACCAACGGGTCGTGGCAGGGGACCTGTTCTTCGTCGTCCTGATCTTCGGCGCGGTCTACGGCCGCCGGTTCGGTGACCGCGGCACGGCGCTCGGCCTGATCGGCTTTGAGGTCTACTTCCTCTCCCTGTTCGCGCGCGCGACCGTCTCCGCGCTGCCCGCGCTGTACGGGGTCATCTGTGTGGCGTTCGCGTGCAGTGCCCTCACACGCTTCGTGCTGCCGCAGGCCCCGGCGGGCACCCTGGACCGGTTGCGGCGGGCGTTCCGCGCTCGGCTCGCGCAGCTGATCGCCGTCCAGACCAAGTTGCTGGACGCCGGCCCCGACGAGGTCGAGAAGGTCGCGCCGTCGGCCTCCAGGACGTCGAACACGATCAGGTGGGCCAGCTGCTCGACAGCGGCCTGCCTGGCTCCACGACCGCGGCGACGCGCCCGCGTCTGCAGCGCGCCGAAGTGCAACCGGCCGCCGTGGACGACGACGAGTTCGCCGTCCAGGACGAGAGAGCGGTCAAGGGCCAGCGTGGCGGCGGCCAGGTCGGGGAAGGCGGAGGTGAGGTCCGCGCCGTTGCGGGACTGCAGGTAGTCGTGGTGGGGCCGGGCAAAGAGGACCGCCCGGTACCCGTCGGGCTTCTGCTCGTACGCGAGGCCACCCGTCAGCACCCGCTCGGGCGGCAGCACGGACCGAGCTTCACCTCGCGGCGCGTCCAGTCCACCAGGGCCGGGGAAGTCCTGGCGGGCACGTGGCGGGGTTGGTGAATGTCAAGGGCAGCAACTTCCAACCAGACCCCTGATCCCACTGGGCTTGTCACGTCGGCTCAGGAGCCGAGGCCGGCCATCCAGTGCAGTGCGCTGAGGCTCGGCAGGAAGAAGTATTCACCGCCGCGCGTGGTGACGAAGCGCTCGACGCCGTGCAGGCGACGCCGGACGGGGTGCTGCGGGATCGTGAAGATGCCCGATCCGTCGTTGTCACCCGTCAGCAGATCCTTCTCCACGTCCAGACCGGTGAAGTTGCCGTCGTTGAACCATTGCGACTTCACGAACTCGAACTGGCGGTCGAGGTGTGCGTTGACGGCGATGAACACGATGCCGCGGTCGGCGCCGTCGTCGTCCAGGGTGCCGGCGGGCAGCGGCGGCCCGTAGCTGGTGCTCCGCCGAATCAGCCGGTGTAGGTCGACGTCCCCGATGATCTCCGAGTCCCGCGGGTTGGCGCGCCTGGCGTGGGCACCGTGCGGGCAGACCGTCCCACGCGGATCGGACGCGTAGTCGAAGTTGTTGTTGCGCTGCTCGTCCGCACCCAGGTCCGGATCATCGGACTCGGGCGCCAGGATCAAGGGGGCACCACTCGGCCAGCGCCCCACGATCTTTGCGGCGAGCAGCGACTCCTCTTCCGGGCTTTTGGCGTTGTCACGCAGGTACCGCCGGAAGGCGGCGACGCGCGTGTGCAGCTTCCGCCAGACCACGAAGGTGCCGTTACGGCCCAGCGCGGCCGGTTGCGGCATCGGCGGCAGGTTTCCGGTCTCGTCGGGATAGCCCAGTACGAACTCGCCCGCCTTGAGGGTGGGGCCGCCACCCGGGGGGTACGCAGCGCCGCTGCCTTGCACCGCGGGGTTGCTGATGCCGTCCTTGTAGCCGAAGCTGGTCCGTCCCGAGGCCAGTTGATACAGATCTTGCCGGTACACCACTTGAACGCCGGGAAGCTGCGTGCGCGCCTGCCGCGCCCGTTCGAGTACGACCGCCAGGGACTCCTGGTCGGCAGCGATGAGAGACAGCACGATGTGCACCTGGCCGGTGCCGAAGGGCGGCTCCCAGTGCGCGGGCGCGCTCTCGCCGGTGTCGCCCAGGAACTCCGCCCGTGCCGCCATGCCCTGCCGGAACTCCTCCGGGAAGCTGTTCAGAGAGGCCTGCGGCACCTGGAGCACTTCGAGCCCCCGGTACGTCACCGCGACGTTGAGAAGCGCCGGCAGGGGCGGCTGCCACCAGTTGGCGGCGGAATCGACCAGTCCGGCCAGGCGTCCCATCAGCTCACGGCCGGCGCCGGGGTCGTCCACCCGCAGCAGGATGTAGGTGCCGACATACGGGGACGGACGGGTACGCAGCACGATGCCCTGAATGTCGTCGAGTTGCAGAGGCGGGCCTTCAACCGTCGTCATCTCGTCCCCTCGGTCGAGCGTTGGGCGATTTGTACCAATAACAGGCACTATTGGCGCTGTCCGACACGGCATCTCGCGCGATCGACGAGCGCCCGGGCACGTGGAGTGGGTCGATGCGCGAGGTTCTGGAGCGACAGCCGAAGCGCCCGCTGAGGATCGCCGCCGACGGTCAGCCAGAACTCGGCCGCGTGATCAACGTACGCCTCGGGGTGGCGCGCCATCAGCTCCTCGTAGCGCGCGGCGGCGTGCGCTCGCCAGAACCAAGCCTCCGCCGACGCCCCGCACCCGCCCAGGAGGCGGGCGAGCCCGGTCGCGTACACAGGGTCGTCGCTGACGAGGACCAGTCGCCGCAGCCGCTCCACCGCCGCGGCCCTCCTCCCCTCGACGGCGTCGGCCTCAGCGAGGTGCCCCAGAGCCGGAACATAGGACGGCAGGCGGGCGACGGCCGACTCCAGCCAGATCCGCGCCCTCGCCGGACCGCCCCGCACCAGCCACATCCGCCCGCACTGAAATTCGAGGATCGCCAGTGGAAAGGGACTGACCCCGTGATACGCGCGTCTCGCCGCCAGGAACCACGTCTCGGCCTCGGCTGCCTCATCTGCCTCGTGCGCCGCACCGCCGTTCTCGGCGTGGCAGCGGGCCATGGCAGCGAGGGTCGCGAAGTCCCGCCGTCTCGACAACGCCCGCTGACACAGCGCGAGCGCCTCGTCGTACCGCCCGACCGCCTGGCAGACCGCTGCCCGCTCCTCGTCGACGGTGCGCCGGTCGAGTCCCAGAACGGCCGCCGCCTCCAGATCTTCCAGCGCCGACGCGAACCGGTGGAACTGGGCCGCCACTTGGGCGCGCGCGAGGAGCGGGCGAGGATCGCGTGGCGCCCGGTCCACGAACATGTCGGCCAGCGCTGCCGCGCGCTCGGCCTCGTCAATGCGGCCCCCTACGTGCCCACGCAGGGCGGTCAGCTCCACCAGCTCACCCCAGCCGTAAGCGGTGAGCTTTCCCGGCACCGCCTGCGCCGCCAGACCTTCGATCCGTGCGTCCAGGTTGCCCATGGCGATGACACCGGCCGTCGTGAGCGGTCCGCACGCGAGGCCGCCTCCGGCAGGAGCAGCTGCGGTGACGCCGCTCATGTGTTCGCCGGGGCCTTCGGGATGGTGGCCGCCTGCTCGGGCGGGTACGGGTTGGCCGGTGCCAGGTACGGGAAGTCGCGCAGCGCCGGAACGGTGCCGTCGACGCCGTCGCTCACGCGCGGGCCGTGTCCCGCGTTGACGATCAGTGTGTAGAGCGTGTCGATGACGTCGTCGTTGAGCGACCGGCCACCGCAGGACGTGTACTCCCGGCCTTCCAGCAGGGCCCGCTCGATCTCGAAGAAGCTGTCCTCGGCGTACGGCTTGGCAGCATCCACTACCAGGAAATCCGCGAGAAACAGTTCCGTCAGCGGATGCGTCCCGTCCGGCTGTGTCGTCCAGTCCAGCTTGCCGTCGAGACCGTCGAAGAAGCCCAGGTTGGCGTTGAGCCGTGAGCGATAGGCGTCCAGGTAGGTCGGACCCAGCCGGAAGGGGTCTTCCTCGTTGTAGAGATCGCGCAGGTCCACGATCTTGTTGGCGCTGTCGACCCCATTCTCCGACATGAGGATGTTCTTGACCTCGGGGCGGCCCAGGCGTTCCAGCCGCACGGGATACGGCCCGAGCGTGACGGTCTCCGCCGCGACGGCGAAGACGCTGCCCGCGGCCGGCCCGAACACCCTGGCGGCATCGAGTTCCGCCACGATGGTCAGGACGTCGTTGCCCTCCAGCAGGTTGGTGCCCTGCGGCACAAAGGCGAGCCGCCCGCCCGCCCGCGTCTCCACCTCCTTGGCCACGTCCATGAAGAAAGGATCCAGCCGCAGCCCCGCGTAGCAGCGCACATCGTCGCCCTCGCCGCCCTGCTCGTCGTTCACCAGGAACGACACCGATGCCCCGCTCGGCAGCACGCATGTGCCCCGCTGTGCCGACCGCCCGTCCTCATCCGGTGCGGCCGGAGCCGAAAAAGTGCACGTGAGCGCGAATTCGTCGGTGCTGACATCGAAGAGAGCTCCGGAATTTCCCATGGGCACGGACACCGGACGGACGCGAAATCGATAACTGGCGGCGTCCGAGAACAGGGCTCCGGGCCGGGCGCTGGGGAAGGCGTTGAGGACGAGAACGAGCCGACCGGGCCGGGAGGGGCTGGGAAAGGCGTAGAGGTCGGTCAGGTCTATGGCCGGATCGGCCACGGCGCGGGTGCCGGAAAGATGGTCGGACATGGTGCTGCGACCTCCGCTGACGGGGTCCGGCGGACGACCGCGCGCCGTTTCCGGGCCGCCTGGTGGTGCCCAGGCACCGCCACGGCTACAGCACCTGGACGCAAGACGACTACTAGGTGGACGCGGTGTCCAGCAGCGCGTTGAACGCCTGCGTGACCTTCTGAGCCTTGGCGGTGTCCTCGACGGTCATGCTCGGGTTGGAGGCGTACCACATGTCGGCCTCCGCGATCTTCGTCGCCAACCAGTCGACGATGCCAGGATCGCTCGCCCCGGGGTAGCCCTCGACGACACCCTCGAACATCTCGTCGAACCATTCTCCGGCGTTGGCGAAGATGTCAGCCATGTACGGCTTGAAGTCGCCGTCATACGTGACCGCGCCTACGACCTGTGTGTCATTGTTGATGAACGTGACACGGAAGTCGTGGACCGTGCCGACGAGCTTCTCGTAGCGAAAAGCATCTTCCTGGATCTTGGCGGCGTTCTGGCGGAATCTCTCCGCTCCGCCCGGCTTGGCATCGAAGACAACGGTGATCTCCGCCACCTTCCCGACGCGCTTGCCATATCCGTCGGGCTGCCTCGCCACCTTCGGAGTCGCGTCCGCCGGAGTCGTCGACCCCGCAGAACTCTGTGTCGTCATGACTCCCTCTCCCTTTGATCGTTCATCGGCTGATCCGCGTTCCCTCCTCTTCCCGAACGCGTCCGCACAGCCTTCATGGCAAGCTTTGTCGTCCTCCAGGACGTCGGCAAGACGATCACGACGTGCGGGTCCAAGGTGGATCACCCCTGCACGCCGATGGAAGTGGCGGTCGTAACCTTGCCGGGGTGTAGAGCTTCGACTCAGCTCGAAGTCGCGGCGGCGTTGCCCGAGCTACCAAGGGCCGGCCCACATTTCTTCGAACTCTCGCGTTGCACCTTCACGGGTGGTGGACACGTAGGGGCGGAAGCAGCGAGAGGAAGCCATGGCCATCGACAGCGAGGACGAGTTCACCGATGCCTACCGCGCTCATTACGAGGACGTACTGCGTTTCGTCCGCCGGCGTGCTCACCCCATGAACGTGGACGACATCGTCGGTGAGACGTTCCTCGCCGCGTGGCGTCGCCGCCACGAGCTGCCGGAGGACCCACGTCCGTGGCTCTTCGGTACCGCGCGTAACGCGATGCTCAACGCCCACCGCGGGCAGCGCCGCCAGACGGCTGTCGCGGTGCGTGTCATGGAGAACCGCGGCGAGGACAGCTACGACGGTCTGGCCCAGGCCGAGGACCGGATGGACCTGGTAGCCGCCTGGCGGCAGCTGTCGGCCGTCGACCAGGAAGTACTGGCGCTCCATGTGTGGGAGGGCCTCGCGGACCGGGACGCCGCCACCGTGCTCGGCTGCTCACGCGCGGCCTACACGATGCGGCTGTCCCGCTCCAAACGCCGCCTGGCGAAGCTTTTCGGCCCGACAGGTCGGACCACCCCCGCTCCGGCTCCGGCGCACTGAAGGAAGAGACGTGAACGATCACGAGAAGAACCTCCCCCGGTTGCTGGCCGCTCTGGACGCTGCTCCCGTCCGCGAACTAACCGAAGCCGAAAGCAACCGTAAGGAACATCTGTTGCGCACCGTGATGAGCAGTGCCACGTCCGTATCGCAGCCGACCGCTCCGCCCGGCCGTCGTCGCCCGTGGCTCTGGGTGGCAGCAGGCGCCGTCACCGCGACCGCGGCCGTGGCCGTCGTCGCCCAGGCCCCGCACAGCGCGTCCGGCTCGGGTCCCCTGCCCGCGGCGGAACTCGCCAGTTGGACCGGCACCCCGAGTCGTCCGTCGGCCACCTCACCGGAGGCCACCGCCGCCGAGAAGTGGTGTGTGAAGGCGCTGAGCAGCGACTACTCGGGCAAGCCTGTCTCATACGCCAACCTGGACGTGCGCGGCTCGATCACCTCTGTGGTCGTCACCGACGGGAAGACCACCTCCTACTGCCTCACCGACAAGGCCGGCCACGGCATGGCCGAGGTGATCGACCCAGTCAAGAAGCTCGCCGGCAACGCGGTCGAGGTGGACTCGGCCGGCGGTCACGGGGAAGGGAGCACCGGCCTCAACTACATGGAGGGCTCGGTGGGATCCGATGTCAGGGCCGTGACCCTGCACGACGGCGGCCGCACCATCGAGGCCACCATCCAGAACAACCGGTTCACCGCCTGGTGGCCGTCCGCCGAACCATCCGGCAGCGCCGACAAGGTCGACATCACCCTCAAGAACGGCTCCACCCGGACCGTAACCGGCGACTCCATCTTCCCCAAAGACTGAGGAGCATCGATCTACCAGCACTCCCACGAGGGACGGCAGGATGAGGTCACCGTCGGCCTCGGCGCGACGGTCCGGAACGCTCGCGCTGAGGCGGCCAAGAAAGTCCGCTCTCGCCCTGCCTATGGGAATGCCCACGCATCCGCAGCCCATCGATCTCCCAGCGTACGGACATGCAGGAGGGGCGGGGTTCCCTCGCTCGTCTCCTCCGACGCGTGGCCACGTGATCAGGAGTAGTAGGAGCGACGCGCCCAATCACGACGCCCTCGGCCCACTTCACGGACCCCTCGTCGCGAACGCGCTGGATGAGTTCCTACTGCTGCCGCCGGTGCCGCTGTGCGGTGGCGTGGCACTGCCGCCGATGACGGAGCACATGAGGCCCAAGGGCCGACGGCCGCGCGCGGGAGAGGCGGAGGGTGTACGAAGGAGGCGTGGCCTTCTGGCGGCGCGTTGTGACCTTTCGCCGAGCGTGGCGACGGGGGCACGCCTTGCTGGCTATTCCCCTCGGATTGATCACCGCGATCATAGTGACCGATGTCCTCTCGCCGGCGGACGTGCATCTCGGTCCCCTGCTCATCGTCGCCCCCGCTCTGACCGCGTCGTTCGCCGGCCCGGTGCTCACCGGCTTGGTGGGTGTGCTGACTGTGGTGGCCATGGTGTGTGTCGGGGTGTTCCGCGGTGTGCTTGAAACGCAGAATCTTCAGTCGCAGATCATCGCAGTGGTCGTGATCTCGACCATCGTCACTGTTTTCCGTTACCTGCGGGAGCGACACAGCGGCGAGCTGGCGCAGGTGCGGAGGGTCTCGACGGCCGCGCAACAGGCTGTGCTGCGCCCGCTGCCGCGCAGGGTCGGCCCCCTGCGGGTCGCCTCCTTCTATCTGGCCGCCGAGGACCAGGCGCTGATCGGCGGCGACCTCTACGCGGTCGTGCGCACCGAGGCGGGCACCCGGCTGATCATCGGTGACGCGATGGGCAAGGGCGTGACCGCGATCGGAGACGCCGCGCTGCTGCTGGGCGCATTCCGCGAAGCCGGCCACCGCAAGGCCACGCTCTGCGAGTTGATGAGCTACCTGGAGGCGAGTGTCTGCTGGAACCTGGCCGAGCCCACCGAGCCCGAGCAGGCCGGAGAGTGCTTCATCACCGCCCTGGTCGTCGACATCCCCGACCACGACTCCACCGTGCGGATGATCAATTCCGGCCACCTGCCGCCACTGCTGCTCCACGACGGCCGGGTCACCCAGCTGGACCCTGGGCCCTCGTCGCCGCTCGGGCTGAGCGATCTCGCCGAGCCCAGCTTCGAAGAACACACCTTCAGCTTCGAGGCCGGCGATCTGCTGCTGCTCTACACCGACGGTGTCACGGAAGCGCGCGACGCGGCTGGTGCTTTCTACCCGCTCACCGATCGGGTCGGCGCCTGGACCGGGCACGGTCCGCATGCGCTGGTCCACAGCCTGCGTGCCGACTTGATCGACTATGTCGGGGGCCGGCTGGGCGACGACGCAGCGGTGCTCGCAATCGAACGCACCTAGCTGCAGCTACGTGCTCCTGGGTTTGGCTGGTGATGAGGCCGGTGCTGCGGGACGGCGTTGTGCCGCTGTCCTGTCTGCGGCATGCCTGCGGGGAGCTTGGCGGCACCTTGAGGTCGCAGTCGGCGTCACCGTGGCTTCTCTGCACGACTCCTCGTCGAAGGGGCTCTATGGGCGCTGTGAGGGGAGGGCCTGCTCGGTCCACACCGTCTTCCCGTCGTTGGTGTAGCGGATACCCCAGTTCTGTGCGAGCTGCGCGCAGATGAACAGGCCGCGGCCGCCTTCGTCGATCGTTCGTGCGTGGCGCAGCCGCGGGGCGGAGGTGCCGGCGTCGTGGACCTCGCAGGTGAGCTTCCGATCGTTGATGAGGCGCAGGTGTACGGGCGGCGCGCCGTACCGCAGGGCGTTGGTGACCAGCTCGCTGACGAGTTCCTGCGTGTCGTAGGCAGCATCCTCGTCCACGCCCCAGCCGACGAGTTGGCGCCGGGCGTGGCGCCGCGCGACGGCAGGGGCGGTGGGCTCTTCGTCCAGCAGCCAGGTGGCGACGCAGTCGGCGGGGAAGGGGTGAGTGCGGGCGAGGAGAAGGATGGCGTCGCCGGGAAGAGCATCGAGCCGGAGCCGGTAGAGGATGTCGTCGCACAGGTCCTGCAGGGGCCGGTCGGTGTCGGCGAGCAACCGTTGGAGCGGCAGCGTGCCGCTTTCGCCGCACTCAGGCCGTGCCGCCTCCAGCAGCGAGGCCGTGTAGAGGGCGAGGACGTCTCCATCGGCCAAAGTAACGGCGGTGGTGGCGTACGGGGGCCCTCCTCCGCCGCCGAGGGCACCACCGGCAGCCAGCTCGACCACTCGGGTGCTGGAACCGGGGCCGACGACGACGGGCGGCGGGTGTCCGGCGGAGGCGATGGTGCACGTATGAGTGAACGGGTCGTAGAGCGCGCACAGGCACGTCGCGCTGAGGGGCTGACTGCGCAGGGGGTCACCGTGTGGCAGCGCCCTCCGCTCGTCCGCGAGACGTGTCATGGTGTCGTCGAGCCGGGCGAGGAACTCGTCGGGTTCCAGGTCCAGTGCGGCGAGCGACTGCATGGCGGTGCGCAGTTGTCCCATGGTGACGGCGGTGTGGACGCCGTGGCCGGCGACGTCCCCGACGACCAGGGCCGTGCGGGCGCCGGGCAGGGCGCAGGTGTTGGACCAGCCACCCGCGCCCCGGTCATCGGCCACGTACAGGTCGGCGGTCTCGATTGCGGTCTGCGACGGAGGAGCCGGGGGCAGCAGATGGCGCTGCAGTGTCGCTGCGATGGTGTGCTCGCGGGTGTAGCGGCGGGCGTTGTCGATGCTCAGGGCGGTGTGTGTGGCCAGTTCCAGGGTGAGGGCGAGTTCCTTGTCGTCGAACCAGTCGGATCGCTGGGTGCGGTAGAGACTCAGCAGCCCGAGCACTTTTCCGCGCAGCGTCAGCGGTGTGACGAGCAGGGCGCGTGCGCCGGATGCGCGGATCGCTTCGGCCCGCGCCGGATCGGCCGCCAGCCAGGGCGTGTCGGGGCGCAGGGCGATCGCGCGGGGCTTGAGGTCGGCAAGCGCCTGCGCGTAAGGGGTCGAGAACGGCAGCGCGCGAACGTCTCCCACCGGATGCGCCCGGACCTGCTGATCTCCGCCGCTGTTCGCGAAGGCGGCCCGGCGCAGCGGCACGTCCCGTCCCAGAGGGCTCAGCGGTGGTTCTTCTCCACGCACCACAGGGTCCACCACTTCCACCACGGCGATGTCGGCGAACCCGGGGACCAGTGCGTGGACCAACTCCTGGCAGGTGGCCACTACATCCAGGGTTTGTCCCACCCGCTCCCGGACGGCATACAGGGCCTGGACTCCGCGGCGCGCCTTCTCCTGATCTGTCACGTCGTACGCGATCACCACCGCCCCCGGTGCGTCCTGCAGGGGAAGCACCGAGACGGCGTGCGTCTGCTGGGGATCATTCTTCGGGGCCCTCCGCATGACGTGGTCCGTCGCCGACGTACCGCCCGCCATGGCCTGGCGCAGGATGTGCTCCAGTTCGCCGGGGGACGAAAGGGGCCACGCATCAGTGAGGGGGCGTCCTAGCATCTGCGGCGCGCTCGCACCGGACAGGGCCTGCGCCGCCGCATTGGCCGACACGACGTGCAACTCCTCGTCCACCACGAACAGAGCCCCCGCCATGTGAGCGGACAGCGCCTCGAGCACCGCGCTCTCGATGCCGGGCACCAACCCGTCCGACGGTGGGAGGAAGATCCCCCACGCCACCGAACCGTCGTCCCGCAGCACCGGCCGCACCCACAGGCCACCGCCGGCGGCGCCCTCTGCAACATCACGCAGGCCGTGATCCCTGCAGCGCTCCACGTCACCACCGCCCGGCGTGGGGACAGGGTTGACCAGGTCGGTGGCCGGCCGCCCGACCACCTCGCCCGCCGGACGCCCCCACAACTCCTCCGCCTGGTGGCTCCACTGCACGACCATGCCCCCGCCGTCCACGACCATCAGCGGCGTCTCACCGGCCATGGGAAACCACCTCCGCCTTCCAGCTTGCCCGGCTGCCGATGGCTCCGCCGCCGCAGACCGGCACCCAGCCGCGGCTCTGCACGAAGCGCGGTACAAGCAAACCCCTACGCTCTCCACCGGCGGAGCGTGCAACGAACCCGCGCACCAGCGCCGAGCACAGGGGGTGGGCCGGCGGATACTCGCTGTCCACGCCGGTTCCACTGCATCGTGCAGATCGCCCACAGGTCCCCCGTTGGCTTTCATGAGCGCGCAGGGCAGGACTTACGTGCCGACCGTGGGGGCGAAGCAGTCGTAGCACGCGCGCATCCACCGCGTGACGGTGGTGTTGCCCGGCCGGTTGATAGGGGCCTGGTCCTCCAGGCGCTCGTTCTCGAGGTAGACCCACATCGTCGAGTGCACCCAGTCGTGCGGGAAGTCCCAGTACAGCTGCTCGTAGACGGCGAGCAGTTCGTAGAGACCGCGATCCTTCGCCACCACCGTCAGTTCGTGGGTCCTGCCGCTCGAATCCCTCGACGGCGGGGAGGGCGGGGCCTGGGTCGACGGCCCCCAAGGGCGCCTTCAGCTTCCACCGCTGCCGCTCCTCAGCGCCTGGGGGCGGGACGGCGCCGCAGTAAGGGGGCTGCTCCGCAGCGTCGGCGACGAGGCGGAGATCGGCCCAGGCGTAAGCTTGCAGACGCACCTGTTTGAGGACCGGGTCATGAAGATGTCGAAGGTCACCGTCCGGGCAGGCGCCACCGTCGGCAGCCGCACGGTCGTGCTGTACGACGGGGTCGTCGGCGAAGGCCTCTGGTTCGATGCTCTCCTTGGTCATGAAGGGCGAGTACCTCACCCCCGGCACGGCATGGCGCGGCGTCCCCGCCCAGGGCCTGGCCCTCCGTCCCGCCGACCACCCGTCACCCAAACTGACCCCTCGCCACACCAGCCACTCCCGGTGACAACCACGCAACCCTGGCGGTGAGCATCCATGCCACCTGCTTCCGACTTCCTCGCCTCCCTCCGCCGGGCCTTCGGCGCCCGGAGCACCTCGGCGCAGCCCCCGCTCCCCTTCCCCGGCGGACGCCCCCTGGCCCTCGTCTACCGGGGCCCTGTCCCTCATACACATCT
>NZ_MUBM01000110.1 GCF_002154505.1 Streptomyces carpinensis | reverse complement strand
CATCTGGTCGCCGAGCACGGTGTGCGCCATCTGTTGCTGACCAGCCGTCGTGGCCCGGATGCTCCGGGCGCCGTAGAACTGCGGGGTGAGCTGGAGCAGTTGGGCGCGTCAGTGGACGTCGCCGCGTGCGATGTGTCCGACCGTGCGGCGCTGGCGGACCTGTTGGCTCGTATCGATGCCGGACGTCCGTTGCGCGGTGTCGTCCACGCCGCCGGTGTGCTCGACAACGGTGTGGTCGGTGCGCTGACGCCGGAGCGCATGCACCGGGTGCTGGGGGCGAAGGCGGATGCTGCCTGGTATCTGCATGAGCTGACTTGTGAGCTGGATCTGTCGGCGTTCGTGCTCCTCTCCTCCATCGCCGGCACGCTGGGCTCCACCGGGCAGGCCAACTACGCTGCCGCCAATGCCTTCCTCGACGCACTCGCCCAGCGGCGCGCGGCGGCCGGGCTGGCGGCCACCTCCATGGCCTTCGGTCTGTGGGACGTGGCGGCGGGACTCGGCGCCGCGCTGGGCGCGGCCGATGTGGAGCGCATGCGGCGGGCCGGTACCCCCGCGGTGTCCGGGACACAGGGGCTGGCCCTGTTCGACGCCGCGCTGAACTCGGGCCGGGCCACGACCGTGCCCGTACGCCTGGACCTCGCGGTGCTCCGCGCCCATGCCGCCGAGGCCCCCGCGCTGCTGCGGGGCCTCCTGGGCGCCCCCGGACGCCGGGCGGCAGACGCCGCCGGGGCCGGCGGCGACCGGAACGCGCTGCGGGCCCGGCTCGCCGGACTCGCCGACGCCGAACGTATCGCCCTGGTGCTCGACCTCGTCCGTACGAAGGTCGCCGCGGTCCTGGGGCACGCCTCCGCCGAAGCGATCGAGGTACGGCGCGCCTTCGACGAACTGGGCTTCGACTCCCTGACGGCCGTGGAACTGCGCAACCAGCTCGACACCGCCACCGGCCTGCGGCTGCCGGCCACCCTCATCTTCGACTACCCGACCGCGCAGGACGTGACCGCGTACATCCTCGAACAGCTCGACGGTGGGGACGCGGACGAGAAGGAGCAGAGCGCCGCTTCCGCCGGAACCGGGGCAGCCGGCGACCGTGACGACCCGATCGTGATCGTCGGCATGGCCTGCCGCTACCCGGGCGGAGTGACCTCGCCGGAGGCGTTGTGGCGGCTGGTCTTCGATGGCGTCGACGCCATCGCCCCGTTGCCCGACGACCGGGGCTGGGACCCCGGGATCTACGACCCCGAGCCCGGGACGCCGGGGAAGACCTATGCGCGAGAGGGCGGATTCCTCTACGACGCGGCCTGGTTCGACCCCGACTTCTTCGGGATCAGCCCCAACGAGGCCACACTCATGGACCCGCAGCAGCGGCTGCTGCTGGAGGTCTCCTGGGAGGCGCTGGAGCGGACGGGCATCGACCCGACGTCGCTCAGGGGCAGCCGCACCGGTGTCTACGCCGGCGTGATGTACCACGACTATGGCGGGGGCACGGCCGGCAGCATCGTCTCCGGCCGGGTCTCCTACACCCTGGGCCTGGAGGGCCCCGCGGTGACGGTGGACACCGCGTGCTCGTCGTCGCTGGTCGCCCTGCATATGGCGGCGCAGGCGCTGCGCTCGGGGGAGTGCTCCCTCGCCCTCGCCGGCGGCGTGACCGTCATGGGCACACCCGACATGCTTGTCTACTTCAGCGAGCAGCGCGGATTGTCCACGGACGGGCGCTGCAAGGCGTTCGGGGCCGATGCGGACGGTACGGGCTGGGGCGAGGGCGTCGGCGTGCTGCTGCTGGAGCGGTTGTCGGACGCGCGGCGCAACGGGCATCCGGTGCTGGCGGTGGTGCGGGGTTCGGCTCTGAACCAGGACGGTGCGAGCAATGGTCTGACGGCGCCGAATGGTCCGTCGCAGCAGCGGGTGATCCGGGCGGCCCTCGCGGACGCCGGGCTGGGCGGCGGCGATGTGGATGCGGTGGAGGCGCATGGGACGGGGACGCGGCTGGGTGATCCGATCGAGGCGCAGGCGCTGCTGGCGACGTACGGGCAGGAGCGTCCGGTCTCGGGTGAGCCGTTGTGGCTGGGGTCGGTCAAGTCGAACATGGGTCATACGCAGGCCGCCGCGGGTGTCGCGGGTGTGATCAAGATGGTGATGGCGATGCGGCACGGTGTGCTGCCGCGCACCCTGCACGCGGAAACGGCCTCCGACCAGGTGGACTGGGAAGCGGGCCGGGTGGAGCTGCTGACGCAGGCCCGGGAGTGGCCGCAGACGGTCGGGCGTCCGCGCCGGGCGGGCATCTCGTCGTTCGGACTGAGTGGCACGAACGCGCATGTGATCGTCGAGGAGGCGCCGGGGGAGGCGGTCGCGGAGGGTGGCGTGGTCGCTCCTGCGGTGGTGCCGTGGGTGGTGTC
>NZ_MUBM01000011.1 GCF_002154505.1 Streptomyces carpinensis | reverse complement strand
CCACCCTGCAGCCGCCCCCAGCCCTCTTGACCACAACCACCCGCCGACGCACCCTGATCCCTCAGGCCACAGGGAGGGACCACGCCGTGACCGAAGGCAACGAGACCCATCGCATAGTCCGCCACTTACGCGAAGACGGCAGCCATGTGATCGCTGTCCTACGTCGAGGCGGCGAGGGCGACCAGCTGAGCGACGAAGAGATCGTCGCGAGACTCGACGCGTGGAAGGCCGGCCAGCGCCATCTGCACGCAGTCGACGACGTGTAGGTCAGTGTGCGCGTGCGGGGCAGACGCGCGCGGAGGGTGGCGCCTCTGCCCCGACACGATGGCGACTGCGTGCCTCCCCCACGGAGAGCAGCCATCCGACCCACCATGCGGGGCTACTTCCCTAAGTGCCTCTTCCTGATGCGGCCATGCCATGACGGTGTTGGTGGATCCTGGGTTCGTTGCGCGGGACCCGCGAGTCGTGCTTGGCTCGCCCGATGAACCTTCTGTTGACGGCGAGTGGCCTGCGTAACGAGTCGCTGCGGGATGCGCTGCGGGACATGCTGGGTAGGCCGTTCGGATCGGCGAACGTCGTGTACGTTCCCACGGCATCAGTAGCCGAGTCCGGGGACCATGCGTGGCTCGTCGCGGACATGAACCGGCTGTACGGCCTCGGCTGGCGGGAGTTCGACGTCCTGGAGCTGAACGGCCTGCCCCGGCAGATGGTGCTCGACCGGCTGCTCCACGCCGACGTCATCTATGTCGGGGGCGGCAGCCATTACCACCTCGCGCGCAGCATCACCGGCAACGGCCTGGCCGACGGCTTCCTGGAGGCACTGGAGAGCCGGGTCTATGTGGGGTTCAGCGCCGGATCAATGATCTTCAGCCGTAATCTCACCGGACACTCTGCCGACGTCATCGGGGACACCACGGACCTCCACGTGCTCGGCGCGACGACCGTGGAGCCACCGTTCGGCCTCGTCGACTGGTATCTCAAGCCCCACCTGTACTCACCGGATTTCCCCGAGCGGGACGACGCCTGGGCTGATCGCATCGCTGCGCGGGCGGACTTCCCGATCTACTTCATCGACGACGAGACGGCCGTTCGCGTCAGGGACGGCGAGGTGGATGTCATTTCTGAAGGCCGGTGGCGGTTCCATCCGTGACTCAATACACGCGGTGGGGAGCCCCGGACAGGGCAGTGCGGCGCCCAGAGGCGCACTGATGCGGAGCTGCCGGGGTGAGCACCTGCGTCGGGCGGCTTGCGCAAGGTAGTGGGGAGTGACGTTGTGCCGTTCGGCGGGACGGGGCTTATGGAAGCGGCATATCGTAGCCTTCGTCGGTGGGCACGTATGGGCCGGGTTGCAAGGGGCAACGGTCAGCGCTGATCGAACGCCGTGCGTGACGACAGGTGATCTTCGCGAGGCTCGGCTTCAAGGGCAAGGACGCCGCCGCGCTTGTCGATGCGGCTGTGCCGACGTTCTGCCCGGATGCCCACGGTGCGGTCGCGGACTGGGCTGAGGGTGCCGTCCACGATCCACAACCGCTCGACTACGAGACCCTCACCGCCGGCTCCGAAGCCATGATCCATATCGCTTCGGTCGAGAACGCGTGCCCCGCGCACCGCCGAAACCGCAGCACAGCGGCGACACCCGTCAGAGTGCGGATCCGGTCCCGCCGAGGGTGTCGCGCAGCCACTGTTCGACGCCGGCTACGTGCACCGTCATCCAGGACCGGGCCAGTTCGGCGTTCCGGCCGGCGATGGCCTCATAGATCGCCCGGTGCTGATCGCGGGTGCGCTCCACGGAGCCCTCCTCGGTCAGCCCGCGCCAGATCCGCGCACGGGTGGTCGGGCCGGAAATACCCTCGATGAGCGAGCACAGCACCGGGTTGCCGGCAGCGGCGGCGATCAGGCGGTGGAACTCCAGGTCGTTGGCAATGAGTTCCTCCAGCGAGGGCTCCCGCGGAAGACGGTCCAGCACGTCTTTCAGCGCGGCGACGTCCTCGTCCGGCATCGCCGCCGCCATGGCCGCGGCGGCCGGCTCCAGGATCCGGCGGACCTCGAGGAAGTCCAGCACCGTGTCGTCCTGATGGAAGTCGACGACGAAGCCGAGCGCGTCCAGCAGCAGGTCGGGCTCCAGGCTGGTCACGTATGTTCCGTCGCCCTGGCGCACGTGCAGTACCCGTATCAGCGAGAGCGCCTTGACCGCCTCCCGCAGGGAGTTGCGTGACAATCCCAGCCGCTCGGCCAGCTCGGCCTCCTTGGGCAGCCGCTGCCCCGGGCGCAGTTCGCCATCGACGATCATGGCCTTGATCTTCTCGATCGCCTCGTCGGTGACCGGCACAGTGGTGACCTCCTCATACCGCGGCCGCGATTATACGTCGGATGAATGGCCGCCAGGAATGAGGTTGAGCCGACCCGGATGGGAGTCGGCGCAAGTGACCACGGTGACGATGGCGCCGGAGGTCGAGGTCCACCCGGCCCCGGTGTGCAGGTCCGTGACACAGCACTCGGCTCGGCGGAGTCGGCGCGACGCCGGCCCCGCGGGTGCGGCCACCGTGCTTGCCCGCGACGAGCCCTCGGTCTGTCCCGGCTGCCTCCGCGCGACAGGGAGTCCCGGCCGCCGCCGAGTTGCGGCCGGAACTCCCTCCCTGTCCAGCTACGACCGTGCGTGTCAGCCGATGAGATGTCCGCGGACCTGTACCTCGGCCAGCGACAGGGGATTCGTGCCGGAGGCGAGCTGCACCCGCACGTAGCGGCCGTGGGTGCCGGGCGGGAGCTGCACCGTGGACGGCCGGCCCGCCTGATCCGTGACATGCACGGCCGTGACACCGGGTGCCGATCGGGCCTCGTCCAAATCGTCCGTCGTGATGGGCTGTTCGGAGCTGAGGACCCAGTAGTCCTTCAGACGGTCGGCGCAGCAGTCGGTGCGGTTCCAGATGTCCACGCTGTCGAGTGCCGCCGGAGCACCCAGATCGACCTGCCACCATGCCTGGGTCTCGGGCTCCGCGGTGTGGGTCACGGAGCCGCCGTTGAAGTTGCCGTCGGTGTTTCCGTCGACGGCGCGTCCGGCCGGAGCGTCCCAGGCGGTGCTCTTCTGTTCGGCCTTCTTGCCCAGGGCGAGATTCTCCGCGGCGACGGTGACCTGGATGGACGTGGTGGTGGTCTGGCGGCCGCTGCGCAGCGTGACCTCCAGTGTGTGGACGCCCTTCAAGGCGTCGGCAGGTGGCGTGACCCGCAGCGGGACAGAGGCGTCGGAACCCGCCGGGAGGGGCCCTGTCCGCGTCTCAGCAGGGGAAACCGCCCAGCCCAAGGGCGCTTGGATGTCGATCCGTGTGTCCGCGGCCTCGTGGCTGCCGGTGTTGGTCACCGTCAGGGTGCCTTCGGCCGTACGGCCCGGGTTGAGTTCCTTCGGGAGCTCGGAGCGGGTACGCAGCAGCCCGTTGACGCCCGGTGTACTGATCTTGAAGACGTAGGCGTCCGTACTGCTCGTGGCGACGGTGCCCTCGGCCGGTGTGTCGACGACGACGCGCCCCTGGGAGTCCCGGTGCCAGGACAGATCGCGGCCGTCGGAACCCAGGAGGGTGATGCGGGTGCCAGGGCCGGCGGGGACGTCGCGTCCGAGGGTCAGATGGCTACCGGGCCAGCTCAACGCCGTCGCGTAGAGAGTGCCCTGTTTGACCGTGTAGCGGATGTCGTCGTCGCCGGCGGGTTCCTCGGCGTGGTTCCAGTACGTCGTCCCGTAGATCGCCTCGCCGTTGGTCTTGAGCCAGGCGCCGATGTCGCGCAGACGCTGCTGCTGAAGTTCCGGGATGGTGCCGTCGGCGCGCGGGCCGATGTCCAGGAGGAGGTTGCCGTTCTTGCTGACGATGTCGACGAGTGAGTCGATGAGCTGGTCGGAGGTGAGGTAGTCGGACTCGGGCTCGTTCTGGTTGTAGCCGTAGGAGTGGGCGATGCCTCTGCTGGCCTCCCACTTGTCCGGATCGATGTCCGCCTTCACGGTGTACTCGGGCGTCTGGAAGTCCAGCTCCTTGCTCTCCAGTTCCCCGGTCTGGATCTTGCACCTGTTGGCGACGGCCACCTCCTTGGGATGCTCTCGATTCTTCGCCTGGTTGTAGAAACGGGCGATCACAGGAGCGGCCTGCCAGTACGACGCGGGCTTCTCCCACTGACCGTCGCACCACAGGATGTCCGGGTCGTACTGGTCGATCAGCTCGCGCATCTGAGGCGCCATGTAGTCGCGCACGTAGTCGTCGACCTTCGGCGCGCCGGTGTACGGAACGGTGGCGCCGGTGTACGGGTTGCGGGCGGGCTTACCCGTGTAGGAGGGGTTGTACCACTCGTACAGCGAGTAGTAGAAGCCTGCTTTGAGCCCACCGTCCTTGCGGGCGGCCTTGAACAGCTCGCCCGCGAGATCGCGGTGAGGACCCAGGTCCACGGTGTCGCGGCCGCTGACCTTGCTGTCGAAGAGGGCGACGCCTTCGTGATGTTTGGAGGTGAGTACGAAGTACTTGGCGCCCGCGTCCTTGAACAGCTTCACCCAGGCGTCGGGGTCGTACCTCTGCGCCTTCCACTGCTGGATGAAGTCGTCGTAGTCGAAGTCCGTGCCGTAGGTGCTGCGGTGGTGGGCGTTGGTGGGGCTGCCCGGGGAGTTCATGTAGTTCCAGTACCACTCCGCGTAGCTGCCGCGGGGTCCCCAGGCAGGCACGGAGTAGGCGCCCCAGTGGATGAAGATGCCGAACTTGTCGTCGTTGAACCAGCGTGGTGTCGGGTGGCTGTTGAGGGATGCGACCGTGGGCTCGTAGTCGCCGCTCGATGCGGCCGCCCCGTTCGCGGGCGCGGGTGCGGTGAGCAGGGCGGCGAGTACGGCCACGGCGGCGGTGGCGGTGATGCCTGCTCTCCGGCCGCGTCCGCGGTGGGGTTCTGGGTGTCTCACCATTCCTCCGATTCGGTTCAGCGTCGGTAGCTGGCGAAGTGGTCGTGGACCTGGCTGGGGTTGAGTGCTTCGTCCCAGGTGAACAGCTCGTCCAGATCGCCGCGCAGGCTTGCGCGGGGTGTACCGATGGAGCGCAGGGGCAGCGGGACGGAGGCGTCGATCGTGCCGACGCGCTCACCGTCGGCGTACAGCGTGGTGTGTCCGGGCTCGGCCACCCACGTGAGCTGGACCCAGCGGTCCAGCGGAACGGTGTAGTCGAAGCTGTAGTCGGCGACGCCGTAGCGGGTCAGGCCGACCCTGCCGGTGCCGTACTGCTGCAGTTTCAGGGCGCCGGCGCGGGAGCTGAGCAGCACCTGGTCGCTGGTGCGGGCGGTGAGCCTGACCCAGGCCGACGCGGTCCAGGGCTCGGAGACATCGAGGCCGCCGAAGCCGACGCCGTCACGGTCGTTGTCGAAGCGGAAGGCCTGCCCGCGCACGCCTCCCTCCACCAGGTCCGGGTTGTTGATGATGTAGGTCGTACCGGGCAGGTCTCCTGCGGTGTCCTCGGTCATGATCGTGTTCGGGGGGCGGCTGGCGTAGGTCCAGCCCCTGGGATAGGAGGCGGCGTCGAACGTCCATTGGTGGCTGGGCCGGCCGTCGTCCACCCGTGGGGTCACCGGCTCGGGCCGGATTCCGGGCGGGTCGCCGATCCGCGCGACGGTGGCCCGGAAGTCACCGACCGCGCCGGGCGTCGGGGAGGCGTTCCAGGACCGGTCCGCCAGGATGGCGCGCGGTGCTGCCATGGTCTGCTCGAAGTACCCGTCCTGAGCCCAGAAGTTGTAATCGGCCCAGTTCATCAGGCCTGAACCGAGCATGTCCGGTGCGGTGCTGGGTGCCCAGGTGCCGTACATCCACGACTCGTCCGGATACAGGTTGTGGTAGTTGTTCGGCGTCACGTAGAAGGGGCCGATGGCGATCTCGTCGTGGTTCGGGATGACCGGCTGGGTTCCTGTGCCCTCCCAGGTGAGGAAGACGACCGACGGGTGCACCGTCTGCTGGGGTGCGGCCAGGTGTTCCGATCCGTTGTAGATCGCGCTGCGCTTGCCGTGCGAGGTCACCACGTCGTCGAGGGTGTTGATGTACCGGTTCAGCATGTCGCCGAGGGTGCTGACGTCGGGGTCCTCTGCCAGGTGTCGCTTGACCCGCGGGCAGTTGGCCAGCTGACCGGGAAGCTCATCGGCGCCGATGCTGAACATCGGGGCGTCGAACCAGGTGACGAACTCGTCGACGATCCGCCGACTCACTTCGGCCGCCTTGGGGTCGGTGATGTCCAGGATCCAGTCGGGGGTGAGGTGGGAGTGTGTGTGCGCCCCCGTGCAGGGGTCCGCGCCGTCACCGAATCCGATGTCGAACGCGTCGCTGATCACCGTCGCATGTCCGGGAGCGTCGATGCCCGGCATCAACTGGACGTGCTCGCGGGCCGCGAGTGCCTTGAGGCGTTCGATGTCGGCCCGGCTGTAGCTGTGGTCGGGGTCGGCCAGGCCGGGGAACTTCGGGCTGTTGAGCCTGAATCCCTCGGCGTCGGAGAACTGCATGAAGAGCGTGTTGAGTTTGAGGTCGGCCATCCTGCGGATGAGGTTCTCCAGGTAGTCGATCCGCCAGTACTTGCGGCCGGCATCCAGCATGACCATGCGGACCTGCTGGCTGGGCCGGTCTGTACTGCGGGCGCGAGGCACGTCCGGGTGGCCGGGCGTGGCCCGCAGCGTCTGCAGGAGGGTACGGGTCCCGTAGAACAATCCGTGTGTCGATGCCGCCCTGATGTCGATGGCTCCGGCGCTGTCGAACCGATAGCCCTCCGCGCCCAGCGCCTCGTCATCGATCAGCCGCAGGCGGATGTCACCCGGGCCCGCCTTCCCGGGCCCGCTGCTGACAGTCAGCCGCAAGCCGGTGACCTGCTCGATCTCGGCCCGCAGTCCCATGGCCAGCTGTTGCACGGTCTCGCGGGCGGGTCCGGGGAGGGCCTGACGCCCGGTAGGCGTGCTCGTACGGGAACGCGACGCCGGGTCGACGAGTATCCGTGACCGCTCCGTGAGCGCGACCGTGCCGCCCAAGTCATCCCATGTCGCCGGTCTGGGCACCACCGGTGGAGCACCGGTTCGCTCCGCGGGTGGAGCCGCGACAGCAGGGGTGAGGAAGGACCCGGTGAGTACCGCGACGATCACGCTGAGTAGCGCTATGACGCGACGCATTGTCGTCTCCTGAATCGGTCGGTGGACATCGGCGAACGGGAGCGAGGGCACACAGCGACGTCGGCGGCAATGGCCGGTGGCCGGCCCCGCGATCGAGCTCTACGGGCAGACCCCACCGTGCCGACCACGGCCCGAGGTCGCGACCTCCGCGGTCGGAGCCCCGGTGAT
Source organism: Streptomyces carpinensis (assembly GCF_002154505.1). Taxonomy (GTDB): domain Bacteria; phylum Actinomycetota; class Actinomycetes; order Streptomycetales; family Streptomycetaceae; genus Streptomyces; species Streptomyces carpinensis. Next base: position 38,516 of record NZ_MUBM01000011.1, on the reverse strand, counting down.
TCATCCAATGTATCGAGATGCGTCGAGGGAGAGTTGACGATTCCTTGACCACCTACGGGCGTGAACCTAGAGATACATCGGATGACTGTCAAGAGCTGGGCGCCGGAGGGGAGTTAGGCGAGCGATTCCGCCATAGACTCTTCACAGGAAACGCTCATGTGGTGTAGACCACTCGGGAGGCGCTGGTATCCGTTGCCCCGTTACGCTCCGGTATGACCGACCACCTCCGAATCGGCAATGACGCAGACCTTGGGACGCAACCCGATACGAGCTCCGGCTGGTCACGCTCGGCCTCCCGCGGGCTCGGCGACTTCCAGGACTACGTGCTCTTCACCTGGACGGACGGCGCCACCGTGAGCTTCACCTTCACGGGCAACCGGGTGCGGATCCACGGGGAGAAGAACAACGACCAGGCCCGTCGCCATCACCATCGACGACCAGGATCCGGTGACCGTGGACACCGCGTCGCCCAAGCGTGTGGCCGACGCTGTCGTCTACGAGTCCCCGCGGCTCGGCGACGGCCCGCACACGGTCACCATCACCAAGCCGAGCGGCACGCACGCCACATTCGGCGGATACGAGTACGTGTACCGCTGGTAGCCGGTGTATCCCCGATGGGCAACAGGCCAGACCTCTCGCATGGCTCGCTCATGGCGAGGGCCAGGGAGGCACCTCGGGGAGGCATCATGTCAAAATCTGGTCGCCGTGCCGTCCCTCGTACCAGGGGTCGGCGAAGTTGCGAGCATCGGGACTCGCTGGCTGCCTCGCAACCCTGACGGCATGCTCGGTGCTGGTGTCGCCCGCAATGGCGAGTGAGGCAGGCGCGAAACCTTTCCCTTGCCGGAAACCTCATCCGCCCTGGTAGGAGCCGGTGCGTGCGATGGCAGGAGAGGTCGAGCGCGGTCGTTCGAGCCGGCGCTCTCGCGCGGCTGTCGAGCATCGCGGCATGATGGCCGGCTGTGCTGCTGCGACTGGCCTGTCTGGGCGTGACCAACGCGTTCGCCATGCTGTGCCTGCTCCCGCTCAGCGATCGGGACAAGGACGCCGAGATCCTGGCCCTACGCCACCAGATCACGGGCCTGCAGCGACAACTCGGAAAGGACAGGGTGCGATCACCCCCATATGAGCGCATCCACGCGTCCGTCCCGGGGCGGACGTCGCGGCGCCCCAAGGGCGGCCCCTACCCGCATGGATGAGGTAGTCGACGAGGGCAACGTGCGTGATGGCCGACAAGCAGAACCGTGTCGCGGACGAGCGGGACCGGTCGTGCGGCGGCCCTCAGCGGGGCCGCCTTTCCGCAGGACGACGGCTACGGGGGGACCAGGCGCCTCGCGACAGAGTCGTGCCCGGGACGGAAGGCCTCGCGCCCTGATGCTCACGACCGCTGTTCGAGGACGTCCACAGCCAGCTTCCCCACCGCGGCGTCGTCGACCTCGACGCCGAGTCCCGGACCGTTGGGCACCCGCGCCGTCCCGTTCTCGATCACCACGGTCGGCCCCGCGTAGGGCGACTCGACGAACTGGCGGCCGTTCAGATCCACGGGCGTGTCGAGCCCGTAGGCCGCGAAGAGGTGCAGCGAGGCGGCGAGCCCCACGTCCGAGTCGGTGAGTCCCGACCCCATGAGCTGTACGCCGCAGTCCTCGGCCAGCGCGCACAGCCGCCGTGAGAGCGTGAGCCCGCCGCTGCGCTGCACCTTGGCGATGGCGATGTCGACAGCTTCGAGACGGACGAACGTCGCCAGGTCGGTGGGGTGGCGCAGGCTCTCGTCGAGCGCGACCGGGATCGGTGAGGCCTCCCGGAGCCTGCGCAGTCCGGCGATGTCGTTGGCGGGCAGCGGCTGTTCGAAGGCGGCCACCTGAAGGCCGGCCAGGCGGGCGGACATGCGCAGCGCGGCCGGCACGGTGTACGCCTGGTTGGCGTCCACCCACAGCGGGGCTCCGGCCGGGGCGTGTTCGCGTACGGCCGCCACCACTGCCGTGTCCGTCTCCTCGTCGTGCAGCCCCACCTTCACCTTGAACGCCCGGTAGCCCGCGTCCACGCCCTCCGCCACGCTGTCGCCCGCCTCCGCCGGTGACTGGCCGGAGACGACCCAGCCCAACTCGATCGTCTCCCGGCGCCGCTGCCCCCACAACGTGCCCAACGGCACGCCGGCCGCCCGGCCGAGCAGGTCGTGCAGCGCGATGTCGACCGCTCCCTTGGCCAGCGGGGCGCCGATGGTGAAGCCCCGGTTGACGGCCCGGTCGAACGCGGCGTCCACACCGTCGAGATCCCAGGCCGGACGGCCCAGGACCGCCGGCGCGAGATAGCGGTCGACGGTCGTGACGATCGACTCCGCGGTCTCGTACGTCCACGCGGGGATCGGCGTCGCCTCGCCCCAGCCGTGCACGCCGTCGGCGTCGACCCGTACCAGGACGCGGATGCTGGGCCGGCCGGCCACGGCCACCGCGCCCCCGGAGACTCCGAAGGAGCGCCGGGTGGGCAGGGCCACGGCGTACGTGGTGATGCGGTCGATGGTCAGATCACCGAGCGGGAGCCGAAGCGGTGTCATGGGCGTTCCTTCCGTCCGGACTAATTGCCGTCATTGAGCCGGGCCGGGCGTACGGCCAGGAGCCGGTGGGCGGCCGGGTGTACGGCGTCACTCGCTTCCCGGTGGCGCAGTGCCGCCCCGCCATGGTGCTGTGCTGCCCCGCAGCAGGACCTCACCCGCGATGCGCTCCACGCGCGAGCGCTGCCCCCGTGGCTCGCGCAGCGCCAGGTCCAGGACGGTCTCTCCCATCCGTACGAGCGGCAGCGCGACCGTGGTCAGCGGCGGGGTGAGGTCTCGTACGATCGGTACGTCGTCGAAGCCCGCGAGCGAGAGGTCCTCCGGCACCCGGAGCCCGCTCTCGCGCAGCGCCGCCAGCGCCCCGACGGCCATCACATCCGTGACGGCGAAGACGCAACTCGCCCTGAGGCCCCGGGCGAGCAGTTCGGCGGCCGCGGCGTACCCGCCCTCACGGGTGAACGCGCCCTCGACCACCTGGTCGGCGGCCAGCCGGATCGAGTGTTCGGCCAGCGCGTCGCGGAAGCCGCGCAGCCGGTCGGCGACCGTCGTCAGCGACGGCGGGCCGGTCAGCACCGCGAAGTCCCGGTGCCCCAGGCCGATCAGGGCTCTGGCCAGTTCCGCCGCCCCGGCCCGGTTCTCCGGCAATACCGTGTCCACCCGCAGGCTGCGGTGGCGGCTGACGACGGCGACCCGGCCACCGCTGGACCTGTACGGCCCCAGTTCCGCGGCCATCGACCGCTCCCAGGCCGTGTCCTCGAAGCCGGAGCCGATGAGCAGGATGGCGCGGGCGCGGTGGGCGCGCAGCGTGGAGACGTAGGCGACTTCGCGGGCGGGTGCGCGGAAGGTGCTCGCCAGCATCACCATGAGGTCCCGGGCAGCGGCGGCGCGCATCACGCCGCTGGCTATGGCGGAGAAGTACGGATCGCCGACGTCGTGACAGATGACGCCGACGACGGAGCTCTGGGCGCTCGCGAGCGCCTGCGCGTGGGCGTTGGGGATGTAGCCGAGGCGCTCGGCGGCGAGCAGCACACGCGTGCGCAGGTCCTCGCGGACTCGTGCGGTGCCGTTGAGTGCACGTGAGGCGGTGGCCGCGGAGACTCCGGCGGTACGGGCGACGGCGTCCAGGGTCACGTAGGTCCGTGCCCTTACGGGCCGTTCGGGCACGGGCACGCTTCCTCGGTTTACGGGTCGGCTCACGGCACCCCCAGGTCGCACCAGGGTCACAGGCGCGGCGAGGTCCGGAAACCCCTTGACGCCCTCTTGACCATTCGTACGCGCTGTCCCTAACGTGGCAGAGCATATCAGAAAGCGCTTTCTGGAAGCGGTTTCCGGCAACAGGCTTTTCACCAGTCCCCTACGTCCCCCTTCTCCACCACGACCCGACGTCAGAGGAGTTCACCGTGAGCCAGAGCGCCATCACCCGGACTCCCGCTCCCCCGGCGGGAGTCAGCGAGCGCGCGCAGCGCGGCGCGGCCGAGCGGCTCGGCGAGGCGGTCGAGCACTCGTGGCGGCCGTTCGCCCTGCTCCTCGTGTGCCTCGTCGCCTGGTGGTCCGTCTCAGCCGCCGGCCTGGTCGAGCCCTACCTCGTTCCGTCGCCGGGCGCGACCCTGGACGTGATGGCCACCAAGAGCGGCTACCTCTGGCACCACAGCTGGGTGACCACGTACGAGACGCTGCTGGGCTTTGTGATCGCGGTTGTCGTCGGCGTCCTCGCGGCCGTGGTGATGGTCTACTCGTCGACCGTCGAGAAGACGCTGTATCCGATTCTGCTGTTCGCGCAGGTGATCCCGAAGATCGCCATCGCGCCGCTGTTCGTGGTGTGGCTGGGCTTCGGCATCGCGCCGAAGATCCTCATCGCCGTGCTCATCGCCTTCTTCCCGGTGGTCATCTCCATGGTGACGGGCCTGAAGTCGGTGGACCCCGAGATGATCCAGCTCTCCCAGACCATGGGCGCGAGCGCGCTGCAGACCTTCGTCAAGATCCGCTTCCCCGCGTCGTTCCCACACCTGTTCTCCGGTCTGAAGGTGGCCGTCACGCTGGCGGTCACCGGTGCGGTCGTCGGCGAGTTCGTCGGTGCCAACGAAGGTCTCGGCTATGTGATCCTCCAGGCCAACGGCAATCTCGACACCCCGATGCTCTTCGCCGGGCTCCTGGTGATGTCGCTGATCGGTGTCGTCCTCTTCGTGATCGTGGAAATCACCGAGAAGCTCCTGCTCCCCTGGCACGCCAGCCGCCGGGGTGACGCCGTCAGCACCGCCTACTGAGGCAACTTTCCGCTCCCCGCTCCGAGAAGGGCCGGACCATGCACCTGCGCAGACTGCCCACCGTCCTCGTCCCGCTGCTGCTGCTCGCCACGGCCTGCGGCGGCGAGGGCTCGGACAAGACCACAAGCGCGTCGGGCAAGGAGCTCGACAAGGTCACGCTCACCCTGAACTGGTATCCCTACGGCGAGCACGCGCCTTTCTACTACGGCAAGCAGCAGAAGATCTACGAGAAGCACGGCATCGACCTGCAGATCCGGGCCGGACAAGGCTCGCAGAAGACCGTGCAGGCAACTGCCGCCGGGCAGACCGACTTCGGCTGGGCGGACACTCCGGCCGTCCTCGCAGGCGTGGACCAGGGAGTCAAGGTCAAGAGCCTGGGCGTGTTCCTGCAGACCACCCCAGCGTCCGTGCAGTTCTTCGCCGACAAGGGCATCGACAAGCCCTCGGACATCAAGGGGAAGACGATCGCCGGAACCGCCGGTGACGCCCTCTCCAAAACCTTCCCGGTCTTCCTCGAGAAGAACGGCATCACCGAGTCCGACGTGAAGATCCAGAACACCGACCCGGCCGGAAAGATCGCCGCGGTGATCTCAGGCCAGACGGACGCGCTGCTCGGATACGCCAGCGACCAGGGCCCCACCATGCAGAACAAGGCCGGCAAGAAGGTCTCCTACCTGCGCTTCTCCGAGCACGGGCTCAACTTCTACTCCAACGGCCTCATCGTCGGGCAACGCACCGTCAACAGCGACCCCGACCTGGCCCAGCGCATGGCCCAGGCCACCAGCGAGGCGTGGGCGGCAGCGGAGCAGAACCCTGGTCCCGCCGTCGCCTCGATGGCGGGCGCCTCCGGCCAGCTCCCGCCGGCGAAGGTCCTGTCGGAGCAGTTCGCCACCACGCTGACCCTGCTGCACACCGACGCCACACAGGGGAAGGCCCCGGGCGTCAACACCGATGCGGACTGGAAGAAGACCATCGACCTCTTCGCCCAGGTCGGCATGGTCCGCAACGCCAAGCCGGTCTCGGAGTACTGGGACACCAGCGCGGCCCCGAAAGGATGATGATGGCAGAGAAGACCCTCCGTACGCCGCGAGCGGACGCCGGCCGGCAGCCGTCCGCGGCCGAGTCGTCCACGGCCGTCGGACTCGACGCGGTGCAGGTGCGGTTCCGTACGAAGAAGAAGGACGTCACCGCCCTGCGGGACGTCTCGCTCGGCGTCGCGTCTGGTGAGTTCGTCGCCATCGTCGGACCGTCCGGATGCGGCAAGTCGACGCTGCTCAAACTCGTCGCGGGGCTGCTGCGGCCGTCCTCGGGCGCCGTCCGGCTGCACGGCGAGGACGTCACCGCACCCCGACCCGACATCGGGTACGTCTTCCAGCGTGCCGCTCTGCTCGAATGGCGCACAGTCCGGAGGAACATCCTCCTCCAGGCCGAGATGCGGAAGATGTCCGCCGACCATGCCCGTACGCGGGCCGCCGAACTCATCGAGATGACCGGCCTGACCGGCTTCGAGGACGCGTACCCGCACGAACTGTCCGGCGGAATGCAGCAGCGCGTGGCGTTGTGCCGAGCGCTGCTGCACGAGCCGCCGGTCCTGCTCATGGACGAGCCCTTCGGCGCCCTCGACGCGCTCACCCGCGAGCAGATGAACGTCGAGCTCAACCGCATCTGGCGGGAGACAGGCACCACCGTCCTGCTGGTCACCCACTCGATCTCCGAAGCGGCGTACCTGGCGGGCCGCGTGGCGGTGATGAGTGCACGGCCCGGCACGGTCACCGAGGTCATCGATGTCGGCCTGCCGCCGGAACGTGACTACACCGACACCATGAGCCGCCCGGAGTTCCGCCGTGCCACGGCCCGTATCCGGACTCTGCTGGGCGCCGCCTCGGCGGCCGACTGACGGGCGCCGATCTGCGGCCCTGGCGTCGGCCTGGGGGTGCCTACGCGGCCTCGGCGGCCGAAGGCACCACCCCTTCCCGGCGTACGCGTGGCAGGCGTAGACCGAGCTGCCCGGGCCGGAGCCGGCTTCGGTTCCAGCCCGGCCCAGGACCTGTCTGAAATGTTGATCAAGGTCGTGGAACAATCCTCAGGTGGCTCGTGGGGATCCAAGACGACCAGTAGGAGCGGCTGGAACCGTTGCTGCCGCCGCACCGAAGTCGCGCCTGAGGCAGCGGGACCGCCGGCAGGTCCTTCCACGCGCTCTGGTGGCGGGCGCGAACGCGATCGCCGCGGCGGGATGTGCCGGAGAGGTACCGATCACGGGAGACGGCGTACTGGCTCTTCCGGCGGCGCCGATCCACTGCTGATCGTGTGCCCCTGCCACCGCATCATCGGGCCGACGTTCGCTCACCGGATACGCGGGCGGCCTCGAGCGCAAGCAGCACCTGCTCGCGCTCGAGCACGCGATCTGACGGACCCGGGGGACTCAAGCCGAGGGCAGCCCCCAACTGGGCGCCGGTGCGTTGGGCGTGACCGGTCCGATCCGCGGTTCGGGACGGTCGCCCTGAGCCGTGATCAGCGCCGACTCCCCCTTGCCGAGGGCTATGCGGATCGCCCCGTCGTCGCCCGCGTCCTCGTACACGAGCGGCTTGCCCCGCCCGTCCCGAACGTCGACCGGCCCCGCGATCCCATGGCGTACCACGCAGGGCGCGCCGGCCTCGCTGGCCAGCTGCACCCAGCGGGTGGCCCCGGCCTCGCGGACCGCGCTCAGCAGGAACGCGCCCTGGGTGCGGAAGTCGTGCACGGTCAGTTCGCGCCAGGCGACGGGCAGCGCCGGGAAGACGCGGATCACGCCGCCCCAGGACTGGCACACCATGTCGTGCAGGGACTGTGCGGCGGACAACGGCGTCTCGATGACCGGGCCCGACTCCTTGTACATGGTGTTGGCCTGGATGAAGCGGCTCATCAGCTGGCCCAGGTACCTGAGCGCGTCGTCGCCCTTGCCGAGGAGGGCCGACATCGACGCCGCACCCGTGAACGTATAGCCCTGCAGGGCGCCTTCGAAGCCCACCCAGTGGGCCAGGGACTTCTCGATCAGGGCCTTCTCGTCCGGGGTGCGGCCGGTGAGCTCGTACAGCGGATAGACGGCGAGCAGGTGGGAGTAGTGACGGTGGGACTTCGCGAACGGGATGTCGGCACCGATCATGAAGCCGTTGGAGTCCGTCGGATAGGACACGCGCTTGGCCAGGATCTCGCGCCAGCGCGGGGCCAGTTCGTCGTCGATGCCGAGCAGTTCGGCCGACTCCAGCAGCGTCCTGCAGCCCCAGGTCAGCAGCATCAGGTCGTAGTTGCAGTCGCGGGAGTTGCCGCCGTACTCGGGTGAGAACGTCGCCGGCAGATGCAGTTTGCCGTCCGCGCCCGGCTCCAGGAAGTGCAGGTAGTAGTTGATCGCCTTGCGCAGAAGGGGGAAAAGGACATCGCGCAGGATCGACTCGTCCATGGTGTTGCGGTAGCTGAGCCAGACATTGTGCAGGGCCCAGGTGAGGTTGCCGACCTCGGGCGTGGGCGGGTTCTGGCCGGGGATGCCGACGCCGTAGCCAGTGAGGGTGCTTGCCGCGCCGTTGACCAGGGACGGGTCCGTGGTGCGCGGGATACCGAGCGAGTCGCCGCGGTACGGGGCCGCCACCTCCTTCGCGAGATTCTCCCGGAACTCGCTCAACGCGCGTGTGACGGCGTCGAGTTCCAGGTGGTTGGAACCGTGGATCAGCCAGTACTCCAGCTGCGCGTTCAGATTCCACCAGGTGTTGGGCCAGGGCGTGGACTCCAGCCAGGGGCCGCAGGTCGCCATCACGGGCGCGTCACGGCGTGCGGCGGAGGCGGCCTTGTAGAGCTGGATCCAGTAGAACCGCTGGATGCGGGCATCGGGCACGGACAGGAAGCTCTTGCGGTAGAAGTCGTGCCACCAGGCGCGATGCGCGACGGCCAGCGCCTCGTACGGCAACACGGAGACGTCGCGCACCGCTCGCAGTGCGCGGTCGCGGGCCGTCGACGTGGGGAACGAGTGCGCCACATGCACATACAGAGTGCGCCGCTCGTCGCGGGTGCGCTCGCGCCAGGCGGTGACGTGCTGCCCGCCCGCGAGCAACGGCTGCACGGCGGCTGACACGCCGTCGTGCTCCTCGACCTCGGCGGGCGGATTACCTCGGTACCCGTCGGGCAGCGGCATGAACGCGGCGCGCGGACTGATCGCGTTCGCCGGGTGGAACACCCAGCGGAAGTCGCGCTCGCCCGCGCTCGGGGTCACCTCCACCGCCAGCACCGAGCGGGAGGTGTGGACGAAAGCGCGGAGCGTGAGGGTACCGCGGTCCGTGGTCAGCGTGCCGGTCAACTCGGCGTCGCGCAGTCCCAGACGCCAGTCCAGGCCCGTGATGGTGCCGACCGGCTCCAGCGTGAAGTGCCCGATCGGCAGCCGCGCGAGGCCGAAGAGGGAGCCGAACTCGGGCCGATGGTCCTGCACCTCGGAGTGCTGCACATTGAAGCGGACGGCCCTCGTCGCCGCGCCGGGCTCCGCGTAGATCCCGGAGCCGAGCAGACCGTTGCCCAGATACGGCCCCTCGTACCAGGTCTTCGGCACGCGGCGCCAGACGAGATCGGCGTCGTCGAGCACCGTGCGCCAGGCGTCGTCGGGGGCGTCGACACGGCCCGGGCCCGTCGCGGGTGGTGCCCCGAGTCCCGGGGCGTTCGCCGCCCGAGCCGGTGTCGGCAGCCCTTCGGCCAGTAGCGCTCCGCTGAACGCGGAGCCGGTCGCGAGCACGGTTCTTCTGGACGGTTTCGGCATGACGCCTCCCGGCGGCTCGGGCTGAGCAAGAATTCATCGGAGGTATCTCGCCGTGCAAGGTAGATACGCTGCATGAGATCGTCAATACGCCGCGATACATCCGATCTATCAGAGGCCAGATCACAGCATCGAGCCACGCCCTCCGCATCGGCAGGCAGGCGAACAGCTCGACCAGCACCCTCGTGCCCGGCGCCCGCATACGAGGCCCCGTGGCCTGCCCAGTACCTGGGCTGGACAGGCCACGGGGCCACAGACCACGGATCAGAACCGCACGTCCCGCAGGTACTCGTAACTGTTGCGGGCCGAGGCGAAGGGGTCGGTCGGGTTGTCGTGTTCGACCAGCCACTGTTTGACGCCGCCCCGTCGCGCCGAGCCGAACATGTGGGCGAAGTCCAGGACGCCGGAGCCGACGTCGGCGAAGTCGCCGTTCGGGGCCATGTCCTTGACGTGCAGGGCCGGGAAGCGGTGCCGGTTCTCGGTGAAGTAGTCGGCCGGGTCCTTGGCACCGCCCTTCGCCGCCCAGTACAGGTCCAGTTCGAAGCCGACGAGGTGCGGATCGGTCTCCGCGAGCAGGATGTCGTACAGCATCTGCCCGTTGACCGTCCGGTGGTCCGGCTCGTGATTGTGGAACAGCACCTTCAGTTCGGCCTCGCGGGCAATCAGACCCGCCTGGTTCAGCTTGCGCGCGGCTTCCCGGTAGCCTTCCGGAGAGTGCAGGGTGCCGGGCAGGCTCGGTACGACGATCCACTTCCCGCCGAGCGTACGGACGTCCTCGAGGGCCTGCGGCAGACCGCTGCCCGTGACCGTGTCGTATGCGACGTGTTCGAGTACCGCCTTCAGACCCGTCGCGTCCAGCATCCGGCGTATCTCGGCAGCGCTGTGCCCGTGGCGGCCGCTCACTCCGACGGTCGCGTAGCCGATGGCCGCCAGCTTCTCGAGGGTGCCCTCGAAGTCCCCGGCCAGCGGGCCGCGCATGGTGTACAGGTGCATGCCGATCGCACTCGGCGGGATCCGCCGCGTCTGCCCGGCCTCGGCCGAGGTGCTCGCGGCAGGGCCGGTCGCCGCCGTCGCCGCGCCGGCCGTCGCCGCTGCCGCCGCGGCGCCGAGCAGGCCGCCGAGGAACAACCGCCGGCCGGGCCCGGGTGCGTGCCCGCGCGCGGCGTTCGATCCCAGACTGCGCGTTGCGTGCCGTTGTGCGCCGTCCATGTGCTGTCGCCTCCAATGAGCGGTGGGTTGGTGGGGAGCGAAACAGGTTGTCGGCCATGTGGCCTTTCGCGGTGGCCGGGCTCCTTCGAGCCCGGCCACCGGCATGTGCGGCGGGGCCGCACACGCTGCGCGCTTCAAACGGTCAGCTCACGCTGATCCGGACCGCTCCCGTCGTCGTGTGCCCCTTGTCATCGGTGACGGTGAGGTGGGCGGTGTAGCTGCCCTTGCGGGCGTATGTGTGCTGCACCGTCGCCGTATTCGCCGTCTTGCCGCCGTCACCGAAGTCCCAGTGGTAGGACTGCACGGTCCGCCCGGCCTGAAGGCTTGCCGTGCCCTTGAGTGCCACGGCGAGCGGTGCGTCGCCCTGCGACGGCGAGGCCGTGACCTCCACGCTGCCCGCGGGCCGCTGCTGGACGCCGGGACCGTTGAAGTGCAGCCAGTCCAGGGCCAGCAGATCCGCCTTGCTGGCCGTCCACTCCGGGTTGCGGAAGACGACGTACAGCTTCACCGTCCCGTCCGGGTCGGCCAGATCGACCGTCGGCGAGACAAGGTTGCCCCAGCCACCGGTGTTGGGAATGTGGGTCGTGCCGAGCAGCGTTCCGGTGGGCGACCCGGCCCGGAACTCCACGTCACCGCCGATGCCGCCGGACGCCGCCCCGACGGTCACCGAGTCGATGCCCTTCAGGTGAACCGGGTCGAGGCTGATCCAGTCGCCGTCCTCGATCTCGACGAGCCGCTTGCCGCCGGAGGCATCGGACCGGTCCCCGATCTGCGCGCCGCCGTGAGCGCCGCCAGTGGCGGTGTAGTGCTCCGCCTCGCGGAAGGTCGGGCGCAGCGTCAGCGCCGCGGAGCCGGTGAGGGCCGGCACGCCCGGGGCGCCCTTGTCCTCGTACTGCGCGCTGATCCCGGAGTAGAGGTTCTGGCCCGGTCCGTGGCTGTCACCGGTGTCGGTCACGATCTCGCCCTCGCACCCGGTGTAGTTGTCCAGCGGGTGCAGGTGCGTGTCGTGGCCGAGCTGGGACTGCACGACCACTCGCTCGCAGTCGATCGTGCCATCCTCCGGGTCCTTGACCTTGACCCTGAAGGGAACGGTGTCTCCGAAGGCGAACATCCCTCCGTTCGGCGGCTGTTGGATCGTCACCTCGGGACGGGTGTTGCCGACGGTGATCTCCTTCACCGCCGCAGCCTCCAGCCCGCCGGGACCGGTGACCGTGAGGCGGGCGGTGAACACACCCTTGTCACGGTAGGTGTGCGTGGGGTTGGCCTCGGTCGAGTCGACGGTCCCGTTTCCGTCGAAGTCCCAGGCGTAGGTCACGGGCTTCCCGTCCGGTACGCCCGACCCCTCGCTCGAGAACTTCACCGTCAGCGGCGCGGGACCGTTGTCCGGGCCGGCCGCCACCTTCGCGGTCGGCAGCCGTCCGTCCTGGACGTAGTCGATGCGGTAGATGCCCGACCCCTCGTTGCTGCCGCCGCGTCCGGTTCCGCTGCCGAGGCCGAAGTCGATCACGTACAGGGCTCCGTCAGGACCGAACTCCGCCTCGAAGGGCTGGTTCCACTTCATGTCCGCGAAGACGGAGTTGATCGATTGCAGCTCGCCCTTCTTGGCGTCCGGGAAGCGGGAGTTCTGGAAGGACTGGTCCTGCTGCTGGAACGAGAAGGTCTTGAACCACTGGCGCGTCAGCTCGTAGGTGAACCACTTCTTGTCGAAGTAGGCCGGGAACTTGGACTTGTACGGGTTGTCCTTGTCGTACGCGTAGACGGGCCCGCCCATCGGGCCTCCACCGCCCGCTCCGAGCTCGGGGAACTCCTTCGAGGCGGAGTACGCGTACCACACCACCGCCGGCTGGGCGGGCGGCAGTTCGCGCAGGCCGGTGTTGTTCGGCGAGTCGTTGACCAGCGCGCCGCAGTCGAACTTCGGGCCGGACTTCCGTGTCGCGAAGTCGTAGTCGTTGAACGGGATGTTGTTGCCGATGCAGTACGGCCAGCCGAGGTTGCCGGCCTTGGTGACCCGGTTGAACTCGACCGTGCCCTCGGGGCCGCGGTCGGCCACCTCCTTCTTGGAGTCCGGACCGTAGTCGCCGATCATCAGCGCGTCGTCGTGCGGATCGATGGTGATCCGGAACGGGTTGCGCATCCCCATCACGTAGATCTCGGGACGGGTCTTGTCCGTCCCCGGTGCGAAGAGGTTGCCTTCGGGCACGGTGTACGTGCCGTCGGCCTCCGGGTGGATGCGCAGGACCTTGCCACGCAGGTCGTTGGTGTTGCCCGCGGTGCCCTGCGCGTCCCAGGCGCGGCGGCCTTCTCGCTCGTCGATCGGGGTGAAGGCGTCGGACTCGAACGGGTCGGTGTTGTCGCCCGTCGCCGCGTACAGGTTGCCCTTGGTGTCCATGGCGAGCGAGCCCGCCATGTGCGAGTTGGCCCGGCCCTCGCCGCGCCAGGTCGGGATCGTCAGCAGCCGCTTCTCGGACGCCGGATCGACGGTGGAGCCGGAGACGGTGAAGCGGGAGAGGTTGAGGCGCTTCTCGGTCTTGTCCGAGTGCAGCAGGTACAGCCAGTGGTTGTCGGCGAAGTCGCGGTCCAGGGTGAGGCCGAGCAGTCCGTCGGACTGGCTGGTCATCTCGGGGGTGTACGCGAGGTCGAGCGCGGTGGTGACCTTCAGGTTCTCCTGGTCGACGATCTTCAGCTTGCCGGTGCGCTCGATGAAGAAAACCCTCCGGTCGGGCGCCACCGCCAACTCGAACGGGTCGGCCAGGCCATCCGTGACCAGCGGGGTGCGCTGGAAACTACCGGTCTTGGTGGCGGAGCAGTCGCCGGGCTTGGCCCCGGCTGCCCACTCGATACCGCCGAGAAGGTGCTTGACGAACAGCGGCTCGGAGAAGGCGGAGGAGTCGTGGCCGCCCGCGGTGAACCAGGACCGGCCGCCATCGTAGTTCTGGCACCAGGACCACGGGTGGTCGACGCCCTGGGTCAGGCCGGTGATGCCGTCACGCTGCTTGATCTGCGCAAGGGTGTGGACCTTGCCGGTGGGGTTGACGCGCCAGTTGTACCACTCCTCGGTGCGCTCCCACAGGTCCGGGAGGCCCTCGGTGGAGGGGTGCACCTGGTCTAGCACCTTGACCCGGCCGGTCTGGATGGCCGGGTGCTGGTCGAAGACGGCGCCGACCAGGCCCCCGTACCAGTCCCAGTCGCGCTCGCTGGCGGAGGCCGAGTGCAGGCCGATCCAGCCGCCACCGCCGCGGATGTACTTCTGCAGGGCAGCGCGCTGGTCGGCGTTGAGCAGGTCGCCGGACTCCGGCGTGGAGTTGGTGTTGTTGAAGACGATCGCCTGGAAGCGGGAGAGGTTGGCGTCGGTGAAGGCGGCCGAGTCGTCGGTCGCCTCGACCTCGAAGTTGTTCTCCGCGCCCATCTTCTTGATCGCTTCAATGCCAGCAGGGATCGAGTCGTGACGGAAATTGGTCACCTTGGAGAAGACCAGGACGCGGAACTGCGGCTCGGCGTGCGCCGGTGGCGAAGAGGCCACGGCCCAGGTGAGGAAGAGGGAGAGCAGTACGGCGAAGATGGGAAGGGGTGACCGACTTCTTCGGACCAGAGGACTCATGGCGCTCCCGGTTGCGAGTGAAAAGACTGCCTACGGGACATGGAAAGCGCTTACTGAGTTGCGCCGCTCAGCGTAGGTTCCCTTCGCGGGACGGTCAACCGGGCCGCACGGCAAGTGGGAGCTGCTCCAGCGATTGGTGTCTGAGGCGCCGACCCGCCCGCGAGGCGGTGGTCGGCGCGGCAACGGTGACGGGGCAGCGCTGGAGGCGATCGTGTTCGTGGCCACGTCGGGTGCACGTGGCAGCAGTTGTCGTCCGCCTCATTCGGGCCGTCGCATGCGGCAGCTCACCGCCGCTTCGCCGAGTGGTCGAAGGCCAGGGTGTGGGTGAAGCTGCACCGCCTCACTGCTCCTGGCTGTCTGAAGCCGATATCGCAGTCGACTCTGGACAGAGCCTGCTCGATCTCGGCGACACTCGCCGAGCCCATCAGCTCATCCGCGAGGGCCAGGCCTCCTGCCGCACAGCCGAGACAAGACCCGTGGCATCTCCTACGCCTACGAGGCCAGGAGCCATCTCGACCTCGGCGAACCCGAGCTCGCCGCCACATCCGCGCTGGAATCGCCGAACCTCGCTGAGCGGATCGGCGCTCCCCGTTGTGTACAGCTCGTACGCGAACTCCTACCGAGATTTGATGCCCACCCGACGGCACAGGGAGTTTCCGAGATCCTGGCACGCAGGGCAGCGTGACTTGTCGATAGCGGGCAGCGCCCCGGCCGAGGGACGTTCAACAGGACGCAGTCAATGGCCCTCTGCGGGAACGCCATTGGCTACGGGCGCCTGCAAGCCCGGCATCCGGACAGCGGCCCGCCTCATCAGGAAGAAATGATTCCCCCACGACTGAGGCAGGGTCGATGTCCTCGAAGGGCACGAAGCCAAACACGTCGATGGTCCGCTTCGTGGGCAAGGGCAGGTGTGCGAGGTCGTCCTCCGTAAGCGGCACCACGCGCCCGTCTGCCAGGGCAGATCCCCTGCCGCCCTTTTCGTGGGGGACCTCTCGGTTCTCGGCCGTGCAGAAGCGGCGATGCTCGATGCGGCTGCCATCGGCGACATGGATCTCGTGGAGGCGCACGAGATCTCCGCGGCGGCCGCGTACAGCCTGATCGGCACAGTGACAAGCCCGAACTGGATCATCCCCGACCACATGGCCTTCATACATCCAGAGTGGTTCGCCAGCAGATCGTACGCATCCTCGGCTCGGACTCGGCAGGCTCTGCGGCGGGAGGGCGGGCCAAGGTCTCGGCCCGCCCCCGCGAGGTCAGTCGCCGGCCGGAGTGCCCGTCACCTTCAGGTGACGGACGCGGCCCGCGTTGTCGAAGGATCCGAAGCCCACCCGGCCCGAGGCGAAGACCGGGTCGGTGGCCGTGATCAGGGGGTTGGGGCTGCCGTCCAGGTAGACGGCGGTCTCACCGGTGTCGGCGCAGTGGGTGAGGCGCACCTTGTGCCACCCGGCGTCCTTGATCGCCGGAGGTGCGCCGAAGGTTCCGTTCCACTGGTCGTCGATGCGCAGTCGGTCGGCGTCGTTGACCGTGAACATACCGTTGTGCGGGTAGATGGTGTTGTCGCTCGACAGGTGCGCGTACTGGTATCGGGTGTCCGACTGGTAGTCCCAGATGAGAATGACGTCACGGTTGGTGATCTCGACGGGGGTGTCGATCCGAACCTCAGCCTCGACGGTGACGGAGGAGTAGCGCGGGCCCGCGGTCAGGACGGCGTACTCGAAGGGGCGCCGCGGTCCCGGGTGGGCGACGCCCGGCTCGGTCATGATCGTCTCGCGTTCGGTGTACGCCCACTTGGCCGGGGTGACCGGCGCCCAGTTGTCGGGGCCGGTGGTGTGGGTGGTGGGCGTGTTGCCGATCTCGCAGTCGGCGAAGGTGCGGGTCCCGGTCACCTTCCAGACCTTGCCGTTGGCCTTCGAGACGATGTACAAGCCGCCGCCGCGGTCGGAGCCGAAGCGCAGGTCGACACGTTGGTCACCGGCGAGGTCGCGCATGGTGACCGTCTTCCCGGTCGACTTGTCGAACAGCATCAGCTGCTCGAGCGGCGCGAGGTCGGCGCCTCGGCGCATGTCGCGGGTGTCCGCGGCCAGGATCCGGCCGTCCACGAGGTCGCCGAAGATGTACTTTCCGCGCAATGCCGGCGCGTCCTTGCCGCGGTAGACGGAGCCTCCGGCGATGGCGCGGCCCACGTCGGAGCGGCAGTTCCAGTCGGGTCCCGGGTCGTGGTCGTAGGCGGCGACCGGGTAGGTGTAGCCGTACTGGGCGTCGTCGGCGGGGAGGGGGAGGATGCGGGCGCACGGGTCGGTGGCCTTCTTGTCGAATGCGAAGGGGCCCTCGCGCTCGCTCCAGCCGAAGTTGTCCCCGGCCTTGACCTCGTACACCGACTCGATGGCGTGCTCGCCTATGTGGCCGAGATACATACGGTGGCTGCCGCCCGCGTCCCAGCTGAAGCGGTGCGGGTCCCGCATGCCTATGGCGTAGATCTCCCCAAGGGCACCGGGCTCACCGACGAACGGGTTGGACGCGGGGATGCCGTACCGGCCGTTCGCGCTGTCGCGGCCCGTGGGATCGATCCGCAGAAGTTTGCCGTGCGGGAGCGCCAGGTTCTGCGGCTCGCTGTTGCCGACGCCCTGCCCTCCGTCGCCCACCGCCAGGTAGAGGAGGCCGTAGTCCTCGTCGTGGGGCTTAGCCGTCGGGTTGAAGTCGATCTGCTGAATGCCGTGGACCTGGCCGGTGAAAGCGATACGCAGCACCTCGCGATGGGTGCCGTGGAAGACGGCCGCGGAGGGATCGTCGGCGGTCCACTCGGTAATAACGCCGTGATAGGCGGGCGTGCCGGCCTGCCGGAAGTCGGGGGTCTCGGTGGCCTGCGACGCGAGCTCGGTGTGGATGGTGTAGAAGCGCCCGTTCGTGCCGAACTCCGGGTGGAACGCGGCGTACCCGAAGCCCTGGCCGAGGCCGCGGCCCGAGAAGAAGTGCGGGAATGCGGCCTTGACGTCCAGGTAGGGGTGCGGGGTGCCGCCGGAAGCGCTGGTCGCGGTGCCGGGGTCGGTGAGGTACAGGGTGCCGTTGAGGTCGGGAGTCGCCATCCGGCCGGAGCCGTCGGGGAGTTCATTGATGGTGTTGATCCGGGCGTGGCGCATCAGGCGCGGATCCGTTGGTGCTGGAACGGGTTCCGACTTGGGGAATTGCGCGAACTCCTCCAGGACGAGGCCCGTCGTGGACTGGACGGGCTTCTGTGGAATGGGGTCGGTCAGGGCGGCTGTCGCCGCGGCGGGCTCGTCTGCGTGGGAAGGGGCGGCGAGACCGCCCAGGGCGAGGGCTGCACTGACGGCCACGGCCGCCCAGTTCCTTCGATGTGTATGTCGTGACGCCATGCGGGTCCCTTCGTGGTGGCCGCGACAAGTAGGGAAAAAGATCCAGGACCGGAACGGTCAGGGGCTCTGCGTCATGCGCTGGTACTCCGCCGCCACCGCTCCGGCCGGCACCGGGCGGTCCAGGAACAGGAGGTCGTCCACGCGGCAGTCGCAGGCGTTGTTCTCCCGGGTGTTCTGGGGGAAGCTGCCGCCGATCTTGATGCCGCGGGGATCGGTGGGCGAGGCGCGGTGGGGCGCCGGCGTGGTGGCGAGTTCCCAGGGGTCGCCCGGCGTGACGTAGAAGCCGTCCAGGGGCTTGCCGTCGCGGTAGAGCGCGAGGGTGCCGTCGCGGAAGTCGAATGTCGCGGCCAGATGGACCCATTCACCGCGGGGCAGCAGTTCTTCCCACGGGGCCTCGGCGGCGAAAGTCTGGGAGGCGCCGCTGTCCAGGCGTCTCCCCAGCGCGACCAGCTTCAACTCGCCGTTTACTTGGATGAGTTCGAGCAGCGCACGCACCGCGTGACCGTCGGAGGTTCCGGACAGTACGCCGGCCAGTCCGATCGCGTTGTAACGGTCGCTCGGGTTGGGCGTGTTGGAGTTGAGGGCGGGATTGTCGCCCGTCATCTTGAACCAGCCCATGACGGTGGCACCGCGGGCACTGCGGAAGGCCCGGAGGGACGACATGCCCTCGGCGTCCCAGGCCCCGGCCTTCCAGTCGTCGTTGCCCGCGGTGGCCGGGTTCTGCTGGCGCACCTGCAGGGCGGGCGAAGCACCCGGGTACGCTTCGTCGGCCACGCGCATCGCGGAGCCGCCGTTGATCAGGCTGAGCGTGGTGCCGGAGCGTCCGATGTCCTGCTCGCGACCGGGGTCGGCGGGGTCCGGGTGTCCGAAGTCGTACGCCGCCACAGCCTGGGCTCGCAGCGAAGTGGGGGCGGTTGAGGGGCGGGCCGCCTGGGCCGGAAACGTGGCGGCGGCAAGCGAGGCGGTTGCGGCGAGCGCGGCGACGGCGAGTGAGTAGCGTCTGGTGCGGGGCGGTGACATACAGCCTCCCAGCGGCGGTGAAGGGGCATTAGGCCGGGTTGTCCCGACTCATAGAAAGCGCTTTCGTCCGCGTGCACGAACCATGTAACCTCTTCGCCGCGCCCAGGACAATGGGCGTGTACTCGCCAATTTTTGAGCGCCGTTCGGCGGCGGCGCGGACCTCCCGGTCGTGGGCCGCTCCTACAGCATCAGAAGCCGGTGCCGTCACCGCTGCCGACCAGGCCGGCATCCCCCCGATCGTGCGTACCCGCATCATCAGCTCTGTCCCGCTCTGCGCCGCTGCCAGCATGGCCGTCGCGTGCGCGCCGACCGACAGCACCAAGTCCACAGACACGAGCAGCTCGTCGACCGCATCCGCAGACAGCACGCCGACGAAGGACAACAAGCCAGTCGGCGCTGCGGCCAAGAAGGCGAGCAGGAGTTGCCCGGCGGGCTCGCCTACGAGCAGAAGGCGGACGGAAACCGGGCCGTCGTCTTCGCCCGCCCTGGCCGGGTGTGCATCCAGTCCCGCAACGGCGCCGACCTCACCGGCGCCTTTCCCGACATCGCCCAGGCCGCCGACGCCCTCGGCCAGAACCTCGTGTTGGACGGCGAACTCGTCGTGCCCCACCACGGCCGCCTCGACTTCGCCGAGCTGCAGGCCCGCGCCCGCCGCCGCGGCCGAATCGCCCGCGCGGTCGCCACCACCCGGCCCGCCTTCCTCGTCACCTTCGACGTCCTCGAGGCCGCGGGCACGCAGCTCCTGGGCCAGCCGTACAGGGAGCGGCGCGGACTCCTGGAGCAGCTCTTCGCCGGCGGCATCTTGGCCGCGCCGTTCACGCCGTGTCCGGCCACCACCGACCGGGCCGCGGCCGAGGAGTGGATGGCCCCGGAGTGGGGCGCAGCAGGGATCGAGGGCGTGGTCGTCAAAGGGCTCGCCCAGCCCTACCGGCCAGGCAAACGCGATTGGATCAAGGTACGTGCCCGCACCACCACCGAAGCGACCGTCGCCGGAATCACCGGCCCGGCCAGCTCGCCCACCACGCTGCTCCTCGCCCGCTACGACACCGAGCAACGGCTGCACATGGTCGCCCGCACCACCCTCCTGCGCGGCCCCGCGCGACAGGAGCTGGCCCGCCGCATCCACCCCGCCAACCCGGACCACCCATGGATCGGGCGCCGCTTCCCCGCTCGCTGGGGCACCACGAAGACCTCACCTATACGCCCGTCCGGCCCGAGCTGGTCGCGGAAGTCCTCGCCGACACCGCACTGGACGCCGGCGTCTACCGGCACCCCGTCCGCTACCTCCGCCTCCGCGACGACCTGCCCGTGGACCAGCTCCCCCTCTTCGAGGAGTGAGCGTCAGTGCTCCCACACGTCCGAGCCGCCGCCCCGCCACTCGACCCGTTGTGGAGCCCCGACGTACACCGCGTCTGTGTCGTCGATCCCTGCCCGAGCGAGGAACGCCGCCAGGTCGGGCAGCGAGTACGCCGTGCCCAGGATCTGCCCGTCGACGCGCACCTGCCGGCCGCCTGTCTCGGACGGCGGGTACACGACGACGCGCGCAGCGGCCATGCCCCCAGCCTCCGGGCACGGGCCGGTGCCGCGCACCCGGCGGGAGCCCCTGTATGTGCTTGCCCAGGCCGCAACTGAGGATCAACCGTCTGGAGGCGGAGTTCGAGGCAACCGGGAGTGAGATCGAGACGGTTGCGCGCGAGGTGATCGCTGAGGACTTCTGGTTTGTCGCGTCGGCATACGGGTTCACGGACGCGGATGTAGAGGAACTGATCGCCACCCGGGACTGGTGAGCGTCCCGCGCGTTACTGCGCAGCACGCGCCCTCAAGGGCAGGGATCGGGGGCCTGGCCGTGGCTAATTGTGTCGATTGCGGCTGTGCACCGGCAGAGTGGCAAGCGCAAGCAGAATGGCAAGTGCGAGCAGCAGGATCGCCTCGGGCACGGGCTGCTCGGCGCGCCAGAGCTGGACTGCCAACCCGATCCAGGGGACGCGCAACCGTGCTACGCCTTGGAGCGCCGTGGGCCGGATCGGGGTGGAGTCCGGTGTGGAGTTGGCGTCACCTTTGGTGATCAGGTCGTTGTTGGGAAGTACCTGGTAGACCCGATGGGTGAGCAGCTGGCCAGGTCGGGTGGGGTCCTGGGCCAGCACGATTTGACCCACCGCCGGTGTGCGGTTGCGCGGTGGTGGCTGGTAGAGGACGACGTCGCCCGGCATGAGGGCGGGACGCATGGAGCCGGACTGCACCACGCCCGCTGTCCAGCCCAGCGCCACCACGGGCAATTGCGCCCACAACAGCAGCCCAACCAGCGAACCGAGCAGGGTACGTGAGGTGACCGAGGTGACCACGCGGATCGGGTGCGGGGTGCCCTTGACCACGGGTTGGCAGGGCGCGCTGGCGGCTGGGTCACTTGGGAGAGTCACTTGTGTTCCCGCGCTTCCCAGGTGAACGTCACCTCGTTAGTGGCCACGCTTTGCGCGCTGTTGGGTGCGCTCCGGCTGAACTTCCACGCAAAACGGAAGCTCAGCGAGTTGGGTGGCTTGCCGGGCAGGGTCCAGGGACCCAGGCCGGTGCGGAAGTCGGTGTACAGGGCGACGAACTGGTCCAGGGTGCCGTCGAACGCCGTCTTGTGCGGAGTGAAGCCGTTGCAGTCGCCGAAGGTGCCGCCGCTGCCTACCTCAATTTTGAGGTTGATGAAGGATTGGAAGTTGCTGGGCCAGTTCGGTGAGTTGCTGTACAGCTTGAGCGCGGTGGGGAAGTCAGCGTTCGACTCGATCCTGATGCAGTTGGAGCCTGTGTCGCCGGGTCGCATGTTGTCGATGCGGAACATGGGCACCTTGCTGTCGTTGGCCAGCCCCAGCGAGCCAGACTCCCACGTGTTGCCGCTGTTGCTGGTGGTCCCACTCCAGTCGGCGTTTGTGGCACTCCAGACCAGCGCACCGCTGAGCAGTAACCCGAGCGGAATGGGCACCACCTGTGCCAGCACGCGCAGCCAGGGACGCCCCATCGCCCACTCCGTTCAATTCGATCACTCTTGCACATAATGGCCCATTCTGTCCCACCTGTAGTGGTGCCGCTCCGTGTAGCGATCCGGGCTGATGAAGCTCGGGCCTGCCCGAGCGGGCGTTCCTGGCCTACCTGGGCCCTGGCCCGAGGCAGGCGTCATTGACCCCACCCATCTCGCCCCGGCCCACTACGGCCGACCGGCTACCGGGCCCGCATCTACCCGCAATCCCCGACCCGGGCGCGCTGCTCCTCGTGCGGGGAGCCGGCGGTCGCCACCCGGATCGTCGACGTGCCCCGCCTGGGCCTGCGATGGCACGACTCCTGCCGCGACTGCATGGTCGCCGGATTCAAGCTCGAGCGGCCGTAGCGTGGGAACCGTGGACCCCGGGCGCTACCGCCACACGCTGACCACCACCGCCGGCCGCCGGGTCGTGCGCGGCTGGTGGGACGACCGCACCCTGGCGGACGGCAAGTTCGTCAGCTGGGTGGGCGAGTACGGCGCCCTGCCGGACGCTCACGTGACCCTCGTCGACGAGCAGGACGGCACCGTTTTGGCGACCTGGCCGGACGAGTCGGAGCCGTCTTAAGACGATCACAGATGACACGGTCCCTGCGACTTGCCCGGCTACGCTCGCGCGGGAGGAGCAATGCTCAAGACCTGTGGATCGGCCTCGGGAGGGGTGCCTCGCGGAACGTGGAGGGCGTACCTTCCCGAGTGATCGATTGATGGTCACCGAGTAGACCCGCGTTGCACCGCGAGTTGGGAAGGCACGCCCGTGCTCAGCGTAGTCAACAACGACGGAACCACCGAGAGCGGATCCCTGATGGACGACCTCGTCCGCGAGGGTGCCCGACGGATGCTCGCCGCGGCTCTGGCGATGGTGTTCAAGCTCGTCGAGTCCGCCCAGGCCCGCTGGCGCGCGATCACGGCCCCCAAGCTCGTCGCCCTCGTCCGCGCCGGAGCACGCTTCGAGAACGGTCACCTCGTCGAACGCTCCGAAGCGAGGGCCGCCTGATGACATCGCGAGACGAGCGCCGCTACCCCAAGCTCCTGCGGGTTCCCCGGGTGCCAGACGACGCCTGGTTGTCCCAGCCCCAGGCCGCTCGCCAACTGGGCATCGCCCTGTTTCGCATCGGCGTACTCATCGCCTGCGGCCACCTGACGCCCGCGGAGAACTCGGCCGGGAGGGCAGGCGTCACGATCACCAGCGTGCAGGTGGAGAAGACCTGGCGCGACAGCGCCACATACCGCGCAAAAACCCTTCGTCTCCTCAAGGACACGATCGGCTTCTTCTAATCACCCAGTCCACAGGTCTTGACGATTACTCGCGCGGGAGCGCCCCGCAGCGCGTGGCTGCGGGGCGCTTAGTGGGTTTTAGTCGACCGTCTGCCCGTCGTGCGTGCCGCCCCTGCAGGTCCCGGTATGGGGCACCTTCGGGTTCGACCAATCGACCGTACCGCCGCCGTCCGTGCACTCACCCGGGGTGAGGGCGGCGCCGCCCTGACTCGGGGCGAGGGTGGCGGCGGTGGCGGTGGCGGCACCTGTGAGGCCGAGTCCGGTGAGGGCTGCCGTGGCGATGACGGCGGCGAGGATTCGTCGAATGCGCATTCGGTTCCCCTTTCACGGATTGCCTTGATTGGGGCACTAATCAGCTTGACGTTCATCCATGCGAGTGGCACGTCATGTTGGGCCGTTCGGGTGACATTGCTGTCAGGTGCGGGGTCGGTGACGCGACCCGTCAGACAGGCCCCAGTGGGCGGTGCTACGCGTGGCCACCTCGCGGTCCCGTTCACAAGACGGGCATACGAACGGCCCCCGCCTCGACCCGCGAGACGGGGGCGCTCCGGTTGCGGCTACGGCCGCCACTCCTCGCGGTACCCCGGCCGGTTCGCGTACGGCAAGGCGAGCAGGCGTACAACGGGGGCCATCTGTTCGGCGGTCTCGATCAGCGCGCTCTCTTGCCGATGCAGCCCAGAGAGCTCGTCCGGCTTCGTGTAGATCACCTCGCGCATCCGGGCGCGCAACGCCGAGCGGTCATCAACAGAGGACGCGTACAGATCGAGGATGCGTCGCTTGGCGTCGACCTCGGCCAGCGCCCGCGCCGGGCGGTGCTCCATGATCTGGCGCTCGTCCGCCGCCATCTCGGGATCGAAGGTCTCGATACGCGTGAAGACGTTGCTCAGCTCGGCATCAGCCGCCTGCGCGATCCGCTCGTCCTCGTCGAACTGGGCGCGCAGCCACTGCACGAGATCGTCCACCGCTACCCCTCGACCTTCGGCTTCCTGCCGCGCTCGCCAGCCTCGATCTGCTGCACCCGCGCCAGCGAGATCCCGAGCACCTCAGCGATCTTCCGGTACCTGACGTTCTGCGCACGCATCGCCACGACCGCCTCCTGCCGGATGTCCCGCAGACGCGAACCCAGCGGGGGCCACTCCGCGAGCAGCCGACCCGCACGCTTCGCCCGCTCGGCTGGGTCCTCCAGCGCTTCCAGCGAGTCGACGACGTCCGTCACGATCCGCACCTCCTGCTCGCCATCCGGCTGATCGGCCACGGCCGCTCCCTTCCCTCTCGGGAGCACCAACGCTTGCCACCGTATAGCGCCCGCACAGCCCTCACTCGGCCCGCAACTGCAACCTGTGCGCCAGCCTCCACCACCCCGGCCTCGCCCGGCAGGGCCGCGCGCTCACCGCGCACTTCGCCGAGCACCCGTTCCCCCGGCAGGCGGTCACCCGATGAGCAGCCGCGATTTCACGCCGAAGCCCAGCAAGATCCTCGCCGAGCCCGCCACCGTGCAGGCTTGCGCCGCCGACCGCGCCCAGCGCGACCAGACCGGCGAGGCCGTCACCCAGCGCGGCACCGTCTCCGCCTCGGCCCAGGACGGCACCCCGCCCACCACCGGAGGCCACTGATGGGTATCCGCGACTTCGTCCGCAGCCTTCGACCGGGCGACGACCGCGCGTTGGCCGCCGAGCAGTACGCAGGCCGCGAGTCCGCTTCGGACCGGGCCGCCCGGCTGCGGCGCGAGCGGCACCGCAGCAAGTGCGCCCAGCGCGCCGCCCGCCAGGGCCAGACGTGGGAGGACAAGGACCGCGCCAAGGACCGCAAGGGCTGCCAGCGGATTACGTACTGAGGCAAGGCCACATGACCACCGCAACCACGTTCACCCTGCGCCGCCCCACTCTTGGGGCAGCGCGGGTGACACCGACCGGGCGACACGGGCCGCACGTGCCGGGACCGCCAACGCGGCCACTCCGCGCGCCAGCTCCAAGACCGTGCGTCGTTCGATCACGAGACCCAGAGCGGATGCGGCGCGTTGTTCTTCGTGTTCACCCTCTCGGCCTATGCCACCCTCGGTCTGGTGCTCTCATGACGACCTCTAACGAGACCACGCTCACCCTGCGCCGCCCCACCATGGGCGCGGCGCGGGTGATCGCGCTCATCCCCGCCCGCAACGAATCCGCCCGCATCGCCACCGCCATCGATGGCCTGCACGCCCAGACCCGCGTCCCGGACGAGATCATCGCGGTGACGAACAACTGCACCGACTGCATGGCGACCGCGATCGCCGCGCGGGACGCCGGCGCCGCAGTTCTCGACCTCCACGGCGTTCGCGGGAAGAAGGCCGGCGCGCTCAACGCCGCCCTCGACGACGTCCTGCCCGAGCTCGACGACCAGGACCTGATCCTGATTCAGGATGCCGACACCATCCTCACCCCTGGGTTCGTCGAGTCGGCTGGGGCCGCGATGCGGCGGAAGGTCGGCGCGGTCGGAGGCGTGTTCTACGGCGAGCCCGGCGGGGGGCTGCTCGGCCAGCTGCAGCGCAT
The DNA here is from genome assembly GCF_002154505.1 of Streptomyces carpinensis. Classification (GTDB taxonomy): domain Bacteria; phylum Actinomycetota; class Actinomycetes; order Streptomycetales; family Streptomycetaceae; genus Streptomyces; species Streptomyces carpinensis. Next base: position 12,913 of record NZ_MUBM01000011.1, on the reverse strand, counting down.
GGAGTTCCAGCGGTACGCATGGGAGATCCACCGCAACGGCGACCGGGCCGTCGTCCTCACCGGCACCGCCACCCTCTTTCGGGTGCGGGTGCTGCGGGAGATCAAGGCCGCGCGCCTGGCCGGACGTCTGCCGGGCGGCAGCTCCTACTACACCACCGCGTCCCTCACCGAGGACGACGAGATCACCAAGGCCGTCAAGACGCTCGGGTATCGGACGATGAGCCCGGCTGGGTGCGCCGTGACCACCGAGGTCATGGCCACGCTGCCGAAGCTGTGGGCGCAGCGTCTGCGCTGGCAGCGCGGCGCCCTGGAGAACCTGCGCACGTACGGGCTGACGAGAGTCACGGCCCCGTACTTCGGCAAGCAGATCATGCAGGGCGTCGGGGCGCTCGCGTTCGCCCTCTACCTCGCGTTCGTCGCCCTGCAGCTCGCCTACCTCGGCCGTCTCGGCGTGTCCTCGTTCTGGACCGCGATCGGCGCCGTCTTCGTCGTCGAGAAAGTCGTGTCCGTGTGGTCCGCCGGCTGGCGCTCCCGCCTCCTCGCCGCGCTGCTCGTCGTCGAGCTCGCCTACGACCTCTTCCAGCACGCCGTGTACTTCCGCGCCCTGGCCGATCTGGTCCTTCGGCGCGAGGAGCAGTGGGCCACGACATGACCGCGGGCCCACACCCCCAACCCCAAACCCGCAAGGAGATCAAGCACTCATGTACGGAGCCATCGTCGGCGGTCAGATCGGCGGAGCCGGAGCAGCCGGAGCGCTCGCCGCTACCGGGTTCGACACCGTCGCCCTCGTCGTCGCCTGCACCACCCTCATCGCGGCCGGGCTGTCCCTGTGGAAGCTCGCCCCGAAGCGGCGCCGCAACGGCAGCTGACCACCCGCCGACCGGTCGGCCCCGTGCCTCCCGGCGGGGCCGGTCACTCTCTTGGAACCACCATGACGACCCCGACGACTGACCGGGACGCCACCGTGCGCCAGCTGGCCGCCGATGGGATGAGCCAGCGCGGCATCGCGCGCCAGGTCGGTATCCACCACAACACGGTGGCGCGCATCCTCTCCACCTGCGAGCCAGACGAGCCACCCGCCGAGCTGGTGGCGCGCGCCACCAGCGAGCGACCCGCTCCGACCAGCGGCGAACGCCCCGCACTCGGCTCCTGCACGAGCTCCCGAGGTGGCTCATCCAGGACCTCAACATCTCCTCAGCGACCCGGTCACCGGCAGCCTCCACAAGCCAGTGGCGCGCGCCATCCACACCGCCGCCGAACACCGGCGCGCCCAGTGGCGCGCCAATGCGGAGCGCCCGCGCGAGCCAGGCGCGCGCGGGATGCAGGTCGCCTGCGAGTGCCCGGAGTTGCGGGGACGGCGGCCGTCGAAGACGGTGTCGGACCGGACCGCGGCACGGCAGCGGGTCGGACACGCATTGACGGTCACCGAGACCGGCCTCGCCTTCCTCGAAGACGCACGCCGCCGCGGCGTGCTGTGCCGGCCGCTGGACTGGATCCCCGAAGTCCACTACCCCATCGGGGGCGGCGAGGCCGTCATCCCCGACGCCCCGCTCGTTGGCTGCGAGGCTGTCGGATCAGCCGCGCACGGTTGAGGCCAGCCCGACCGGCAGCCGGGTGATTTCACCGACGGCCCGGCTCGGCTGTGCGGACACCGCGCGGTGGAAGGCGGCACCTGGGCCGTAGCCTGCGGTTGATGACGAACGCTGCGATGCCGACTCCCGCGAGAGCCTTCGAGATGCTGCTGAGCGGAAACCGCCGATTCGCCTCGGGCACCCCGCAGCATCCGAATCAGGATGCCGCGCGCCGGGCGCAGACGGCGCCCGGTCAGCGCCCGTTCGCGGTGCTGTTCGGGTGTTCCGATTCCCGACTTGCCGCCGAGATCATCTTCGACCGGGGGCTGGGGGACCTGTTCGTGGTACGCACGTCGGGCCACGTAGTGGGGTGGGAGGTGCTGGGCAGCATCGAGTACGGGGTGGGCGTGCTGGGCTGCCCACTGGTGGTGGTCCTCGGCCACGACACATGTTGGACGGTCGCGGCCGCCCAAACCGGGGTGGACGAGGGGACCATCACGGAAACAGGGTACGTACGCGAGGTGATCGAGCGGGTGATGCCCAGCGTGCTGGCCGCGCGAGCCGCCGGCCTGAGCAGCGACCGCGACGTCATCGCCGAGCACGTCCGGCACACCGTCGACCTGCTCCTTGAGCGCTCCCCGGTCCTCGCCGCACACCTCGCCGCCGGACGCACCGCGATCGTGGGCATGACCTACCTCCTGCAAGGCGGCACCACCCACCTGGTCACAGCCCGCGGCCTGCCAGCCGACGCAGCCGCCGCCCCGAGCCCATGAGCAGCCGGTCACATTGACTGCCTCCACCGGCACCCCGCGCAGCCCCAGCCCACCCTGGCGTGGGAGCCACGGGCTACTCCGACCACAGCTGGTCACAGCGTTGCGCAGCCAGTTGAGCCCTGCCGCGCCGGTTAGTTGAGGAGCTGTCCGGTCGATCACGGTCCAGTGTGCACAGCCCACGGTGCGAGGGAGACGGTCAGCGAACCGCGGCGGACCGCTGTCGTGCTGGAGCGCGAATCCGGCCCTGAGAGGATGCCGCGGTTGACCAGCGCCCTGTCGGCGTGGATGGGTTTAAGGTCTGTGGCGGGTGCGGAGGATGTTGGCTGCGCCGGGTGCATGAGGGGCGGTGGATGGTGAGCCGTGCCTGGATCCGGGAGTTGACGGGTGCGTCAGCGGCGACGGCGGCCCGCTGGTACGCCCAGCGTCATCAGCAGCCCGAAGACCGGCACCCGGAAGTTCATCTGCACCGTCGGCCGCCTCCTCTACTTCGACCAGCAGGCCGTCGAAGCGTTCTGGGCCGCCCGGCAGCAGGACGTCGGCACCGGTTGGCTGGGCACCGCGGGCGCCGGCCGGGTGACGGGCGCGGGGCGAACCGGGGTGGACCGAGCCGGGAGTAGCGCGAGCGGGCCGTCACGGTCGATTCACTGACGGCGTGTCGGCTAGGAAAACCGCATGTGCTTCAGATGCTAGAAATGGGTATGAGTACGACGAAGTCGCATAAGCCGTCATCGGCGTGAGAGGGACAAACCCACGGAACAACAGCTTGCACTCATGGCACGACGTGCACGTCGATGTCCGCGCCATCACCATCACAGGCACGCAGTCGCACGACTGCGCTGGATGCCGCCACGTACTTCGCTCTCTAGCTAAAGCTCATGGCCGCAAGGTTCCTTCTCGCAGGGACGCAAGTATGACAAATGCGTGGCTCCCGCCGGAGCAGTACATCGAGACCATCGCACGCGCGACCTCCTATGCCTGCCTCTACTTCACAGACACCGCCGGCCGTCCCTTCCAACTACGTTCACGCAACGGCGTGGAAGTGTGGCAGTGGCCGGGCGGCAATATGGAGCTTGGCGAAACACCCTGGGAGTGCGCTCGGCGCGAGTGCTTGGAAGAGACCGGCATCGACTTCCGGGGGCCGCAGCGCCTCCTCGGTGTCCACTTCGTCCCCCAACGCACGACCTGGCCGGTCAACCACATCGGCTTCATCTTCGACGGAGGCGTACTCACCGACGATCGGCTCGCCCAAGTGCACATCACGAACGAGCACACCGCGTGGCGTGTAGCGACGATCGACGAGTGGAGGCGGGATATGAGCACGGTCAACTTCGCGCGACTCCAAGCGATCAGCGCGGCTCGAGAGACGGGAATCGTCGCGTATCTCGAGCGCCACTAGTACTCCAGCAGGATTTTGCAGTCTGACCTGCGGGTTTTGCTGGGCGGCTGGAGTGTAGCGGGCTGCACAGTGATCAGGTGTGGCCTTCGGCAGGCCGCCCTCGATCGTGCGACAGCGCCGCAGGTAGTGACAGCGCCGAGCGACCGCTTGGCGTCGTCGGAGCCGGTTCGACCAGCTCAGCGCGTGGTGTCGTCCTCGGCGACCACGAAGGTGCGGGGGTGGAGAACGACAAGCTGCCAGGAGTCGCCGAACCTCCGCCAGTGTGAACTCGATTGCCCCGGCTGCCTGGGACGTCCAGGCCCGCGCCGCGGTGGAGAACCTGCGTCTGGACGCGGTCCGCGAATCGGACCGGCAGGCCACGCAGGCGCTCGTCACCGAGTTGAGGGAACGGAGCGACGACTTCGACCGCTGCTGGCAGCAGCACCGCGGGCACCAGCGCACTCATGGTTCCAAGCGGCTTCGGCATCCCCTGGTCGGTGAACTCACCGTGGAGTACGAAACGCTTTCGCTTCCCGGTGACAGCGAAACCACTCTGGTCCTCTACACCGCCGAACCCCGGTCGGCGTCCGCCCAGGCGCTGAGCCTGCTGGCCTCCTGGACACTGGCGGGATCTTCGACAGCTCCGAGACGCTCGCGCGACTGACAGGCGGTTCTCGGCGGTGGCCTCACACCGAGGCCGGCCACGTGGCCGTGGGCGCCACGTGCGACACCCAGGTGATCCCCCGACAACGGCCACCACAGCACCCACGAGTCGCTCCCGTCCCGGGCAGGCCGACACCGTGAATCCGTCCGACAGGGCCGGGCCGAAGGATTCCAGCGGTACCGCGTCGCGTCGCCGTACACCGGGGCGAGCGGCCACAAGACACGCCACCAGATATGAACAGTACGGGTGGCCCGCCTGGCCCTACATGGCGCTGTCGTTCCATGAGTGGGCACCGACGCACAAGCCCTCGGGACGGTCGCGTCAACACCATGGCATCGCTTCGACAAGAACGCGTGAAAGGCAAGTACGACATGCATGGCTGTCAGATTCACGGCCCCGCCGCTGTCGGGCGCAAGCGCCGTTGCGCTGCCCTCGCCGGTCTCACGGCGAGGGTTCTGATCGGCCGGAAGGGGCTGGACACGGCGGTGGCTACGGCCCGGCCAGTGACGCGTGCCGGTCCCAGAATGCGACAGGCTGGAAGGCCGGGGCGGATCACGTTGTAGTGGGGAGGCCGACCTCCGAGCGAGAGATCAACAGGCAGGACTTCGACAAGGGACCCGTGCGGTACACGCTCGACCGGTCGGTGACGTTGCGACAGGAGAAGGCTCTCTGGTCCGCCGATACCGCCCGGCATGAGGCGGGGAGCGAGTTCGCGATGAGCCCCCTGGCTGGTCAGTACTCCAGAGCGGGAAACGGATCGAGGGAACGGCTCTGGAGGCACCCCGGCTGGAGCTCGGTCACACCTATGTCCTTGCCCTGCGCTGGGACGGCGGCCGGTGGGTCGTCTGAGAGGGCACCGCCGTGCGGTTCGACGATCACGTAGCGAGGCAAGTGAGAGGTGCGCAAGTGTGTTGAGTGAGGACGGCTTCGCCAGAGGCGAGCGGTTCTCCCGCCGGGACGACCACAGTCTGGAAGAGGCCGTGCTCGGACAGGACGAACACGCCATCTCCCACCGCAGCTGCGGTGGACATGGCGGGAATGCGGTCGTGTTCTTGGGCATTTGCAACTCCGCATGGTCCGAGCCGGTGCTCCCGGACATCCCCCGCCTGCGCTCCAGCGCGAGGATGTGGGCGGACAGGGCGAGGTTGCCCGCTTCGTCGGTCAACGGCGCACCCGATAGCGCAGGTGAAGCACCCGGTTGCCCTGAATCACCACGTCAGGATCCTCCAACAGGTGCTGCGCGTCGACCGACCCGAAGTAGCGCTTGCCGGACCCGAACACGACGGGTACGACGTCCATGCGCACCTCGTCGATCAGGCCCGCGGCAAGCACCTGGCCACCGACGTCGCCAGCGGCGACCTCGACCATGCGGTCACCCGCAAGCTCCTGCGCCTTGGCCACGGCTACCTCGACGCCGTCGACGAAGTGAAACGGCGCCTCGGGGTCCCAGCCCTCGGGCTGCGGCCGGTGTGTCACGACGACCACGTGGTCGATCCCGCTCGGAGGCTTTCCGTCCCAGCCGTCCGTCATGTCGAAGACGTGGCGGCCGCAGATTGTCACCCCGATCTGGTCCCAGTACGGCCGGGTGTAGTCGTAGGACGTCTGCGACACCTTCACCTCGCCGCTCTGGTCCAACGGGACGTCACCGCTGGACAACCAGTCGAACAGCGGTCCGGGCTGGTCATTCTCGTCCGCGACGAAGCCGTCCACCGAGACCGAGCTGTACATGACCACCTTGCCCACGGGGCCCTCCTCTGCTTTGGGGTGCCCCAAATTAGCGTGACGTGAGCTGTCGCTCTTGTAAGAAATCAATCGGCCGACAGCGGCCAGCCGTCCAGCGCGTGGCCGGGATGTCCGCGCAGGAACCACCGCCGGACTTCGACGTACCGGGTCGGCGTGAGCCCGGTGAACGCCCGGAACTCGTGGCCGAAGTGGGCCTGGTCGAAGTAGCCTGCCATGTCCCGTGTCCAGCTCGCCCTGCGCGTCGCCGACCTCGAAGCCTCGATCGCGTTCTGCTCCAAGCTGTTCGGCGCCGAGCCGGCCAAGCGCCGCAAGGGCTACGCCAACTTCGCCGTCACCGAGCCGCCGCTCACGTCCTCATCGAGGGCGGAGCCGGCGAGGACACCCGCCTGGCCCACCTCGGCGTCGAGGTCGCCTCCACCGAGGACGTCGCCGCGCGGCCGCCGCCCGGCTCACGGACGCGGGTCTGGCGACCTTCGAGGAGAACGACACGTCCTGCTGCTACGTCCTCCAGGACAAGATCTGGGTCCCCGGACCCTGCGGGGAGCCCTGGGAGGTGTACGTCGTCAAGCCGGGCCCGGGCACGGCATGATGCCGTTGACCCTCCCACGCCCGGAGGCCGACGAGGAGTGGGCTGCGGACGACGAGTGGGAGGAAGACCGGCTGCCGGGCCGTTCCCACTCCACCGAACCCCTGCCCGGCCCGATCGGGGCACCCGCCGATCTGACCCAGGGCACGCTCATGCTGGCCGAACAGGGCTGCGGCATCTACAACCGGCTCATCCTCAACGGCCCACACGCAGGAGAGATCTGGCAGATCGATCCGGACTGGGGTGGCTTCGTACCGGTGAGCCCGGGCTTCCGATCCTGGTACACCGATTGGTTGGCGAGCCCGTAAACGCCCGTCATGCCGGCTGGACCAACCCCCCGCCCTGCCCTCCGGCACAGAAGGGATCACGATCAAGTGACCCGGACCACTCAAACTTGATGGCACACGATCAAGGTTCGATGTCACAGGACAGCGGGCTCCAGCTCGGCGGTGCGGAGGAAGTCGGCGACCCGTTTGCGCGTCGAGTTGTGGCACCTGAGGCTGGAGGGAGGAGCGGAAACAACCCAAGGAGGGATGATCATGGGCAAGGAAGAGCTGTATGCGAGGGACACGTCTGCGGTGACGTGGCGCAAGAGCAGCAAGAGCGTCTATCGCCCCGAATGCGTGGAGGTCGCCGACCTCGGCGACGGCGCCGTGGCGATACGGGATTCCAACGCCCGGGAGCGCGGTGACCTGCGTTTCACCGCTTCGGAGTGGGCTGCCTTCCGCGAGGGCGTGCGGGACGGCGAATTCGGCTGAACCCTCCCCGCCTCGACCCGGCACCGGCCGGACCACTCCGGACGACCAGCTACCGAGCCCGCATCGTCGTCCACTCCCCGAGCCGGGCACGCTGCTCCTCGTGCGGGGACCCTGCGGTCGCCACCCGGATCGTGAACGTGCCCGGCCTCGGCCCTGCGATGGCACGACTCCTGCCGGGACTGCATGGTCGCCGGATTCAAGCTCGAGCGGCCGCAGCGTGCGCACTGTGCACCCCGAGCGCTATGACCTCACCCTGACCGCCAGCGGCCGACGGGTGCAGCAAGGCTGGTGGTCGAGGGAGGCGACCGCACGCTACAAGTTCTCCGGCTGGGTCGGGCAGTACAGCGGCCTGCACGACGCCCGTCTCCTCCTCGTCGGCGAGGAGACCGGGGAAGAGCTGGCCAGCTGGCCGTAGCGTCAGTGCCTCACGAGCGTCATGGGAGGCGTTGGATGGCGATGAGGGCGGCATCGTCACCGAGGGGACCACGGGTGTGATTCAACAGGTCTTCGTGGACGTACCGGACGAGGCGTTCGGGGCCGCCTGCGCCGTCCCACGCCTCGACCCGCTTGGTGAGCGGGTAGAAGGCGCCGTTCGGGTCGGGAGCCTCTATGACGCCGTCGGTGTAGAGGAGCAGGACGTCGCCTGATCCGAAGCCGAAAGTGTCGACAGCGTACTGGTCTTCCAAGGGCGCGGTGATGCCCAGCGGGAGCCCTGGACTGCGCGCTTCGAGGCGGCTGACGTTGCCGTTGCGCAGCAGCAGAGGCGGGGGATGGCCGCAGCTGATCGTCTCCACCTGGTCGAGATCGTCGGGGAAGTCCAGGAGCAGCGCGGTCACGAAGGACTCGCCGGCCTCAGGGTCGTCGTCGGGGGCGGCGGCCCAGCTCCAGTGCATGGCGTTTCCCAGGTCCATCACCAGGTCCAGCAGCGAGAGGTTGCGATAGGCGGAGCTGTGGAAAGCGCCGAGCAAATGGGAGGTGTCCTTGATGGCGGCCAGCCCCTTGCCTCGGACGTCACCGATGATCAACCGGGTCGCGCCGTTGGCACGGGTGGCCGCGTACAGGTCGCCGCCGATCTGCGCCTCCTGCTCCGCAGCGATGTAGTCGGCGGCCATGCGCAGCCGTCCACAACGCTGGGGGAGCGGTCGTATCAGGACTTCTTGTGCAGCCACTGCGACGGAGCGTGTCTGTACGAGCTGCCGCTCGCGCAGATCGCGCACCGAGCGGAGAGCGACCAGGAACCCGGAGACCACCGCAATACCGATCACCTGAATCTGCAGCCCCGGAGTGATGCCGGCGCCCTCGATGAAGGGCACGATGACCTGGCCCGCCACGGCCAGGACACCCATGAGCCCCGTAAGGCGCGGGCCGGCGAAGGACGAGGTGACGGCAGGAGCGACGACCAGCAAAGGACCCAGCTGGACACCCTTGCCTGTCAGGACGTCCGCAATCACGATCACAACGATCAGAGCGAGCGGGATCACGAGGAACGCGTGGCTCGCCTGCATGGTTGGGTGACTTTTCCATAGCTTCGCACCCATATGCCCCATGCTGGCACCCGGAGGCACCACGGTGCACAAGGTCTGCAGCCCAAGGCCGGGCCTCGCGCGTGACGCAGAAGGGCGGGTTGCCCAGCTGGACTCAGTGTTCCCACACCTCGGGCCCGCCACCCCGCCACTCGATCAGCTGAGACCCGCCCAGGTACACCGCGTCCGCGTCCTCGATCCCGGCACGGCGCAGGAACTCCGCCACGTCCATCAGCCTGTAGGCGGTGCCGAGGATCTGTCCGTCGACGCGCACGCACCGGCCGCCGGCCATGGTGGGCGGATAGATGACGACTTGAGCAGCCATGCCGCCAGCCTGCGGGGGCGGGCGGTTCCGCGCACTCGGGGCGGTCGGTCTGGGTGAGATGCCACGGAGGTCCCGGTGCTGCCGAGGCGGGGCACCGGGACCTCCGGGTTGATCGGAAGCGGTGATGCAACCACTGCTGAACGAATCGGTGGCCCGCGCCAAAGCCTCCCGCGGCAAGGAGGGGGAGGCCCAGGTGCATGAGATGCCCGCCCTCAAGAAGACGACGAAGAAACAACCCGCCAAGAAGACCACCGAGAAGAAGACGACGGGCCGACGGCCGCGCAGCGCTCAGCCGTCCGGGTGCGACGTCGTTGCCATGGTGGTCGCCTGCTCCCCAATCCGGCCAAAGGGAGGACTTGACAGCCAGGTCCGCCTGGTCCTGGGCTGACGGCGGCCCGGGATACATAGGCTGTCACCGCTACCGAAGGGCGGTGCCATGGATGCTGACTCCCGGACCAGGGCCACGATCGAGGAGCATTGGCGGGCCTCGGAACGAGGGGACACCGAAGCCGAACATGCCATCTATGCCACTGACGCGATCCTGGACTATCCGCAGTCAGGTGAACGATTCCAGGGCCGAGCGACGATCTTGGCGCAACGCGGCGGGCACCCGGCCGACCGACACTTCACCGTCCAGCGAATCACTGGCCATGCTCACCTGTGGGTGAGCGAATGCATCATCACCTATGACGGTGCGCCTTCGTACTCGGTGAGCATCATGGAATTCGCTGACCAGCACGTGGTGCACGAGACGCAGTACTTCGCCGACCCCTTCGCCGCGCCGGCCTGGCGGGCCGCGCTCGCGGACCCGATGCCGGGACGAACCATCGCCGGAGCCTGATTCTTGGCCTCGCTCGGGTCAGCCGGCTGACCAGCCTGTCACCTTGAGAATGCCTTTTAGCCGTCGATGAAGCCGAGTTCTGCATCCGGCCGGCAGTGTCCGCACGCCTCGACGCCCTCAGCCAGTGCTCTCAGCGCGACGTCCCGCGGCACGCCCTTGCACCGCTTGCCTGCCATGTGGCAGCCGCCGACGTGGACGGCGACGGGTGGGGCGTCCCGGTTGAGGCCGCCCTCGAGGATCCAGTCCGGCACCGGTGGCCGGGCCTGCTCGCCGCGCTGCCGCTCGGCGTCGCGCCGTTCGGCCGTGGCGATGTGCTGCCGGACCCGCTCGAGGGACAGGGCAAGCCAGGTCTCCGGGGTGCGGAGGCCCGGCAGGTCCGGCGGCAAGTCGTTCACACGTTCGATTCTAGGCGGTAGGGTGCCCACCAGCACAGCAAGAGGGGGGCGACGCACCGGAGGCAGCATGCGGCCCGACCTGCTAGCCCTCGCATTCCTCGGCATCGACCCCGCCCGCCTTGACCCGGCACCCGCCGGACCGCCGCGGACAACCGGCTACCGGGCCCGCATCTACCCGCACTCCCCAACCCGGGCGCACTGCTCCTCGTGCGGGGAGCCTGCGATCGCCACCCGAATCGTCGACCTGACAGGCCTCGGCCTGCGATGGCACGACTGGTGCCGCAACTGCATGGTCGCCGGATTCAAGCTGGAGCGGTGACCACGGGGGACGCCCCGCCCCGGAGCTGCCGGTCACCCTCGACATGCCGGCAAGGTCGCCGATTACCTCCGCACCACAGAACTGGAGCCCGCCGAGTGGGTTGCGCTCGACCAGGGGGTGACCGTACGGCGCGGCCAGGGCTACACCCTGCGCGTCACGGCCGCCCCCGCCGTCCACCTCCAGCTCCTCGCCCACTGCCAGCTCCTCGCCCACTGCCAGCCGCTCGACGACACCCCGGGCGCCCAGTCGGTTCCGACCCAGCGCAAGGCTCGCCGCGAGTACGAGGACCGGGTCAGTGCGCTCGCGCTGACCGGACCATGATCGTTCGCATCGGGATTCCTGTACCGCAACTCCTCACCCCCGGACAAGGGGTTGTGGACAAATTGGTTTAGACCTGTCGTGCGGCGCTCGTGTAACGCCTCTCCCGTCCGCCGCCAAGTACATGTGACAGGCAGGCTGGGAGATGGGAGGCACCACCTTGACGAGCGAAACCCGCGGCAGGGAGGGACCGGCGGCAGCAGCCCGCGACCCGGACCTCTTCGAGGAGTTCTACCGGCGCCACTTCGACGCGATCACCCGTTTCATCGCCCGGCGTGTCGCCGACCCCCACACGGTCGCCGACCTGACGGCGGAGGTCTTCCTCGCCGCGATCGACTCCGTGGACTCCTACCGCCCGGGACAGGGCAGCGAGACGGCCTGGCTGTACGGCATAGCCCGCAACCTGGTCTGCGCCGAGGCCCGCCGCACCGCCCGCCAGGCGGCCCTGGGCGCACGGATCGCGGGCCGCAGGCTGCTGGAGGCGGACGACATCGCGCGCCTGGAGGAGCAGCTGGACGCCGAGGCCGCGGGCCGCCGGGCGCTGGCCGCGCTCGCCGTCCTCCCGGAGGGGGAGCGCGCGCTGCTGGAGCTCATCACCGTCGACCAGCTCACGCTCCCGGAGGCAGCGGCGGCGCTCGGCATCCGCCAGGTGACCGCCCGGGTGCGGCTGCACCGGGCGCGCAAGACGCTGCATGGGGCGGCCCAGAGCGTAACGGATCAGCGGACGCCGGGGCCGGCGCTCGCCAGGGACGCACTCATCACGGGAACAGGGGAGAGGACATGAAGGCGACATTCGAGGACCGGCTGCTCGAGGAGCTCAAGCGGGAGATCGCAGCGCGGGGACCGCAGCCCGCCCCGGCGCCCCGGCGCCGCGTGGTGACCGTGCCGCGGCTCGCGCTCGCGGCCGGGCTGGCCACCGCGGCGGCGGTGACTGCGGTGGTGCTGCCCGGGTCGCCAGGGGCGTCGAAGGCGTACGCCGTGGACCAGAACGGAGACGGCAGCGTCACCGTCAACCTCTTCGACCTCACACCGGAGCGCGAGGAGCAGGACGCACTCGTGGCCCGGCTGCGCGCGCTGGGAGTGCTGGTGAGCGTCGACAGCCCGCCTGCCGGCACCGCCTGTGCCTGGCCCAGGGGGGAGGTCCTCCAGCACCCGGCGGGCGTCATGGACCGCGAGGCGGTCGAGGAGCTCATGCGCGAGTGGGCAGCGGAGGGCGCCCGCGGAATCGCGTTCCCGATGCCGCCGGGTACGGAGGGGAAGGGCGCCGACGCCGACTGGCAGGTCACCCTCCACCGCGGCGACACCCTGGTGATCGAGCGCAACCAGGTCGGCACCTGGTACTCCGCCGTCAAGGGCGCTGCCGCCCCGTGCGATCCCCAGCCCTTCGCTCGGCCCAGGCCCATCCCGTCCGACGGGACCCGAGGCTGGCCGTCACACCCCCGCCCAGGGCAGCGTCTCCAACGCTGCCCTGGGCGGCACATCCAACCCCGAGAACCGGGTCAGTGCGCTCGCGCCGACCGGACCATGATCGTTCGCATCGGGATTCCTGTACCGCAACTACTCACACCCGTGGAGGCCCGTAAGTCCAGGGAAACCGAAGCCTGTTCAGTGGGAACTCACAGGTCGGTACGCCTGCATCAACTCGGCGTACCCCTGCCCCAACGGCAAGATCAAGACGACACATTGATGATCGGCAAGCCTTAAGCTTGGCGTTTATGCTGC
>NZ_MUBM01000109.1 GCF_002154505.1 Streptomyces carpinensis | reverse complement strand
CGCTCCCGAGGAGATCGAGAGCACCCGCATCACCACCCGCCTGCGAAGCCTGCTCGCACGGCTCACCGACGCCCTCGCCACGAGCGGCGAGAACGGCGCCGTAGGCGACCAACTCGAAACCGCCTCCGCCGACGACGTCTTCGCGTTCATCGACAACGAACTCGGCCTCTCCTGACGGGCGCACGCCCCGAAACCGACCCGAGCGATCCGACGTTCGGCGTTCGGCGTTCGACCACTCCGCATCCGTACGGCATTCGGCATTTCACAAGGACACGGTGGGACCACGATGGCCAAGGCCAATGACGACAGGCTCCTCGACTATCTCAAGCGGGTCACGGCTGATCTGCACCAGACCCGCCGACGGCTGCAGGAAGTGGAGAACCAGAACGACGAGCCCATCGCCGTCGTCGCGATGAGCTGCCGCTACCCGGGCGACGTCACCACCCCGGAAGACCTGTGGCGGCTCGTCGCCGAAGGACGCGACGCCATCACCTCCTTCCCCACCGACCGCGGCTGGGACCTCGACGCCCTCACCGGCACCGGTCCCGGCCAGGACTCCGGGGCCGGCACCAGCTACGTCCACGAAGGCGGCTTCGTCCACGACGCGCCCGCCTTCGACGCCGGGTTCTTCGGCATCAGCCCCAACGAGGCGCTGACCATGGACCCACAACAGCGGCTGCTCCTGGAGGTCTCCTGGGAGGCGATCGAACGGGCCGGCATCGACCCCGAGTCGCTGCGCGGCAAACCCGTCGGTGTCTTCGCCGGCTCCGGCATCCAGGACTACGAGTACCTGATCGGCGCCGCCGGCGAGGTCGCCGAGTCCTACATGACCACCGCAAACGCCGCCGCCGTCATCTCCGGCCGCATCTCCTACACCCTGGGCCTGGAAGGCCCCGCCGTCACCGTCGACACCGCCTGCTCGTCCTCGCTCGTCGCCCTGCACCTCGCCGCACAGGCGCTGCGGCAGCGCGAGTGCACCCTGGCCCTGGCCGGCGGCGTCATGGTGATGTCCACCCCCTCGCCGTTCGTCGCCTTCAGCCGCCAGCGGGGCCTCGCCCCCGACGGCCGCTGCAAGGCGTTCGCCGACGCCGCCGACGGCACCGGCTGGTCCGAGGGCGCCGGCATGATCGTGCTCGAACGCCTCTCCGACGCCCGCCGTAACGGCCACCCCGTCCTCGCGGTGGTCCGCGGCTCGGCCGTCAACCAGGACGGCGCGAGCAACGGCCTGACCGCCCCCAACGGCCGTGCCCAGCAACGCGTCATCCGCCAGGCCCTCGCCAACGCCAAGCTCGCCGCCGACCGCGTCGACGTCGTCGAGGGCCACGGCACCGGTACGACACTGGGCGACCCGATCGAGGCGCAGGCTCTCCTCGCCACCTATGGCCGGAACCGCCCCGAAGGCCGCCCGCTGTGGCTCGGCTCCGTCAAGTCGAACATCGGCCACGCCCAGGCGGCTGCCGGCGTCAGCGGCATCATCAAGATGGTCATGGCGATGCGGCACGGCGTCATGCCCAGGACCCTCCACGTCGACGAGCCCTCCACCCACGTCGACTGGACCGCCGGCGACGTGCGACTGCTGACCGAGGCCCGCGACTGGCCCCGCACCGACGAGCCCCGCCGCGCCGGCGTCTCCTCCTTCGGCGTCAGCGGGACCAACGTCCACATCATCCTGGAGGAGGCGCCGGACGCCGAGGAGGCGCTGGGCACGGAGGCGCCGGGCGGTTCGGCGTCGGGGGCTTCGTGGGCTCCGGGTTCGGGCGGCGGCTCGGTTTCGGGAGCCTCGGCTTCCGTCGGCTCGGCTCCGGGCGCGCCCGCTTCCGCCGCTGACCGGCCGCAGGCCGCCCCGCTGCCCTGGCCGGTCTCCGGACGCGGCGCGGACGCCCTGCGCGGCCAGGCCCGGCGGCTGCACACGCACCTCACGGACAGCGACACCGAGTCCACCCCTGTGGACCTGGCCTACTCGCTGGCCACCACCCGGGCCGCCCTGGAGCACCGCGCGGTGGTCCTTGCCCCGGACCGCGAGACCGGCGTGACGGCCCTCGCCGCACTGGCCACCGGGGAGACCCCCGCGGGCGCGGTGCGCGGGGTGACAGCCCAGGGCACGACCGCGTTCCTGTTCACGGGGCAGGGGGCTCAGCGGTTGGGGATGGGGCGTGGGTTGTACGACGCCTTCCCCGCGTTCGCCACGGCGCTGGATGAGGTGGCGGTTGAGCTGGACCGGTATCTGGATCGTCCGTTGCGTGAGGTGATGTGGGGTGAGGATGCCGAGGCACTGAACGCCACGGGGTTTGCGCAGCCGGCGTTGTTCGCCGTCGAGGTGGCCTTGTTCCGGTTGGTGGAGGCGTGGGGGGTGCGGCCGGATGTGCTGGTCGGTCACTCCATCGGTGAGCTGGCCGCAGCCCATGTGGCGGGAGTGCTGTCGCTGGCGGATGCGGCCAGGCTGGTGGTGGCTCGTGGACGTCTGATGCAGGCGCTTCCCGAGGGCGGGGCGATGGTTGCGGTGCAGGCGTCGGAGGACGAGGTCCTGCCGCTGCTCACAGACACGGTCTCCGTCGCTGCGGTCAACGGGCCGACGTCGGTGGTGGTTTCGGGTAGCGAGGACCAAGTACTCGCGATCGGTGAGTACCTCTCCGCGATGGGTCGTAAGACGAGTCGTCTGTCGGTGTCGCATGCGTTCCACAGTCCGTTGATGGAGCCGATGCTGACCGACTTCCGCGCTGTGGCAGCGGAGTTGACGTTCCACACGCCTGAGTTGGCGGCTGTTTCGACGGTCACGGGGGAGTCGGCGACCGGTTGGCAGTCTCCGGAGTACTGGGTGAACCAGGTCCGTGCCGCCGTCCGCTTCTCGGATGCGGTACGCACCCTGGAAGCCCAGGGCGTGGTCCGTTACGTCGAGCTCGGCCCCGACGGGGTTCTCGCCGGGCTGGCGCAGCAGAGCCTCACCTCGGACGAGGCGGTGGTGACGCCGGCGCTGCGCAAGGACCGTCCCGAGACCGAGACCCTGCTCACCGCCCTCGCCCAGCTGCACGTCTCCGGCCTGGACATCGACTGGGGCGCCTACTTCGCGGGCACCGGCGCCCGCCGCGTCGATCTACCTACCTACGCCTTCCAGCGTCAGCGCTACTGGGTCGACGGCACGGGCGCGGTCGGGGATCTTTCCGGGGCGGGGCTGATATCGGCCGAGCACCCCCTCCTTGGGGCGGTCGTGTCCCTCGCGGACTCCGGCGGTGTCGTGCTCACCGGCCGGCTGTCGGTCGCGGCGCAGCCGTGGCTCGCCGACCACGTGGTCGGCGGTTCCGTGGTGTTCCCCGGCACGGGCTTCGTTGAGCTGGCGATCCGGGCCGGCGACCAGGTGGGCTGCGAGCTGCTGGAGGAGCTGACCCTCCAGGCGCCGCTGGTGCTTCCCGAGCGGGGCCCGGTCGCGATCCAGGTGGAGGTGGGCGCGGCCGACGCCTCCGGCCGTCGCCCGGTGAGCGTGCATTCGCGCCGGGACGACCAGCCCGACCAGCCGTGGACGCTGCACGCGGACGGCGTGCTCGTCGCGCAGGCGATGCCCGGTGCGGCGTACGAGCTGGGCGCATGGCCCCCGGCCGGTGCCGTCCCGGTGGAGTCGGAGTCCACCGGCGGCATGGACGTGTACGAGACGCTCGCCGCCGCGGGGCTGCCCTACGGTCCGGCGTTCCGTGGCCTGGTCGGCGCCTGGCGCGCAGGGGACGTGGTGTTCGCCGACGTCGTCCTGCCGGAGAGCGCGCACGCGGATGCCGCCGCGTTCGGCATGCACCCGGCGCTGCTCGACGCGTCGCTGCACGCCGCCGTGCTCACGGACCGTTTCGTCGACGTCGAGGGCCCGGTGCTGCCGTTCGCCTGGTCCGGAGTACGGCTGCACGCTTCCGGTGCCACGCGGCTGCGGGTCCGTATCGCGCCAGCCGGTGCCGGTCTCTCGCTCGACGTGTGCGACGAGACCGGGCGGCTGGTGCTGTCCGTGGACACCCTCGTGCTGCGCGAGGTGTCCGCGCGGCAGCTGGCCGCGGCGCGGGCGGGCGGGCACGACTCGCTGTTCGGCCTGGAGTGGGCCGAACTCCCGCCGCCGGCCGGGGCCGCCGTGGCACCGGTCGCCGACTGGGACGAGCTGCCCGCCGACGGGCCCGTGCCGGACATGGTCGTCCTGCACTCCGTCCCCGGTACCGACACGGCCGCCGTGCACACGGCCACCGCACGGGTGCTCGGGGTGCTGCAGAGCTGGCTGTCCGACGAACGGTACGGCTCCTCCACCCTGGTGGTGGCCACGCGCGGCGCCGTCGCCCGGTCCGGCGAGGACGTCACCGACCTGGCGGGCGCGGCCGTCTGGGGCCTGGTGCGCTCGGCCCAGAGGGAGCATCCCGGCCGGTTCGTCCTGGCGGACCTGGACGGGGACGCGGACGTCGCCCTGGCCGCCGCCGTCGCGGGCGAGCCGCAGATCGCCGTACGCGGCACTACCGTGTACGGCGCCCGCCTGACCCGGGTCGTCGACGACCCGGAGCGGCAGGCGGCGCCCACCTCGTTCGGGAACGGCACCGTCCTGGTGACGGGTGCCACCGGAGCGCTGGGCGCGCAGGTGTCCCGGCACCTGGTCGCCGCGCGCGGCGTACGCAGCCTGCTGCTGGTCTCCCGGCGCGGCGCGCAGGCCCCCGGCGCGGCAGAGCTGGCCGAGGAACTGCGTGCGGCGGGCGCCGACGTCACCGTCGCGGCCTGTGACGCCGCCGACCGGCAGGCGCTGGCGGCGCTGCTCGACGGTGTACCGCTCACCGGCGTCGTCCACCTCGCCGGTGTGCTCGACGACGCGCTGGTCGGCTCGCTCACCCCCGAACTCCTCGACGCCGTCCTGCGCGCCAAGGCCGACGCCGCACTGCACCTGCACGAACTCACCGAAGACCGGGAACTGGCCGCCTTCGTCCTGTTCTCCTCGGCCACCGGTGTGCTCGGCGTCCCCGGCCAGGCCAACTACGGTGCCGCCAACGCGCTGCTCGACGCCCTCGCCGCGCACCGCGGCGCCCAAGGCCTCCCCGCGACGTCGCTGGCCTGGGGCCTGTGGGCGAGTGGCATGTCCGGCGGCCTCACGGAGGCCGACCTGCAGCGCATGGCCCGCACCGGTATCGGCGCGCTCACCGTCGAACAGGGCATCGAGCTGTTCGACCGGGCGCTGACCGTGGACGCGCCGCTCGTCGTGCCCATCCGGCTGGACGTACGGACCCTCGGCGCCGCGGGCGAGGACCTGCCGCCGCTGTTCCGCGACCTGGTCCGGGCCCGGCCGGCGCGCCGATCCGCGCTGACCGCCCCGGCGGCGGAGGCGAGCGCGCTCCAGCAGCGCCTGGCCGGACTCGACCGTGATGAGCGCCTGGAGGTGCTGCTCGGGCTGGTCCGCACCCAGGTCGCGGCCACCCTCGGCTACGCCGGTTCCGACGCCGTCGACGCCGACCGGGCCTTCAGCGAACTGGGCTTCGACTCCCTGACCGCCGTCGAGTTCCGCAACGCGCTCGGCGCGGCCGTCGACGTCCGCCTGCCCGCCACACTCGCCTTCGACTACCCCTCCCCGCGCGCCCTCGCCCGGCATCTGCTCGCCGAACTGTCCGGCAGGGACGAGCAGTCGGCGGCACCGGTGGGCACGGCCGCGCTCGGGGGCCAGGACGACGACCCGATCGTGATCGTCGGCATGGCCTGCCGCTACCCGGGCGGGGTGCGCTCCCCGGAGGACCTGTGGCGGCTGGTCTTCGACGGGGTCGACGCGATCTCCGACTTCCCCGGCAACCGCGGCTGGGACGTCGGCCGCGTCTACGACCCGACGGGCGAGCGGCCCCACACCACCTACGCCCGGGAAGGCGGGTTCCTGCACGAGGCGGGTGAGTTCGACCCGGCCTTCTTCGGCATCAGCCCCAATGAGGCCGCCATCATGGACCCGCAGCAGTTCCTGCTGCTGGAGACGGCCTGGGAGGTCTTCGAACGCGCCGGCATCGACCCGGAGTCGCTGCGCGGCAGCGCGACGGGCCTGTACGCCGGGATGATGTACCACGACTACCCGGCCAACAACAGCACCGGAGCCATCGCTTCCGGCCGGGTCTCCTATGTCTTCGGCCTGGAGGGCCCCGCGGTGACGGTGGACACCGCGTGCTCGTCGTCGCTGGTCGCCCTGCATATGGCGGCGCAGGCGCTGCGCTCGGGGGAGTGCTCCCTCGCCCTCGCCGGCGGTGTCGCCGTCATGGCCACCCCCGAGGTCTTCGTCGAGTTCAGCCGCCAGCGCGGCCTGGCCCCCGATGGCCGCTGCAAGTCCTTCGGCATGGGCGCGGACGGTACGGGCTGGGGCGAGGGCGTCGGCGTGCTGCTGCTGGAGCGGTTGTCGGACGCGCGGCGCAACGGGCATCCGGTGCTGGCGGTGGTGCGGGGTTCGGCTCTGAACCAGGACGGTGCGAGCAATGGTCTGACGGCGCCGAACGGTCCGTCGCAGCAGCGGGTGATCCGGGCGGCCCTCGCGGACGCCGGGCTGGGCGGCGGCGATGTGGACGCGGTGGAGGCGCATGGGACGGGGACGCGGCTGGGCGACCCGATCGAGGCGCAGGCGCTGCTGGCGACGTACGGGCAGGAGCGCCCGGTCTCGGGTGAGCCGTTGTGGCTGGGGTCGGTCAAGTCGAACATGGGTCATACGCAGGCCGCCGCGGGTGTGGCGGGTGTGATCAAGATGGTGATGGCGATGCGGCACGGTGTGCTGCCTCCCTCCCTCCACTGCGAGGAACGCTCCGACCAGATCGATTGGTCGGCGGGGAGTGTGGAGCTGCTGACCGAGGCGAGGGAGTGGCCGCGGGCCGGGCGCCCGCGCCGGGCCGGCATCTCCTCTTTCGGTATCAGCGGCACGAACGCGCATGTGATCGTGGAGGAGGCGCCGGGGGAGGCGGTCGCGGAGGGTGGTGTGGTCGCTCCTGCGGTGGTGGTGCCGTGGGTGGTGTC
>NZ_MUBM01000108.1 GCF_002154505.1 Streptomyces carpinensis | reverse complement strand
GCCCCCGCTGCCCCCACCCACCCACCGTGCCCACCGGCCGAGGTTGCGTTTCCCTGATGTCGAGTCACCACACCGCGCCCAAGCGGGAACCAGCACGGCTACCGTCGTACTCCTACGCGTTCCGGTACGAGGTCGAGGTCGAGGGGGCGTACGGGACATGAGTCTCGGAGACGAGCACGGATACGGCGATCCCGCGCGCGCCGACGACGAGCCGTACGCTAGCGGCGGCCAGACCCGCACCCGGCTCCCCGACCGGTCCGCCGACCCCTACGGCGGTGCGCGGCGCGGCGCCCGCTCGTCCTCGCGCAGCCTGGTCACGGTCGTTGCCGTCGTCGTCCTCCTCATCGCCGCGATCGCCTTCGCGAACCGCGGGGGAGGCGGCTCCTCCTCCGCGGACTCCGGCAACGGCGCGAACCCCAGAGCAGCGGCCACCGCGGCCAGCGGCAACCGCCCGGTGACGACGAAGACGGCCGGCATCCCCTCCGGCTTCGGCCACGACGAACAGGGGGCTCAGAGCGCGGCGGCCAACTACTCGGTAGCCCTGGGCTCGACCGGGATGTTCGACACCGACCAGCGGCACCGCATCGTGAACAGCGTCTACGCCCCCGATGTGGCCGCCCGCCGCCAGGCGGATCTGGACAGCGCGTACTCGAACGAGAGGTTCCTCAGAAACATCGGTCTCAACAAGGACGGCACCGCACCTGCCGGCCAGACGTTCATCTCCCGAGTGATCCCGGTGGGCACCAAGATCACATCGTTGAGCGGGAACAGCGCGAGCGTCGAGGTCTGGTACACGTCGCTCTTCGGCCTGTCCGGAGAGGCGTCGACCAACCCCGTGTCCGAGAGCTGGTACACCACCACATACCAGATGACGTGGGTCGGCAACGATTGGAAGATCACCGACTTCCAGCAGAAGGACGGCCCCGTGCCGGTCGGACGCGACCAGAAGGCCTCCATCGCCGACGACATGACGAAGGCCGTCGAGGAGTACGGAGGGTTCACGTATGCGCGCTAACCACCGCTTCCTCAAGGTGGCGGCCGCCGTCACCGCCGTACAGACAGGCCTGGTGCTGCTGGCCACCCGTGCCCTAGCCGCGCCCTCCCCCACCCCGTCGCCGTCGGGGAGCAAGGACCCGTGCGGCCTGATCCGCGGCCCCGCCAAGGACTACTGCGAGAAGGGCAACGGCCCGTCGAAGTCCGGTGGACTGAACTCCGACCCCACCTCCACCCTCGACCCCCTCTCCTCCCTCGCCAAGGGCTGCGCCGAGGCCGCGTCCTGGACCATCAAGCAGCTCAGCAAGGCCGTGCAGGAGACCGCGACCGTCGACTTCACCAACCAGAGGTTCCTCAAGCAGTACGCCATCGTCTTCGCGGCGTCGGCCATCCTGACCCTGCTGCTGTGGCTGCTGGCCGTCGCCAAGCGCGCCGTGCGCGGAGTCCCCTTCACCACCGCCCTGTCGGAGGCGATCGGCTTCCTCTGGCTGACCGTGCTCGCCTCCGCCTTCACCCCGCTGATCCTCTACACGGTCGTCTCCGCGACCGACAGCGTCAGCGACATCATCGCCAAGACCACGGGCGACCAGACCGGCACGTTCTTCGGCACGTTCGCCGGTGCGCTGGACAAGGGCACGGACATCGGCGGCGGCCCGATCATGCTGATCCTGGTGTCGCTCATCTCCATCCTCGCCGCGGGCGTGCTCTACCTGGAGATGTTCCTCAGGGCCATCCTGCTGTACGTGGGCGCGCTCCTCGGGGTCGTCGTCTACTCGGGACTCGTCGACAAGAACCTGTGGGGCCACGTCCGCCGCTGGGCGGGCATCATGATCTCCGTGATCATGGTCAAGCCGGTCATCGTCATCGTGCTCGGTCTCGCCAGCGCGCTGACCACCGACAGCGGGCCCGACTCGCTCGCCGCCGTCGTCTCCGGCCTCGCCATCATCCTGCTCGCCATCTTCGCCAGCGCGATGATCTACCGCTTCGTCCCCGGCTTCGGCGACGAGATCGCCGCCGGCCGCAACAACCGGATCATGCAGGGCGCCGAGAGCAAGGCCGCGGCCGTCATCAGCTCCCCGGCGACCCTCGTCGCCCAGGGCATCAAGACCCACAGCACCCGGGCCGACAGCAACGGCGGGGCGGGCGGCCAGACGTCCGCGCCCCGCCCGGCCAACCCCGTCTCCGGCGGCGTCGCCGCACACAGCGCGCGCGTTTCGGACGGCGGCGGCGGTTCCGTCCCCGCCGCCACACCCGCTCCCCGCGCACCCAGCCCGGTGGCCACTCCCCATGCCAGCAGCACCCGCAACAGCAGTACCAACCGCACGGGAGGTGAAGGGCGTTGACGACCGAGTCCCATATGTCCCATACGGTCACGCCCCGCCGTACATATCTGATCGGCCGCGCCCGGCCGAACGCGATCATCGGCCGCAACCGGGAGACCGGCGAGATCACCCTGATCATCGCGGGCGCGTTCATCGGCATGATGTGCGGGCTCCTCGTCCCCGTACTGCCCCTGCGGATCGTCCTGCTGACGGGCTTTCCACTGCTCGCCCTGGCCGCGGTCTACGTGCCCTACCGGCACCGCACCTTCTACAAGTGGTTCGAGATCAACCGCAGCTACAAGCGCACCGTCAAGGCGGCCGCCGTCTACCGTTCGGACGTGATGGAGGCCGGCACCCGGCTCGACGGGCGGGAGATCGAGATCGGGCCGCCCCCGGGGATCGGCCGCATCAGCTGGCTCGCCGCGCCCTTCGGTCCGGACGAGATCGCCGTGCTGCTGCACGCCGACCGCAAGACGGTCACCGCCGCCATCGAGATCGAGGGCCCCGGAGTCGGCCTGCGCGACTCCGAGGACCAGGAAGCCCTCGTCGACCGCTTCGGCACCCTGCTCAAGCACGTGGCCAACGGCGACGGCTTCGTCACCCGCCTCCAGATGCTCGCCCGCACCCTCCCCGCCGACCCCGACGCCCACGCCAAGGACGTCACCCAGCGCGGGGACGAGCGCGCGCCCGCCTGGCTGCAGCAGTCGTACGACCAACTGCAGTCCATGGTGTCCACCAGCAGCGAGCAGCACCGCGCCTACCTGGTCGCCTGCATGCACTACAACCGCGAACTGGCCGCCGAGGCCAACGCCATGGCACGCGCCGCCCGTTCGCAGTCCGGCCGCCGACTCGACCGGGACGCCGGTCTCGCCGTCGTCATGGCCCGCGAGCTGACCGACATCTGCTCCCGGCTCCAGGAGGCCGACATCCGCGTGCGGCAGCCGCTCGGTCAGGGGCGGCTGGCCTCGCTGATCCACTCCATGTACGACCCGGACCACCCCATCGACCACATCCAGGCCATGACCCAGCGCAACGCCTGGCCGGCCGAGCTGGACGCGAGGGAGCCGACGTACCTCCAGGCGAAGACCCGCGAGTCCGCCACCCGCGCGCCGTGGTGCCACGCCACCGCCTGGGTGAAGGAGTGGCCGATGACCCCGGTCGGCGTCAACTTCCTCGCCCCGCTCCTCGTCCACACCCCGGACGTCATCCGCACCGTCGCCGTCACGATGGACCTCGAACCCACCGAGGTCGCCATCGAACGCATGCTGACCGAGAAGACCAACGACGTCGCCGAGGCCAGCCGCGCCGCCAAGATGAACCGCACCGTGGACCCGCGCGACGTCCAGGCCCACCACCGCCTCGACCAGCGCGGCGAGGACCTCGCCAGCGGCGCGGCCGGTGTCAACCTCGTCGGCTACATCACCGTCTCCTCCCGCACTCCCGAGGCCCTCGCCCGCGACAAGCGGACCATAAGGGCCTCGGCCGGAAAGTCGTACCTGAAGCTGGAGTGGTGCGACCGCGAGCACCACCGCGCCTTCGTGAACACGCTCCCGTTCGCCACCGGAATCCGACGGTAGGGGCTGATGCTTCGATGCGGGACCCGTTGACCGCACTCACGGACGCTTTCACGTCCTTCCTGTTCGGGAAGGTCGAGACCACCCGGCTGCCGGTGCGCACCTCCACGGGCCAGGCCCAGGCGGTCTACCTGCCCACGGCCGCGCCCGGCCTCGGCGACTCGGGCGTCATCATCGGCCGCGAGGTGTACTCCGGGAAGGGCTACATCTACGACCCCTTCCAGCTGTACGGCCAGCAGCTCCCCGCCCCGCACTGGCTGGTCCTCGGCGAGTCCGGCAACGGCAAGTCGGCGCTGGAGAAGACGTACGTCCTGCGCCAGCTGCGCTTCCGCGACCGCCAGGTCGTCGTGCTGGACGCCCAGGGCGAGGACGGCGTCGGCGAGTGGAACCTCATCGCGGAGGAGCTGGGGATAACGCCCATCCGGCTGGACCCCACGGCCGCCCTGGACCACGGCATCCGGCTCAACCCGCTCGACCCGGCGATCACCACCACGGGCCAGCTGGCGCTGCTGCGGACCATCATCGAGGTCGCGATGGGGCACGGCCTGGACGAGCGGTCCGGGTTCGCGCTGAAGGTCGCGCACGCCTACGTCAACGAGTCGATCGTCGAGCGCCAGCCCGTCCTGTCCGACATCGTCGAGCAGCTGCGGCACCCCGAACCGGAGTCGGCCGAGGCGATGAACGTCGCCATAGACGACGTACGCGCCTGGGGCCTGGACGTCGCACTGGTCCTGGACCGCCTGGTCGACGGCGACCTGCGCGGCATGTTCGACGGCCCGACCACGGTCGGCATCGACCTGGACGCCCCGCTCATCGTCTTCGACCTGTCCCACATCGACCGCAACTCCATCGCCATGCCGATCCTCATGGCGATCGTCGGCGTGTGGCTGGAGCACACCTGGATCCGCCCGGACCGCAAGAAGCGCATCTTCCTGGTCGAAGAGGCCTGGCACATCATCAACAGCCCCTTCGTGGCCCAGCTGTTCCAGAGGCTGCTGAAGTTCGGGCGCCGGCTCGGTCTGTCCTTCGTCGCGGTCGTCCACCACCTGTCCGACGTGGTGGACGGAGCGGCCGCCAAGGAGGCCGCCGCGATCCTGAAGATGGCGTCGACCAGGACGATCTACGCCCAGAAGGCCGACGAGGCGAGGGCCACGGGCCGGGTGCTGGGCCTGCCCCGGTGGGCGGTGGAGATCATCCCGACGCTGACCCCCGGAATCGCGGTGTGGGACGTCAACGGCAACGTCCAGGTCGTCAAACACCTGGTCACCGAGACCGAACGGCCGCTCGTCTTCACCGACCGCGCCATGACGGAGTCGTCCCGGGACCTCGCGGCCGACGACGCCCTGCGCGCCGCCGATCTGGAGGCCGAGCAGCGCGCGGCGGCCTTCGTCGAGCAGCATGTCCCCGATCTGGGCGGCTCCTCCGAGTCGACGGTGGCGTAAAGGGAGCGCGCAGAGGTGAGACCGCACGACCGCGACCAGGGACAGGGCCGGCGGGACGGCCAGGGCGGCATTCCGGACGGCCTGCTGGTCGGCCTCCTGGCCTTCCTCCTCGGCATGACCCTGCTGGTGTGGACGGCCACGGGCCTGGCCGGTCTGCTCGCGCACGGCGCCTGGCCGTCCGGAGTCACCTTCACCCGCACGCCCATGGCCATGCGCCGCCTCATCGGCGAACCGCACGACATCCCCGGCGCCTGGCCGGACACCCCGGCGGGCCGGCTCTCCGGGTACGGGCTGTTCTGGGGCCTGTTCATCGGCCAGCTGATGGTCCTGTTCGTGCTCACGGTGTTCGTGATGGGCACGGTGGCGAGATGGCGGGCGGGGCGGGCGAGGAGACAGGCCGAGCGAGCGGCGGCCGGAGAGCGGGCGGCCACCACGGCAGCGGGGGAGAACGCGGCGACCGCCCCGACCGGGGAGAGCCTGGCGAACGCGACGCCACAGGAGCGGCTAACGCCTCCCGCGCCCCAGGAGGCCCCCCACCGGATCCCTGCGTCCGCGC
>NZ_MUBM01000107.1 GCF_002154505.1 Streptomyces carpinensis | reverse complement strand
TCGACCTTGCCGGACAGTTCGACCTTGCCGGACAGTTCGACCATGCCGGTCAGCCCGAGCAGACGACCCGGCCCGGACGGTCCCGGCGATCCGGCCACCCGGGCCGGCCGCACGGCCTGCTGAGCCGGCTCTTCGGCAGAGGCATCTGAAGCCTGGACCAGGCCGCCCAGTGCCCGGACGCGCACCTGGCCCGCGGTGACCGGGCCCACGCCTACACCGCGCGGAACAGCCCCTCCTGGACGACCGACACGAGCAGGCGTCCCTCCTGGTCGTAGATGCGCCCGCGGGCCAGACCTCGGCCGCCGGTCGCGATCGGTGACTCCTGGTCGTACAGGAACCACTCGTCCGCACGGAACGGCCGGTGGAACCACATGGCGTGGTCCAGCGAGGCCATGTCGAAGCCCCGCGGCCCCCACAGCGGCTCGATCGGGAGACGCACGGCGTCGAGCAGGGTCATGTCACTGGCGTAGGTCAGTGCGCAGGTGTGCACGAGCGGGTCGTCGCCGAGCGGTCCCACCGCGCGCATCCACACCGCGCTGCGCGGCTCGGCCTCCTTCACCTCCTCGGCGGTCCAGCGCAGCCGGTCCACGTAACGGATGTCGAAGGGCTGGCGGCGCGCCATGCGCTCCAACTGCTCGGGCAGCGCGCCCAGATGCTCCTGTATCTCCTCGGCGATCGTCGGCAGGGACTCCGGGGAGGGGACCTCCCGGGCGGGCGGCAGCTGGTGCTCGAAACTCCCCTGTTCAGGCTTGTGGAAGGAGGCGGTCAGAGTGAAGATCGTGCGACCCTCCTGCACCGCGACCACCCGGCGGGTCGTGAAGGACCTCCCGTCCCGCACCCGCTCGACCTGGTACACGATCGGCACCCCCGGCCGGCCCGGACGCAGGAAGTACGCGTGCAGCGAGTGCACCGGACGCTCGCCGTCCGTGGTGCGGCCGGCGGC
Organism: Streptomyces carpinensis; assembly: GCF_002154505.1. Taxonomy (GTDB): domain Bacteria; phylum Actinomycetota; class Actinomycetes; order Streptomycetales; family Streptomycetaceae; genus Streptomyces; species Streptomyces carpinensis. Next base: position 18,369 of record NZ_MUBM01000107.1, on the reverse strand, counting down.
GACCAGGGCCTGGCCCGCCACCTGGCCGCCGAAGACCCGCTGCAGTGACTCGTGCGGGCTGCGGCCGCGGAAGATGTTGACCTCGATCTGCTCCAGGTCGAGCAGGTCGACGAGCCTTTCGGCCGGGTTGGTCATGGGTGGGATTCTCCTGTGTTCGGAACGGATCGACGCCTGCTCACGGCCCGCTGTCATGTGCTCACGGTCGGCCGGCACCCGCTCACAGCTGCCCGACGTCGGTCACACGGACCACCGCACGGCCCTCGGCGTCGGACGCGGCGAGGTCGACCTCCGCGTTGATGCCCCAGTCGTGGTCCCCGCTGGGGTCGTCGAAGATCTGCCGTACGCGCCACAGGCCGTTCTGCGGCTCCTCCTTGATCACCAGCAGCTTGGGGCCGCGGGCGTCGGGGCCGGTACCCAGGTCGTCGTACTCCTCCCAGTACCTGTCCATCGCCTCGCCCCACGCATCGGCGTCCCACCCGGCCTCGGCGTCCATCTCGCCCAGTTCCTCGACCTGGTCGAGGGCGGCGAGCTCCACCCGGCGGAACATGGCGTTGCGGACCAGGACGCGGAAGGCGCGCGCGTTGGCGGTGACCGGCTTGACCTGGTCGGCCTTCTCCTGGGCCTCCTCGGCGGTCACCTCCTCCGGGTTCGCCAGTTGCTCCCACTCGTCCAGCAGGCTGGAGTCGACCTGGCGGACCATCTCGCCCAGCCAGGCGATCAGGTCCTGCAGGTCCTCGGACTTCAGGTCGTCCGGGACGGTGTGCTCCAGCGTCTTGTAGGCGCCGGCGAGGTAGCGCAGCACGATGCCCTCGGTGCGGGCCAGCTCGTAGAAGGACACCAACTCCGTGAACGACAGCGCCCGTTCGTACATGTCACGGATCACGGACTTCGGCGACAGCGGATGGTCGCCGACCCAGGGGTGGCTCTTGCGGTACGTGTTGTACGCGTGGAAGAGCAACTCCTCCAGCGGCTTGGGGTACGTGACGTCCTGCAGGCGCTCCATGCGCTCCTCGTACTCGACGCCGTCCGCCTTCATCGCGGCCACGGCCTCACCGCGCGCCTTGTTCTGCTGAGCGCCGAGGATCTGCCGCGGGTCGTCCAGCGTGGACTCCACGACCGAGACCATGTCCAGCGCGTACGACGGCGAATCGGGATCCAGCAGTTCGAAAGCTGCCAGTGCGAAGGTGGACAGCGGCTGGTTGAGCGCGAAGTCCTGCTGCAGATCGACCGTCAGGCGGACGATCCGGCCCTCGGCGTCCGGCTGGTCGAGCTTCTCGACGATGCCGCCGTCCAGCAGCGAGCGGTAGATGGCGATCGCCCGCCGAATGTGCCGCAACTGCTGCTTGCGTGGCTCGTGATTGTCCTCCAGCAGGCTCCGCATCGCCTTGAAGGCGTTGCCGGGGCGGGCGATCACCGACAGCAGCATCGTGTGCGTCACCCGGAAACGGGAGGTCAGCGGCTCCGGCTCGGAGGCGATGAGCTTGTCGAACGTGGTGTCCGTCCAGCCGACGAAGCCCTCCGGCGCCTTCTTGCGGACGACCTTGCGGCGCTTCTTCGGGTCGTCGCCCGCCTTCGCGAGCGCCTTCTCGTTCTCGATGACGTGCTCGGGAGCCTGGGCGACGACGAAGCCCTCCGTGTCGAAGCCCGCCCGCCCGGCGCGGCCGGCGATCTGGTGGAACTCCCGGGCGCGCAGGGTGCGCACGCGGCTGCCGTCGTACTTCGTCAGGGCCGTGAACAGGACGGTGCGGATCGGGACGTTGACGCCCACACCGAGCGTGTCCGTGCCGCAGATCACCTTCAGCAGGCCGGCCTGCGCGAGCTTCTCCACCAGGCGGCGGTACTTGGGCAGCATGCCGGCATGGTGGACCCCGATGCCGTGCCGGACGTAGCGGGAGAGATTGCGGCCGAACTTGGTGGTGAAGCGGAAGTTGCCGATCAACTCGGCGATCTGCTCCTTCTCCTCGCGCGAGCACATGTTGATGCTCATCAGCGCCTGCGCCCGCTCCACGGCCTGCGCCTGTGTGAAGTGCACGATGTACACCGGCGCCTGCCGAGCCTGGAGCAGGTCCGTGAGCGTCTCGGTGAGCGGGGTGCGGCGGTACTCGTAGGACAGCGGCACCGGGCGCGTCGCCGAGCGGACCACCGTGGTGGGGCGGCCGGTACGGCGGGTGAGGTCCTTCTCGAAGAACGACACGTCGCCGAGCGTCGCCGACATCAGGACGAACTGCGCCTGCGGCAGTTCCAGCAGCGGGATCTGCCAGGCCCAGCCGCGGTCGGACTCGGCGTAGAAATGGAACTCGTCCATGACGACCTGGCCGACGTCGGCGTCCTTGCCGTCGCGCAGCGCGATCGACGCCAGGACCTCGGCGGTGCAGCAGATGACGGGGGCGTCGGCGTTCACGGAGGCGTCGCCGGTGAGCATGCCGACGTTCTCGGTGCCGAACAGCTTGCACAGCTCGAAGAACTTCTCCGACACCAGCGCCTTGATCGGAGCGGTGTAGAAGGTGACCTCGTCCCGGGCCAGGGCGGCGAAGTGGGCACCGGCGGCGATCATGCTCTTGCCCGAGCCGGTGGGCGTCGACACGATCACGTTCGCACCGGAGACCACCTCGATCAGCGCCTCCTCCTGGTGGGGGTAGAGCGTGAGACCCCGCTCCTGGGCCCACGACTCGAAGGCTTCGTAGAGGGCGTCGGGGTCGGCGGTCTGCGGCAGCTGATCGATGAGGGTCACGCACCCATCTTGCCTGGCCGCCCGGCGGAGGCGGGAATCGGCTGCCGGACCGAAGATCACGACCGCTACGCTGTGTCGCCGACGCGGCAACAGCGCACCGGGCCAACTGGACAGCGGCACACGAGGAATGGGGCGGGGAACGGCCATGATGGGACCAGCACACTCACTGTCGGGCGCAGCGGCCTGGCTCGGCGTAGGAGCCGCGGCCGCCGCGGCCGGGCACCCGATGCCCTGGCCGGTCCTGCTGTGCGGCGCGCTGATCTGCGCGGGCGCGGCGCTCGCCCCGGATCTCGACCACAAGGCCGCGACCATCTCGCGCGCCTTCGGACCGCTCTCGCACTGGCTCTGCGAGATCGTCGACAAGCTGTCCTACGCCGTCTACAAGGCGACGCGCAAGCAGGGCGACCCGCGCCGCTCCGGCGGCCACCGGACGCTGACCCACACCTGGCTGTGGGCGGTGCTGATCGGGGCGGGCGCCTCGGTCGCGGCGATCACCGGAGGCCGCTGGGCGGTGCTGGCGATCCTCTTCACGCACATGGTGCTGGCCATCGAGGGCCTGCTGTGGCGCGCGGCCCGCGGTTCGAGCAGCGACATCCTGGTGTGGCTGCTGGCCGCGACCAGCGCCTGGATCCTCGCCGGGATCCTGGACAAGCCGGGCAACGGCTCCGACTGGCTGTTCACCGCTCCCGGCCAGGAGTACCTGTGGCTCGGCCTGCCGATCGTGCTGGGCGCGCTGGTGCACGACATCGGGGACGCGCTGACCGTCTCGGGCTGCCCGATCCTGTGGCCGATACCGGTCGGTCGCAAGCGCTGGTACCCGATCGGTCCCCCGAAGGTGATGCGGTTCCGGGCGGGCAGCTGGGTCGAGCTCAAGGTGCTGATGCCGGTGTTCATGGTTCTGGGCGGAGTGGGCTGCGCGGGCGCGCTGAACTTCATCTGAGGCGCCACCCGCTCACCCCGGCGAGGCGGCCGCCCACTGCGACTCACGCTGCGCGGCGGTGCCACCCGTGGTCGTGGCCTCGGGGGCCGCTGCCCGTCGCCGGCCCGCCCGAGGACGCCCGCTCAGGTCGGCGGGCTTCCGGCGGGACCCTGCTCCGTGCCGCCGTAGCGCCGGGCGAACCGGGCGATGCGGCCCTCGGAGTCCACCGTGCGGGCCTTGCCCGTGTAGAACGGGTGGCTCTCCGAGGAGATCTCCACATCCACCACCGGGTAGGTCTCCCCGTCGTCCCAGTCGATGGTCTGGTCGCTGCTCGCGGTGGACCGGGTGAGAAACGCGTAACCGGCGGCTCGGTCGCGGAAGACGACCGGGTGGTAGTCGGGGTGCTTGTCCTGCTGCATGGATGCTCCTCCTGCGGCGGGGACGGGGGACGATGCCGAGGCGACGGCGTGCGGCCGGTGCGATCAGCCGGACAGGGTGTCCTCGTCGACGACGTGCATCGCGGCCTCCTCGGCGGAGGCCGCCGCGCCGTCGATACCCACATCCATGGCGACCAGTGCCGCCTCCTCGTCCTCGTGCGCACCTTCGTCCGGTGCGACGAGCCGGCCGGAGCGGGCCGCGCCGACCTCGTTGTCCAGGAGTTCCCCGTCGGTGCCGTCGCAGTCGCCGATGTCGTCGCCGTCCGGCGCGGCCAGATCAGGCTGCTCCTCGGCGAGCCGCTGGTCCAGGGTCTCGCCCTGATGGCGCTCCGCCGCGGTCACACCGGTGTGCTCCACCGCCCATGGCCGCTCCGGAGGGGACCAGCCACGGTCCAGGGGGTCGTCGACACCGTCGTACTCCAGCGTGTCCTCCGAGTCGAGCACTCCCGTGTCTTCCTTGACCTCGGTGTCCTCGTCGGGCTGGTAGACGTCGTCTCCCCATCCCTCGGCGCTGTCCACGGATACCTCCAGGTGGTGGGGACGGGCCCGTTCTCACCGCGGCCGACGGCCGGCCGCCGGTGCGCGGGGCACGGCTGTCACCCGGCACGAACCGGACGGTTCCCGGGCGCTCCCCGAGCCGCTGCCGCTTTCCAGACTTCCACCCCTGTTCGGCACCGCGCAACGGCACGGCCGCCCGACCCTGGGCACCGCCCCGCACGCCCGGCCCATCGCCACGGCCGAAGCCGCGGACGCCGGCCGGTGCGTTCGGGCGAGGGGCCGGCGGGGCGGCCTCCACCCCGCCGCTGCCCACCTCGTTCCGGCGCGTACCGCCGCCACCCGCGTGCGTCGGGCCTTCGTTTCGCTCAGCCGTGCCAGGACCGCCACAGCGCCGCGTACGCGCCGTCCGCCGCCACCAGCTCGTCATGGCTGCCCAGCTCGCTGATGCGGCCGCTCTCGACGACGGCGATCACGTCGGCGTCGTGGGCCGTGTGCAGCCGGTGGGCGATGGCGACGACAGTGCGGCCGTCGAGGACCCTGGCCAGGGACCGCTCCAGGTGCCGGGCCGCACGCGGGTCCAGAAGCGAGGTCGCCTCGTCCAGGACCAGTGTGTGCGGGTCGGCCAGGACCAGGCGGGCCAGCGCGATCTGCTGCGCTTGGGCCGGTGTCAGCGCGAGGCCGCCGGAGCCCACCTCCGTGTCCAGGCCGTCGGCAAGGGCACGGGCCCAGCCGTCGGCGTCGACCGCGCCCAGCGCCGCCCACAGCTCCGCGTCGACGGCGTTCGAGCGGGCGAGCAGGAGGTTGTCGCGCAGGGAGCCCACGAAGACGTGGTGCTCCTGGTTGACGAGGGCGACGTGGGAGCGCACGGCCTCGGCGGGCATCCGGGACAGTTCGGCGCCGCCGAGGGTGATCCGGCCGTCGCGGGGCGTGTAGATACCGGCGAGCAGCCGGCCCAGGGTGGACTTGCCGGCGCCCGAGGGGCCGACCAGGGCCAGTCGGGTGCCCGGCGCCACCCGCAGGGACACCTCGCGCAGCACGTCGACACCCTCCCGGTAACCGAAGTGCACCCGGTCCGCGTGGACGTCCCGTCCGTCGGGAGCGAGCGAGGCGTTCCCGGCGTCCGGTTCGATGTCGCGGACACCGACCAGCCGGGCCAGCGACACCTGCGCCACCTGCAGCTCGTCGTACCAGCGCAGGATCAGCCCGACCGGGTCGACGAGCATCTGCGCGATCAGGGCGCCCGTGGTCAGCTCGCCCACCCCGACCCAGCCCTGCAGCACGAACACGCCGCCGACCATCAGCACCGAGCCGAGGACGGTCACGTGGGTGATGTCGACGACCGGGAACAGCACCGACCGCAGCCACAGCGTGTAGCGTTCCCACGCCGTCCATTCCTTGATCCGGCGCTCCGACAGGCGGATCCGCCGGTCGCCGAGCCGGTGCGCCTCCACGGTGCGCCCGGCGTCGACCGTCTCGGCGAGCGCGGCGGCCACGGCGGCGTAGCCCGCGGCCTCCGACCTATACGCGGAGGGCGCCCGCCGGAAGTACCAGCGGCAGCCGACCACCAGCAGCGGCAGCGCGAGCAGCACGGCAGCGGCGAGTGGGGGAGCCGTGACCACCAGGCCGCCCAGCAGCAGCGCCACCCAGACCACCCCGATCGCCAGCTGCGGAACGGCCTCGCGCATGGCGTTGGCGAGCCGGTCGACGTCCGTGGTGATACGGGACAGCAGGTCGCCGGTGCCCGCCCGCTCCAGCACGCCAGGCGGCAGCCCGACCGCCCGGACGAGGAAGTCCTCGCGCAGATCGGCCAGCATCCGCTCACCGAGCACCGCGCCGCGCAACCGGACCTCGCGGACGAACACGGCCTGGATGAGCAGGGCGAGCACGAACAGCGTGGCGGTGAGCCCCAGGTGGAGTTCCCGCGCACTGTCGGAGACCCGCTCGACCAGGTCGCCCAGCAGCCAGGGCCCCGCCATGGAGGCGAGTACGGCGACGGTGTTGACGGTGACGAGGAGCAGGAAGGCGCGGCGGTGCCGGCGCAGCAACTCGGTCACATAGGCGCGCACGGTGGCGGGGGCTCCGACGGGCAGGGTGGTCGCCGTCGTCGGGGCCGCCGGGTCGTACGCCGGCGGGGCCACGCCGATCATGCGGTCTCCTCGATCTCTTCCAGCGCGCCCCGCAGGGCGGCCTCGTCGTCCAGCGGGTCCTGTGTCGAGGCCCGCGAGGCGGACTTGTCCGCCAGTGGGCCCTGCGGGTCGCCCCGCAGCGTTCCGTCGCCGTTCAGCACCTCGTGCACGGCGCGCTCCTCGTCCGTCTCACGGGTCACCACCGAGCGGTACCGGGAGTCGGTGCCCACCAGGTCGCGGTGCACACCGGCGGCCGCGACCGTGCCTTCGTGGACGAGCACCACCCGGTCGGCGCGGTCCAGCAGCAGGGGGGAGGAGGTGAAGACCACGGTGGTGCGTCCGCTCCGCAGGGCTCGCAGTCCCTCTGCGATCCGCGCCTCGGTGTGGGAGTCGACGGCCGAGGTGGGCTCGTCCAGTACGAGAACCTCCCGGTCGGTGATCAGGGACCGGGCCAGAGCGAGCCGCTGGCGCTGGCCGCCGGACAGCGACCGGCCGCGCTCGGTGATCCGGACGTCCATCGGATCGTCGGCGGCCGGCGACGCCTGCGCCAGCGCCTCCAGGACGTCCGCGCACTGGGCCGCCGCCAGTGCCGCCTCGGCGGTGACGCCCCCGGAGGCAGGGACGTCGAGCAGGTCGCGCAGCGAACCGGAGAGCAGCACCGGGTCCTTGTCCTGGACCAGTACGGCGGTGCGCGCCGCGTCGAGCGGCAGTTCGTCCAGCGGTACGCCGCCCAGCAGCACGGATGCTCCCGGCCTGGGTTCGGCGGGGTGGCCGCCCAGCCGTTCCGCGAGGCGTCCCGCCGCGTCCGGATCCCCGCACACCACGGCGGTCAGCAGTCCGGCGGACACCCGCAGCCCGGTCACCGGGTCGTACAGATCACCGGACAGGTCGAAGGTGTCCAGGTCGACGGAGAGCGCATATGCGTCGAGGTCACCGGGGAGGGCGTGCGCGGCGGAGTCGGTGACCGCCGGTGCGGCCGTGTCCCGCCGCTCGTTCCGCGACTCGCGTCCGGTCGACCGGGCCGCCGCCGACCCCGCGGCCTGCTCCTCGGCCGGTTCCGGGGTCCGCCCCGCGGCCGTCGGCTCCGCGGTCCGCTCCAGCGACAGCACGCCCGCGGCCCGTTTGGCCGACGGACGTGAGAAGGAGTACGCCATGGCGATCTCCTCGAAGTGCCGAAGTGGATAGGTGAGGACCATCACGGAGCTGTAGACGGTGACGAGTTCGCCCACGGTGATCCGGCCCGCGCGGGCCAGGTGCACGCCGTACCAGACGACCGCGATCAGCAGCAGGCCCGGCAGCAGGACCTGGATGGCGGAGATCAGGGACCACATGCGGGCACTGCGCACGGCCGCGTGCCGTACCTCCTGGGAGGCGCGGCGGTAGCGGTCGAGGAACAGCTCCTCGCCGCCGATGCCGCGCAGCACCCGCAGGCCCGCGACGGTGTCGGAGGCCAGTTCGGTGGCGCGCCCGGCCTTCTCGCGTTGCACGTCGGCGCGTCGGGTCGCCCGGGGCAGCAGCGGCAGCACCGAGAGAGCCAGCGCGGGCAGACCCACGGCGACGACCACGCCGAGCGCCGGCTGGTAGACGAGCAGGGCGACACAGACGAGCACGATGGTGGCCGCCGCCGCGGTGAACCGGGACATCGCCTCCACGAACCAGCCGATCTTCTCGACGTCACCGGTGGAGACGGCCACCACCTCGCCGGCCGCCACCCGCCGCGTCAGGGCAGAGCCCAACTGGGCGGCCTTACGGGCCAGCAGTTGCTGCACGCGCGCGGCCGCCGTGATCCAGTTGGTGACGGCGGCCCGGTGCAGGAAGGTGTCGCCGAGCGCGTTGCCGATGCAGGCCAGCACCAGCAGTCCGCCGGCCAGGGCGAGCCGTGTACCGGAGCGGTCGACGACCGCCTGGACGGCGAGGCCGACACAGAACGGCAGCGCGGAGACCGAGGCGAAGTGCAGCAGCCCCCAGGCAAGTGCTCTCAACTGCCCGCCGAGCTGGTTCCGCCCCAGCCACCACAGGAATCGGGGACCCGAGCGTGCGTCGGGCACACCCGGGTCAGGATACGGAAGGTCTTGAATCTGCATGACGTCCCAGTAGCTCGTGTCAGGGGCGGAAGGGGCCGCGGAGGGCGGCGACAAGTCGTGACAGCGTTGCTGCGCGGAGTCGCGAGACGCAAGCGGTTTTCCGCGCGGGGGAACCGCATTGGCCGCTTCGGGCGTACCTCGAGTGCCCGTGCGCCCCGTGCGTCCGCTGTGTTTCCGGGGCCGACCGACATGCTCCGCACATCCCAATGGGACGCGGATAAGGCTGTTTGGACCAATCACAAGTAGATCGTCCGTATCGTGATGGCCACCATGGGTTCATGCGAAGCGGTGGTGCAAGGCGTGCGATGGTCGCGGCTGCGGCCTGCGGTTTTTTTCTGACGACCCTGGCCGCGTGCGGTGGTGAGCGGACCGAGGACCGCCACCGGGACGTGCCGAGACCCGGAGGTCCCTCGGGGACCGCACGGTCCGGCCCGGCCGTGCGGTCGGCCCCGGCTCGTGTGCCGGGCATCGGCGAACGGATGTGGCAGCAGGTGCCCGTGGGTACCCGTCAAGTAGTCGCGGTGTACGGGGAGCAGGAGGACTCGCCGGACTCCACGCTCGTGCTCTACGAGAAGCGCGGGACCACTTGGCAGCGGATCCGCAGCTGGCCGGCGCACAACGGCAAGCGGGGCTGGACGACGAACCATCGCGAAGACGACAGACGCAGCCCGGTGGGCGTGTACACGCTCTCCGACGCGGGCGGCATCCGCGACGACCCGGGCACCCTTCTGCCGTACACCCAGGACGAGGATGCCTTCCAGACCCCGTACTACTGGGACGAGGCGCACTGGCACGACTTCGACTACGTCATCGCCATCGACTACAACCGTGTGCCGGGCACCCGCCCCGACGACCCGACCCGCCCCATGGGTCAGTCGAAGGGTGGCGGCATCTGGCTGCATCTGGACCACGGGGACGGCACGTTGGGCTGCGTCAGTGTTCCGGAGTCCGCGATGAGGTATCTGCTGCGCAGGCTCGACCCGCAGGACAGGCCCGTGGTGGTGATGGGCGACAGGGCCAACCTGGAGGCGTAGCCCGTCGGACGAGCCAGGCCCAACGCGCCGGGGGCGTCGGCCAGTTCACGGGAGGCTTCACCGGCCTGTCCCACCGTCCATCGGCCGACCCCGCGCTGGGCCGCTGATTCGGCGGACGGATGGACAGGCGGACCGGTGGTTCCGTGGGCCCCTGGTTCGGCGGTTCCGTGGGCCCGCCGATGGGTCGAGCCGGATACCGGCCCCGTGCTCTGGCCCAGCGGCCGGCCTGCCTCAGCAGCGGCCTCGCCCCCGTGCCGGTGCCGCGCCCACCAGCGTGTCCAGCAACCCGCCGAGCGCCTCGCGCTGTTCGCCCGTCAGCGGCGCCAGGATCTCCGCCGCGGCGGCCCGGCGCGCGCTGTGCAGCTCCCGCAGGGCGGTGCGCCCGTCATCGGTCAGTTCGATGCGGATCACCCGTCGGTTGACCGGGTCGGGAACCCGGCGCACCTTGCCGCTCGACTCCAGCCCGTCCACGAGCGTGGTCACCGCGCGAGGCACCACCTCCAGGGACTCGGCGAGGTCCGCCATGCGCGGCGGCTCGCCGAAGTGCGCAAGAGTGCGCAGCAGTCTGGACTGGGCCGGTGTGATGCCCAGGGCGTGCTGCTCCAGGTGGTGTTTCTGGATGCGGTGCACCCGTCGGGTGAGCCGCAGCAGCTGCTCGGCGAGGAGGCCGTCGGGATCCGGGGTGGTCATGCGGGAACAATATCAGGATGACGTTCATTGTGAGCATAGGTAACAATGAGCTAGGATCCGTCAGTCGTCGCCGCCGCAAGCCAGGGCAGGCGCCCGCCCACCCCCGTAGGAGCTCATGCATCCCGACCACCACCCCTCCTGGACCCCGCCCGCCGACGCCGGGGAGCAGCCCCGGCAGGTCCGCCGCATCCTGCGGCTGTTCCGCCCCTACCGGGCCAGGCTCGCCATCGTCGGCCTGCTGGTCGGCGCCTCCTCGCTGGTCTCCGTCGCCACGCCGTTCCTGCTGAAGGAGACCCTCGACGTCGCGATCCCGCAGGGCCGCACCGGACTGCTGAGCCTGCTCGCCGCGGGCATGATCCTCAGTGCCGTCCTCACCAGCGTCTTCGGGGTCCTGCAGACCCTGATCTCCACGACCGTCGGCCAGCGCGTCATGCATGATCTGCGCACCGCCGTCTACGGCCGGCTGCAGCGCATGTCGCTCGCCTTCTTCACCCGCACCCGCACCGGCGAGGTGCAGTCCCGCATCGCCAACGACATCGGCGGTATGCAGGCCACCGTCACCTCCACCGCCACCTCGCTGGTCTCCAACGTCACCAGCGTGGTCGCCACGATCGTCGCGATGGTGGCCCTCGACTGGCGGCTGACGATCGTCTCGCTGCTCCTGCTCCCGGTGTTCGTCTGGATCAGCCGCCGGGTCGGCAACGAGCGCAAGAGGATCACCACCCAGCGTCAGAAGCAGATGGCCGCGATGGCCGCGACGGTCACCGAGTCGCTCTCGGTCAGCGGCATCCTGCTCGGCCGCACGATGGGCCGCTCCGACTCGCTCTCCGCGTCCTTCGCCGAGGAGTCCGAACGCCTGGTCGGCCTCGAGGTGAGGTCGAACATGGCCGGGCGCTGGCGCATGGCCGTCATCACCATCGTCATGGCCGCCATGCCGGCCGTCATCTACTGGACCGCTGGCATGGCCCTCCAGCTCGGCGGCCCGAAGGTCTCCATCGGCACCATCGTCGCCTTCGTCTCGCTTCAGCAGGGGCTGTTCCGGCCGACCGTGAGCCTGCTGGCGACCGGCGTCCAGATCCAGACCTCGCTGGCGCTCTTCCAGCGCATCTTCGAGTACCTGGACCTGCCGATCGACATCACCGAGCGCGAGCAGCCGGTCCGCCTCGACCGCGTCAAGGGCGAGGTCCGCTTCGAGGACGTCGCCTTCCACTACGACGACAAGGGCGGCCCCATCCTCGACGGCATCGACGTCACGGTCCCGGCGGGCAGCAGCCTCGCGATCGTCGGCCCCACCGGCGCGGGCAAGTCCACGCTCGGCTACCTGGTGCCCCGGCTGTACGACGTGACCGGCGGCCGCGTCACCCTGGACGGCGTCGACGTGCGCGACCTCGACTTCGACACGCTCGCCCGTGCCGTCGGAGTGGTCTCGCAGGAGACGTACCTCTTCCACGCCTCGGTGGCCGAGAACCTGCGGTTCGCCAAGCCGGACGCCACCGACGACGAACTCCGGGCGGCGGCGAAGGCGGCCCAGATCCACGACCACATCGCCGCCCTGCCCGACGGCTACGACACCGTCGTCGGCGAGCGCGGCCACCGCTTCTCCGGCGGCGAGAAGCAGCGCCTGGCGATCGCCCGCACCATCCTGCGCGACCCGCCCGTCCTCATCCTCGACGAGGCCACCAGCGCCCTGGACACCCGCACGGAGGCCGCCGTGCAGGAGGCCATCGACGCCCTGTCCGCCAACCGGACGACCCTCACCATCGCGCATCGCCTGTCCACTGTCCGGGATGCCGACCAGATCGTGGTCCTGGACTCCGGCCGGGTGGCGGAACGCGGCACCCACCAGGAGCTGCTGGAACACGACGGGCGCTATGCGGCACTGGTCCGCCGGGACGCCCGACTGGAGCCGACGAGCCGGGACCCCCAATTTGAAACGACAAGCTGAAGATATGCCAGGTTTATGACCCTCTGGGGGTTACCGTGCCCGCATGGAGACGAACACTCCGTCACGGAAGACCATCAGAGTGCCGCGCCGGGGCCGGCTGGTCCTCGCCGTGGCCGGGGCCGTCCTGACGGCCGCCGCCGTGGCCGTGCCGCTGCTGATCCTGGATGGAGCCGGGTCCCGCTCGCGCACTCTGGTGATCCCGGAGGGCTGGCGCGCCGGCCAGGTGTACGCCGCCGTCGACAAGGTCCTCGCCCTGCCGGCCGGCAGTACGAGGCAGTCGGTCGCCAAGGCCGGGCTGAAGCTGCCGGACACCGCCGGGGGCAACCCGGAGGGCTACCTCTTCCCGGCGACCTACCCGGTCGGTGACGGGGCGACCCCGATGTCGCTGCTGTCCGCCATGGTCGACACCGCGAACAAGAGGTTCGGCCGGGTGCCGATCGCCGCGGGTGCCCAGCGCAACCCCATGAGCCTCTACCGGACGGTCACCATCGCGAGCATCGTCCAGGCCGAGGCGGCCACGAGGTCCGACATGGGGAAGGTGGCGCGCGTGGTCTTCAACCGGCTCGAACGCGGAATGCCGCTGCAGATGGACTCCACCCTCAACTACGGCCTCGACCGCTTCACTCTCCGTACGACCATCGACGACACCCGGCTGGACAACCCCTACAACTCCTACCGGCGCATGGGGCTGCCGCCGACTCCCATCGACAACCCCGGCGAGGACGCGATGCACGCCACGCTCAACCCGACCCCGGGCGACTGGCTGTACTTCGTCACCGTGGGGCCGGGGGACACGCGCTTCTCCTCCGACTACGCCCAGCACCAGCGCAACGTGGCCGAGTTCAACGCCCGGCAGCGAAGCCTGGCACAGCACAGGAGCCACAGCGGCCGGCCGACGCCGTGACACGGGTCGCAGCCGACAGCCGACGCCGTGACAGGAGCCGCAGCAGACAGCCGGCGCAGTGACACCGGCCGCAGGCGAACGGCCCCGCGAAGCGAAGGTCCTGCGTCAGGCAGCGGCGGCCGGGTCCTCGGCCGCCAGCAGGCGCCGGATGTCCGTCACGGCCGCGCGCCCGGCCCGGTTGGCGCCGATGGTGCTCGCCGAGGGACCGTAGCCGACCAGGTGAACCCGGGGGTCGGCGACCGCCCGGGTCCCCTCGACGCGGATGCCGCCCCCCGGCTCGCGCAGCCCGAGCGGTGTCAGGTGACCGAGCGCGGCCCTGAACCCGGTCGCCCAGAGGATGACGTCGGCCGTGACGCGCTGCCCGTCGCTCCACTCCACACCGTCCCGCGTGATCCGGTCGAACATCGGCCGGCGGTCCAGCACCCCGTCCTCCAGGCCCTGCCTGATGGCGTCGTTCAGGGGCAGTCCGGTGACGGAGACGACACTCCGGGGCGGCAGCCCCTGCCGCACCCTTTCCTCGACGAGCGCCACCGCGGCACGGCCCACGTTCTCGTCGAACGGCCCCTCACGGAAGACGGGCGGGCGCCGGGTCACCCAGGTGGTGGCGGCCGCGTACGGCGCGAGTTCCAGCAGGTGCTGGGTGCCGGACGCGCCCCCGCCGACCACGATCACCCGCTGCCCGGCGAACTCCTCGGGCCCCGCGTACTGAGCGGTGTGCAGTTGCCGCCCGCGAAAGGTCTCCTGCCCCGGATAGCGCGGCCAGAACGGACGGTCCCAGGTGCCGGTCGCGTTGATCAGGGCTCGCGTCGACCACGCACCGTCCGAGGTCTCCAGGAGCAGTCGTCCCGCATCGCCCTCCCGTACGGCTCGTACGTCCACCGGCCGCCGCACCCGCAGGTCGAAGGCGCGCTCGTAAGCGGCGAAGTACTCGCTGATGACGTCGGACGACGGCCGCGCGGAATCGGCGGCCGTAAGCTCCATCCCCGGCAGCGAGTTCATGCCGTGCACCTTGCCGTACGTCAACGACGGCCACCGGAACTGCCAGGCACCGCCAGGACCGGGGGAGTGGTCGAGCACCACGAAGTCACGGTCCGGCTCGAACCCGGTGCGCCGCAGGTGGTACGCGCCCGACAGTCCTGCCTGACCGGCCCCGATGACGACCACTTCGACCTCGCGTGTGCTGTCCACGTCAGCAACAAACCGCGCCGGGAGCGGGGTTCTTCCCGGGGATCGAGGAGGATGGGATGCATGTCACGTGCCTTCACCACCCGAGTGCTGAACGTCGCCTCCGGCTCGCGGGAGACGGTCGTCGACCTCACCCGCGACTGCGAGACCTTCCTGCGGGAGACCTCCGACGGCCGTGACGGCCTGCTGAACCTCTTCGTGCCGCACGCGACCGCCGGCATCGCGATCATCGAGACCGGTGCCGGCAGCGACGAGGACCTCCTCGCCGCCCTGCACACCCTCCTGCCCGCGGACGACCGCTGGCAGCACCGCCACGGCAGCCCAGGCCACGGCCGCGACCACGTCCTGCCCGCCATCGTCCCGCCCCACGCGACCATCCCGGTCCTCGGCGGCCGTATGGAACTGGGCACCTGGCAGTCGGTGTGCCTGGTGGACACGAACCGCGACAACACGAACCGTCAGGTGCGGTTGTCGTTCCTTGGCGGCGCCGGCGGCATCTGATTGCGGGGCCGATGCCGGGCCGCAGCATCCCGGTCGGCCCTGCTTCGCTTCACATCGACCACTACGAGGCCGCCCCGAGGGGTCCAGCCCGAGGCCACGGACAGCCTCGGGGCGGAACGAGTGCCCAGGGCGGACGGCAACGTCACCGTCATGTGCCCGGGCGGGGCCGTCCCGTGCTGGGCCGGAACTCAGCACTGAGCCGGCGGCGCCCTCCGCTCCGACCATGACGAAAGCGCGGCGCACCGCGTCCTCGACCACACCCCGCACGGCGGGGCCGGAGTCAAGACGTTCGACACAAAGTTTCCACTTGGCCCGGTGATGCTGGTTCCGCGGCAGGACACGGCGGCTCCTCCCGACCTGAGAAGCCGCCGGCGCACGGTCCGTTCGGGAACGGACGGCGTGCCCACGGAGAGCCGCTCCAGGTTTCACCACCCAAGATCGCGACCCCGTTCCGGCAGGGAGAACCCGTGGCCACCGTCACCCATCAGACCGCCCCCACCCAGTTCGTCGAGGCGGAAGGCGTCCGTTACGCCTATCGTCGGCTCGGTTCCGGCGGTGAGGTGCCGCTCGTCATGCTGCAGCACTTCACCGGCAATCTCGACAACTGGGACCCCGGGCTTGTCGACGCGCTGGCCGCCGAGCGCGAGGTCATTCTGGTGGACTACCCGGGAGTGGCCTCCTCCACCGGCACCCCGGCCACCACGGTCGCCGAGATGGCCCGGCAGATGATCACGTTCACCGCCGCGCTGGAGCTGGAGCGGATCGATCTGCTCGGCTTCTCCATCGGCGGCTTCGCCGCGCAGGACATGGCGCTGATCAGGCCGCGCCTGATCCGCCGGCTGATCCTCGCCGGCACCGGCCCGAAGGGCGCGCCCGGGATGCACGGCTGGCGCAAGGACATCGAGACGCACGCCCGCGCCACGGTGCCCACCGCCGAGGACCTGCTGTACATCTTCTTCGCCCACACCGACACCAGCCGTGCCAAGGGGCAGCAGTTCCTCGGCCGGTTCTCCGCCCGCGGCGAGAACCGCGACGTCCCCAGCAGCCTCGCCGCGCGCGACGCCCAGTACGACGCCGTGCTGGAGTGGGGCATCCCGGACCACTCCGCGCTGCAACGCCTCACCGGCATCCAGTGCCCCACGCTCATCGTCCAGGGCGACAACGACCTGATGATCCCGACCAAGGCCAGCTACCTGATGGCCGGTCTGATCCCCGACGCCCGGGTCCGCATCTACCCGGACGCCGCCCACGCGTCCCTGTTCCAGTACCCGGCCGAAGTGGCCAAGGACGTCAACGAGTTCCTCAGCTAGCCCACGTACCTGACAGGGAGTCAACCATGTCCGACCTGCTCACCACCATCTTCGACGCCTACGGCGGCCGCTCGCACTGGGAGGAGGCCCGTCGGATCAGCGCCCGCCAGTTCTTCGGCGGAGCCCTGTGGGGCATGAAGGGCCACCCGGGTGCCCTGAACGACGTCGACGTCACCGTCGACCTGCACCGCGAGTACGTGTCCCAGAAGCCGTTCTTCCACCCCGACCATCACACGTCGTTCTCCGCCGACCGGGTGGCGGTGGAGGACTCCGACGGCAAGGTGATCGAGGAACTGACCGATCCTCGTGCCTCCTTCGCGGGACATGACCTGATGACCCCGTGGAGCAGGCTCCAGCTGGCCTACTTCTCCGGCAGCGCCATGTGGACGTATCTTGCCGAGCCGCTGTCGCTGACGTATCCGGGCGTGCGGACGGAAGAGATCGATCCGTGGACCGAGGACGGGGAGAAGTTCCGGCGTCTGCACATCGTCTTTCCCGACAGCATCGCCACCCTCAGCACCGAGCAGACCGTCTACGTCGACTCCGACGGCCTGATCCGGCGGCGGGACTACAGCGTCGAGATCGCCGGAAACACGCCCGCGGCCCATTACGTCTCGGGCCACCAGGAAGTGTCGGGGCTGGTCGTCCCCACCACGCGGATGATCTACAGCCGGGACGAGAACGGCCACAGGATCCCCGACCCGCTGGTCGTCTCGGTTCGACTGGAGAACGTCGAGGTGTCCTGACCCGCCGACGGCCGGCCTCCCGCGTTCGGACCCACAGACACCGCGCGGTCGGCGCGGCGCCGGGGGAGCGCTGCGCCGACCGCGGCGGGCAGGAGGTGCCGGGCATCGGGGACCGGCCGCCCTCGACGGCCTTCCGGGCCGTGATCCCACCCATGTGACCGGGCACTTCCCATCGCCCGATCCATCCGATCGAAAGGGCCATTGAACATGTCCAGCGCCACGATGCGTGCCGTCGCCTACCGGGCGAACCTGCCGGTGACCGACGACGAGTGCCTGCTCGACGTCAAGCTGCCGTTGCCCGAGCCAGGGCCGCGTGACCTTCTGGTGCGGGTCGAGGCGGTAGCCGTCAACCCGGTCGACTACAAGATCCGGCAGCACGAGAATCCCGGCGGCGAGAACCGCGTGCTGGGATGGGACGCCGCGGGCACCGTCGTCGCGGTCGGCCCGCAGGTGGAGAGGTTCGAGCCGGGCGACGAGGTGTTCTACGCCGGTGCCGTCAACCGGCCGGGCGCCAACTCCGAGTACCACGTGGTCGACGAGCGGATCGTCGCCCTGAAGCCGACCACGCTGACCTTCACCGAGGCCGCGGCGCTGCCCCTGACCTCCCTCACCGCCTGGGAGGGCCTCTTCGAGCGGCTCGGACTGCACCACGACCTGCTGGACGAGACCGGTTCCCTGCTGGTGACCGCGGCCGCCGGCGGTGTGGGGGCGATGGTCAGCCAGTTGGCGAACGCCCTTACCGGCCTGACGGTGATCGGTACGGCGTCCCGGCCGGAGACGGAGGACTTCGCACGGCGCATGGGCGCACACCACGTCGTGAACCACCACCGGCCCCTGAAGCCGCAGTTGGCCGAGGTGGCTCCGCACGGCATCGACCATGTCTTCAGCACCGCGGGTACCGACCGCAACCTGCCGACCTACGCCGAAGCGCTCAACCCGTTCGGGAACGTGGTGGCCATCGACGACTTCGAGGCCCTTCCCATCGGCGTGCTGAAGCCGAAGAGCATCAGCTTCCACTGGGAGTTCATGTTCACCCGTTCGCTCTACGGGACCGAGGACCTGGACCGTCAGCACAAGATCCTCACGCAGGTGGCCCGCCTCGTGAACGCCGGGACCTTGGTCAGTACCGCGACGAGGGACCTGGGCCCGGTCAACGCGGCGAACCTGCGCGAGGCGCACCGCATCCTGGAATCGGGCACGGCCATCGGGAAGATCACTCTGACCGGCTTCTGACCGGCGGCCACAGCCCCGCCCCACCC
>NZ_MUBM01000106.1 GCF_002154505.1 Streptomyces carpinensis | reverse complement strand
CGCGATCCGCGGATCGCGGCGGCCCGGGTCCGGTTGGAGGAGCGCCTGCAGGACCTGGCGGCCGCGATCCGGCCGCGAGCGGAGTACGCGCTCGTACACGGGGAGTTGGGGCCCGATCATGTGCTGGTGGACGCGGACGGGAACCCCGTGGTGGTCGACATCGAGGGCACGATGTACTTCGACGTCGAGTGGGAGCACGTCTTTCTGCGGATCCGTTTCGCAGACGCCTACCCGGCGCTGGCCGTGGACGGCCTGGACGAGGACCGGCTCGCGCTCTACATGCTGGCGCTGAGGCTCTCGCTGACGGCTGGGCCACTGAGACTGCTCGACGGGGGCTTCCCCGACCGGGCGTCCATGGCGGACATCGCCGAGCACAACCTGAACGAGGCGCTGGAACTGGTCCGCCTCGGCAGTCCGGCAGCGGGAGAGGTCGGTCGGGGGACAGCGTGCACGCCATGAGGATCGGGGCCATCGAGACCGGCAGGCTGAGCCTCGTGCCGCTCGCCGTCGAGCACGCGGACGAGATGGCCGAGGTGCTCTCCGACCCGGCCCTGCACGTGTTCATCGGGGGTGCCCCGCACAGTCCGCAGGGTTTGCGGGCACGGTACGAACGCCTGGTGGCCGGCTCGCCCCGTCCGTCCGAGACATGGTGGAACTGGGTGATCCGTCTCCGCGACGAGCACTGCCTGACCGGGACCGTGCAGGCGACGATCACTGCCGCCGAGCGCGGCTGCGTGGCCGAGATCGCCTGGGTGGTCGGTACTCCGTGGCAAGGGCGCGGGATCGCCACCGAGGCGGCACGAGGACTGGTGGCCCGGCTGCGGCAGCAGGGTGTGCGGGTGATCCGTGCCCACATCCGTCCGGATCACCACGCGTCCGCTGCCGTCGCCGCTGCTGCCGGCCTGGCGCGCACCGGTCACTGGCACGAAGGCGAGGTCAGATGGGAGCTTCCCGTGACGCGGCCACCGGCCGCGTGAAGGTGCGCGTCCCCGGGGAGTCACCGATCGTTCAGACCCGGACCGTTGCGTTCATGACAATGGGGCGCTTACGGCAGTTCGCCGACGGGGCCGCCGGTGCCGCGGCGCTGCGGCAGGCGGCTGGGGTGGCCGGTTGCCGCAGGGTGGGCGACGACATGTTCCGCCTGCACCACGCCGCCGCCGAGGCCGCCCGCCAGACCGGGGACACCTCCGGTGCCGGCCGCGACCTGGCGGCCGCCGCCACCGTCGCGTACCGGTTCTCCAGCGCGTTCACACGGATTCCGGCGGTGGACGAGGTGACGGCCGTGCTGGCACGTGCGCGAGAACTGTCCGGCGACGGCGACCTTGCTGCCGAGGCCGCCGTCGCGCTGGCCGAGGCCGCGGTCGCGGACGCCTACGGCGCGGTTCAGGCAGATCAGGACAACACCGTGGAGGAGACGGTCGCGCTGGCCGAACGGGCGGTCGAGCTCGCTCGGCGGGCGGGCGACCCGGTGGCCGAATCCGCCGCCCTCGACGCGCTCTCCGGCGCGCGGAGCTGGGCCGGCGACCCCTTCGGCGCCGCCGTCGCGGTCCGGCGCCGCATCGACGTCCTGGCGCCGCTACCGCACACCCCGGCCGGCACGCACGAGCTGGTGGACGCCCTCGCCATGGCCGCGGGAACGGCCCTCGGCGTGGGTGAACTGCCGCAGGCCCGCAGGTGGGGAAGACAGCTCGCCGACCAGCCGCTGCTGGCGGAGGTCGGCCATCACGGCACGTCCTGGCTGCTGGTCGCGGACGCGTTCGCCGGTCACGGCGACGAAGTACGCGCGAACAGTGTGAGATTCCTCGACGCGTGGGAGCGCAGTGGCAGGCAGCGGTCGTTCTCCCTCGGCCCGGCCGCCGCGTCGGTGGCGATGATCCACGGCCTGCGCGGCGACCACGACGCCCGGGCGACCTGGTTCGCGATCGCCGACCAGGCGGGCACCGTGGCGGAGCACCGCCATGGCTACGGTGCGGTCTGCGACGCCATGGTCCTGCTCCATCACGGAGACGCCGACGCGGCCCTGGAGCGCGTCGCACCGACGCCGGATGAGGTGTGGAAGTGGGTCTCCTGGATCTGGCTGCACTGGTACGTGGCGCTCCGGGCGGAAGCGGCGGTGCTCGCCGGGCACCCGGACGCCCGGGACCGGATCGAAGCCGCCCGGGCCACCGTCGGCGGCAACCCGGTCGCCATCGCCCAACTGGACCGGGCGGAAGCACTTCTGGACGGCGACGTGACACGGCAGCTCGCCGCCGCGGCGGCATTCGACGCGGCCGGCTGCCGCTACCAGTCGGCGCGCACACTGCTGCTCGCCGGGGAAGGCCATGCCGCCGTCGGCACGGCGGCGCTCGCCGACCTCGGCCTGGCACCCGTCCCCGTCGGATGACCCGCACGACAGGACGCCCTGGCGGGACGAGCGCGTGGGCCGGCTCACCCGCCGACCGGCCCCGTCCCCCCGTGCGCCGGGCGTGCGCCTCAGCCGACCGCCTGCTTCACGAGCTCGGCGATCCTCGCCTCCACCTCGGCCGTGACATCGGTCAGGGCGAAACCGGTCGCCCACATCGTGCCCTCGTCCAGCTTCGCCTGGTCGCTGAAGCCGAGCGTGGCGTAGCGCGACTTGAACTTCTCCGCGCTCTGGAAGAAGCAGACGACCTTGCCGTCCAGAGCGTAGGCGGGCATCCCGTACCACAGCTTCGGCGCGAGGGCCGGGCCGGCGGCCGTGACGACGGCATGGACGCGCTCGGCCATGACGCGGTCCGAGTCCTGCATCTCGGCGATCTTCGCGAGCACGTCGCGCTCCGCCTGCGCCGCCTTGTCCGCGCTCGAAGTGCGGCGCGACGCGGCCTTCAGCTCTCGGGCGTGGTCCTTCATCGCGGCCTTCTCCTCGGCCGTGAACCCCTCGTACGTACCGCCCTTGGCGCTGCTCATGGTCACCCCTGTGGTCGTGGTAAAGATCGGCCCGGTGTGCTTCCGGGCCCGATCGCTGTGGTCACAGCCTCTCCCGTCACGGCCGCGGGCGCCTCCGTGCTGACCACGGAAACCACCACGGACACGGAGCCGGCCGGCCCTGTGCTCGGACGGCTGTGTTCGTCAGCCGACGACTGATGCCGCACGCGTGTGAGGATACGTCAGACGGTCTCGGAGAGCAGGTGCGGTGAGCAGGCCGACTGCCTCCATCCGCCGCTTCTTCGAGGGATGTTGACCATCGCCCTGCCGGCCACGGTCACCGTCGGCACGGTCTTGTTCCCGTCCGCGACCGAGCGGACGAACACCGCCGCGTCGGGGTCCTTCCAGATGTTCACCTCGGCGTACCGCAGCCGGACAGCGGCGGTACTCCCGGAGCCGCCCTCGGCCCGCTGCGGGAGAACGACCGAGGGCCCACCCCCGGAACCCAGGTCAGCCGGTGGCGAGGAGTTCGAGCGTGTCGATCACACGGTTGGAGAAGCCCCACTCGTTGTCGTACCAGGCGACCACCTTGACGTGGCGGCCGTCGACCCGGGTGAGTGCGGAGTCGAAGATTGACGACGCCGGGTTGCCCGTGATGTCCGAAGACACGAGCGGGTCCTCCGAGTACTCGAGGATGCCGGCGAGCGGCCCGTCCGCCGCGGTACGGTACGCCGCCAGCACGTCGTCGCGCGTCACGTCGCGGGCGACGGTCGTGTTCAGCTCGACGATCGAACCCACCGGGACGGGCACGCGGATCGAGTCGCCCGACAGCTTGCCGTCGAGGTTCGGCAGCACGAGACCGATCGCCTTGGCGGCGCCCGTCGTGGTCGGCACGATGTTGACAGCGGCGGCACGGGCGCGGCGGGCGTCGCGGTGCGGACCGTCCTGAAGGTTCTGCTCCTGCGTATAGGCGTGCACCGTCGTCATGAAGCCGTGCTCGATACCGGCGAGTTCGTCGAGCACCGCGGCCAGCGGCGCAAGCGCGTTGGTCGTGCACGAGGCGTTCGAGACGATCGTGTGCACGTCCGGGTCGTACGCGTCGGTGTTGACCCCGAACGCGAGCGTGACGTCGGCGCCGTCCGACGGCGCGCTGACGAGCACCTTCTTGGCACCCGCGTCGAGATGTGCACGGGCGGCCTTGGCCGACGTGAAGCGGCCCGTCGCCTCCAGCACGATGTCCACGCCGAGTTCGGCCCACGGCAGCTGCGCCGGTTCGCGCTCGGCGAGCACCACGATGCGGCGGCCGTCGACGACCAGGGCGTCCCCGTCGGCGGTCACCGGGCGACCGAGCCGGCCGGCCGTCGTGTCGTAGGCGAGCAGCCGCGCGAGGGTGGCGGGCTCCGTGAGGTCGTTGACGGCGACGACCTCGAGGTCGCTGCCGCGTTCGAGCAGCGCGCGCAGCACATTGCGTCCGATGCGGCCGAATCCGTTGATGGCGATGCGAGTCATGAATCGTGTCCCTTCGGTTCGCCACCAGCGTCGCGTGGGGCGTCCGCCCGCGACAGCGGCGCGATCGCCATGGTTCGAAAGGATCGCGCCACGGTGGTGGCGGACTACTCGCCCTGGGCGAAGGTCCGCCGGTACTCGCTGGGTGTTGTGCCGAGGATGCGCTGGAAGTGCTGCCGCAGATTCGTCCCGGTGCCCAGACCCACATCGGCGGCGATCTGCTCGACGCTCCGCTCCGAACGCTCGAGCAGCTCACGGGCCACGTCGATGCGGGCTCGCATGACCCACTGCATCGGCGTGTACCCCGTGTCCTCGACGAAGCGCCGCGAGAACGTACGCGGCGAGACCGCCGCATGCCGGGCGAGCACCTCGAGCGTGAGGGCCTCGTCCAGCCGGTGCAGCGCCCACTCGCGGGTGGCGGCGAACCGCTCGCCGAGCGGCTCGGGCACGCTGCGTGGCACGTACTGCGCCTGACCACCGCTGCGGTAGGGGGCCGCGACCAGACGCCGGGCCGCGTGGTTCGACGCAGCCACCCCGAGGTCGCCGCGCAGAATGTGCAGGCACAGGTCGATTCCCGAGGCGGCACCGGCCGACGTCAGCACGCTGCCCTCGTCGACGAACAGAACGTTCTCGTCGACCTGGACGAGTGGATGCTTCGCGGCGAGTGCCCGCGAGTAGTGCCAGTGCGTCGTGGCGCGCCTGCCGTCCAGCAGGCCCGTTGCCGCGAGCGCGAAGGCGCCCGTCGAGATGGCGGCGAGCCGCGTGCCCCGGGCGTGCGCGGCGATCAGCGCGTCGACGACGACCTGCGGAGGGTCGTCGCGGTCCGGGAAGCGGTACCCGGGGATGAAGACGATTTCGGCCCACTCGAGCGTGTCGAGGCCGTGGGTGACGTAGTACGACAGACCGTCGCCGCCGGTCACCAGACCGGGCGCGGCCCCGCACACCCGCACCTCGTACGGCATGCTCGCGCGGGTCGTGAACACCTGCGCCGGAATGCCGACATCGAGCGGCTTGGCACCCTCGAGCACAAGGACGGCGACACGGTGAAGGCGGGACGATGGCACGGAGACCAGGATACGAGGGGGTGCGGCCCGCCCGTTCGTCCGCACGGAGGACGCCGGACACCGTCGTGTCCCGGCTACGGAACTCGTACGGCAGGCGCCACGGACCGTCCACGCCGGTGCAGGGACTCCTGGCCGGCCACCTGACGAAGCAGCGTGACCGGCCGCCGGCCGAGGCCCGCCAGGCCGGTCAGCGGGAAGGGCGGTGCGACGATGTCGCGCTGCTCCTGAGGAGAGGCGGGGCCGCCTGGCAGCGGGACCGCGCGGAGGTGGCCGCCGAGGTCGGAGACGCAGGCGATGTGCGCCTCGCTGTCGACGGCGAGGCCGATCGTCTCCGCGAATCCGCCGGCGATGATCTCGGGTGCTTGGCCGGCTCGTCGGCAGCGGGAACGGGAGCATCCGGTCGATGACCTGGCTGATCAGGCCGCGACGAAGAGGCCGGCGGAATTGCGGCGGGCCTGAGCGCCTCACGCCTGCATCTGGCCCGCTCCGACTCGATTGACAGATCATTTTCGCGGCGATAGGACCTTGTGCCAGCGTCGCAGTGCATCCGGCAAAGAGACCGCCGAGGGCATGGAGGCGCCGAAACCGAGGGACGACCTTGGTCACATCCCACGAGCGCCTGGCGGCGTTCGGCAACCAGTTGATCGAAGTACACCTCTGGCTCCGCGAGGAGCTCGCCGCGCTACGTGAAGACGTCGATGCCTATCTCGCCGACGGCACGCAACTCCGCGAGCTGCGGACCCACTGCCTGACCTTCTGCTCGGCACTGAACCGGCACCACACCGGTGAGGAGAGCGCCGCGTTTCCCGAAGTCGCCGATCGCTTCCCTCAGTTGCGCCCGGTTCTGGCGGAGTTGCGCCGCGACCACCAGCTCGTGGACGCCTCCTTGCAACGGCTCGACGCGCTTGTCGGCCAACTGGAGCGGAAGAAGGACGACCCGACAGAAGTCCGACGTGAACTGGACAGCCTCGCGGCGCTGATGGAGACTCACTTCCTCTACGAGGAGAAGCGGATCGTCTCGGCGCTCAACGCGCTGAACGTGCCCGGCTGGGACAGTTCGCGACCGGCATTCCTCGTCACCGACGACGCAGATCACTGACCAGCCCCGGATGCACGGCACTTGGTGACCTACCGCGTGGGCGAGACGGCTCACATGGGGAAGTGGCCGTCTCGCCGTCGCGGGTCAGCTCCAGGCCATCTTGATCTCGCGGCCGAAGTTGACGTACCCGGCGCGCCGAAACGCGTTGGCCATGGGGAGGTTGCCCAGGTCCGTGGACGCGCGAACCCGAGAAACGTCCTGTTCGGCAAGCACCCGGGTGCCTTCGGCGAGGATGTCGTCGATGTAGCCGTGGCCGCGATGGCGGGGGAGTACGGCAAGGTAGGCGATGATCGCGTTGTAGCCGTTGTGGGCCGGGACGACGAATCCCACCGGCTCCCCGTCGGGCAGCACCGCGATGCGCCACCAGTCCCGGGGGCTGGTGTAGCGCGCGAGTTCGTCCTCGTAGTGTCTGGTCGCCGCCGCGGCGGCGGACATCCTGGTCAGGTCGCGGCGACTGTGTGCGTCCAGCGTGCCGTCCAGGGCCTGGGTCATGAGGGCCGGCAGTTCGGCCCGGTCGCGAGGAGGCCGGAAGGCCAGACGCCCGCTCGGCTCGGGGATCGGCGTCCTCGGTCGCCACTCCAGGCGAAGCCGCTCCACGAACAGACGGGCGCCGACGTGCTCCACGATCGCCATGCGGTCTTCGACGACGGATCTGGTGGCGGCCTTGTCACGCCAGTCGGGCGGGATGAAGCGGCTGTACTCCGGCGGTGGTGATCCGCCCGGGACGGTGGCGGACATGGCGGTGTGCAGGAGCCGCACTCCGATCTTCACCCGTTCGGCGGCCGACAGGCTGTCGTCGACATCCAGGATGTCCAGGTTGAACGGGGTGTCGCTGCCCACGCGGCTCCACCAGGCTGCTCTGGCCAGCAGCCGGTTCCCCAGCAGCGCCACCCACATCCATTCCGGCCGGCGATGGCCTTGGGCGAGGTCGTCCGCCAGTTCCTCGTTGAGGACGTAGGGCAGGCGGGAGAAGAGGTCGAGTTCTTCGCGTCCGGCGATCGGACGCATGGTCAGGTTGTTCGGTTCCACGGTCGAGGCATGCTCCGGTGAAGGGCACTCGTCCGTTCCGGGGTCAGATGTGGCTGGTGCCCCGGGAGAAGACAAGCGCGGTGGTCGTGGGGATCATCGGCTTATCCCTCCTCTCGCTGTCGCGGGTCCTCAGCCTCGGTGCCGAGGAATCCGAGTTACTTCTATCCGATCGACGGCTCCGCCTGCAACGCCTTTCGGCCCGGACGCGAGAAGCCCGGCCCGATTACGGCGGGCCGGGTTTCTCTGGTGTGTGTCAGTGTGTCGGGTGTCTGTGTTGTGTGTTCGGTTGCGGTGTCCGGCCTGATTACGGCGGGCCGGGGTGCTGCGTCGTCGTACGGCCGGCTTTAGTACTCGCCTCCCTCGTCGCCCCGGTCGCCCCGGTCGTCCTTGAAGCCGTGGCGCTCGATGATGCGGAAGCTGCCGATCACGCCGTTCTTGACGCGCACGACCTTCGTGCAGTCGTCCTCGTCCCTGTTGAAGTGCTCGCCCTTCTCGTCGTCCTCGTCCTTCTTGAAGTGCTTGCCCTTCTCGTCGTCCTCGTCCTTCTTGAAGTGCTCGTGCCTCTTGAAGTCCTCGTCCTTGCAGCGGGCCTGCACGCCGTCGCTCTGGCTCCACGGGCCGACGGTGGCGACGGGGGCGCCGTTGTCGCAGGTGACCCCGCGGAAGAACTCGACGGTCTTGCGGCTGTCGTTGCGGATGTTGAAGCTGTTGGAGCCCAGGCCGCTGACCACGGTGATGCAGCCGTTGGGGTGGGCGGAGTAGGAGCGCTCGTTGATGTGGATCCAGCCCTCCTTGTGGTGCCTGCGGCCGCGCTCGCCGCGCTCGCCGCGGTTGTTGTTGCCCTCGTTGCCCTTGCTGTTGTTGTTGGTGTTGTTGTTGTTCCCTTCGCCGCCCATGGGCGCCTGG